>DJEF01000034.1:43487-51696 GCA_002431285.1 Ruminococcaceae bacterium UBA5905 | reverse complement strand
AACGGCCTCTTTGATACAGAAAAGCACGATCATAATCATGACCTGCGGATAACGGTTTGTAAGACAAATGATCACTGCACCTTGAGTAAGCTTGTCGGCAATGGGATCCAGTATTTTGCCCAAATTCGTAACCGTATGGAATTCTCTTGCGATCTTTCCGTCGAGGATGTCTGTTAAGGCAGAAATTGCAATAACGGCGACCGCTGCGTAATAGCTTTTCTTGAAACAATAGAGCCAAACGATTACCGGAATCAGCAAAAGCCGAAACAGGCTCATCGCATTAGGAACGGTCAAATATTTATGATTTGTTTTTTCTCTGTCGTTTTTCATAAATAGACGACACCTCCCTTTGGGCTGGTATAAAATCGTTAAGAAGGCGGTGTTTCTTATGATCTGCTTTCGTCTGTGTTGAAACGGTATTTTTTATTGTTTCTCAGAATCCTCTGCTTTCTTTGCCTGACTGTCTGTCCATAAACGATCCGCCGAATCTTTCCAACAATTTGCATACGCATCACATTTTGAACAGAGGTGCTCCGCCGATTCGGGGGATTGCATATCCGTTGAACGGGCGCCGCTTTTTGCGACGATTTCCCTCAGCTTTTCGGGATTTTCAAGCATCGGGCAGGGGCGCAGATGATTGTCGTTAAAGGGCTGCCCATCGTGATATGCCTGGAACAGTGGTGAACGGAGAACTTCAAGCAGAGTTTTCTCACGGATATTGGCATCCGAATAATGAATGAAAACGCAAGGATCCGCATCGCCATTGGCGTTGATATGCAGATAGCGTCTTCCACCGGCAACACAACCACCGACAAATTCGCCGTCGTTCTGGAAGTCCATTGCAAAAATCGGTTTTGTTCTGCGGATCTCACGAATCTTATGATACATATATTCTCTCTGCTCCGGTGTGGGCAAAAGATCAACGACTGCATCATTGCCGACAGGCATGTAGTGGAAGTACCAAACAAATTTGGCACCCCATTCGATCATCTGGTCAAAATACTCGTCACTGCTGATGGAGTTCAGATTCTGGCTCGTGTAGCAACAGCTGATTCCAAACGGCAGACGATGTGTCCTGAGTATATCCATGGCATGTACAACTTTTTGGAATGTCCCTTTTCCGCGACGTGCATCCGTTGCTTCTTCGAAGCCCTCGACGCTTAAAACGGGGATGAAATTTTTGACTTCGAGAAGATCATTTGCAAATTTTTCGTCGATCAATGTGCCGTTAGTAAATGTCATAAACTCACAATCGGAATGCTTCCGGCATATTTTCAGAAGATCCTCTTTGCGCATGAGCGGTTCACCGCCGGTATATATGTAAAAATATACGCCCAATTCTTTCCCCTGCGTAATGATCGAATCGATCTCGTCAAACGACAGATTGAGTCTGTTTCCGTATTCAGCCGCCCAGCAGCCCGTACAATGCAGATTGCAGGCAGAGGTAGGATCCAGAAGAATCGCCCACGGGATGTTGCAGTTGTACTTTTTCCGAAGCTCTTCCTCTCGCGGCCAACCAACAAGATTGGCGTTAATGATAAAATTCTCAAAGGTCTTTTTTAATACACCATCGTCGATATCAGTCCATACGCTCCAAAGCAGCTTGTGCATATTGTTGTCAGGATCACTGATGATTTGACGGAACGTGGCGCGCTGTACTTCAAAGCTGTTCGGACCGCTGCCGGCAAATTTGTCCACCAGCGCCATCAGCTTGGGCAAATTTTTGTCCGGATCCTTTCCAACATAGTCAAAAGCCTTCTTTAGTCCGAAATGGAGCATTTTGTTGTTTGTGTTCATAATGATACCTGCTGATTATTCCATTTTTTCTATATGGTTTGGATATTGCTTGCGAATGATTTTTACAGTTGTCAGAATGGTGATAAAATTGAGAATGCTATCACAGATCAGAGACAATCCAAGAATCGTGACCATGATCTCCATGCTCTCGCTCGGTCTGAAGATCAGCAAGCAGCCGAAAGCACCGGTAAAGATGGCAAACATCAGTATCATCCACCAGAGCGGAATGCCAAACGGTCTTGCATCCATGGCAATTTCGATTCTTAACATACCGTCCGTTAAAATCAGAATTCCGAGGACTGTGCACAGAAATGACAGGGTGCCCTCAGTATGAAACAACAGACTGATTCCGAGCGCCAGCATCAGAATTCCGGAGGCTAAATCATTTTCAAAGGCCAATCGAAACAGATCCTTTGAAAAGAAACCAACCAATTTGATCGCTCCGAACACACACAAAATGATACTGACGAATATACCAGCCAATCTTAAAGAAATGTTCGGAAACAGGATCAAAAGAACCCCGATCAGGCACAAAAGTGCTGACATGACCAGATACCCAATCTTGGCGATTCTCATAGGTGCAACTGAACGCACGAAAAGACCTCCTTTGCATGCAAGCTTAAATTTTTACATAATTAAGTATAGCAATCTTTTTGCCTCTCCGAAACGGACAAACGGGGAGGTGTGTTACAAAACGCCACATTGACAGCGATCTGTCCCAAAATGCCTCACTTATATGATTTTGTCCCAAAATGCCACAAAACAGGTTTTCTGCCCGTTGCGACATTTTTCGCGCACAGGTATACTGAAAAGCACAGTAATGAGTTAAGGAGGCATTTTTATGAGACCGGTTCAAATCATCACCGATTCCTGTGCCGATATCGACCAGTCAATCCGTACCCGCTACGGTATTGATTATGCGCGTATGAAAACTATTCGGGACGGAAAAGAACAGTGGGCAAGCCTTGATTTTGAATACTATACGCCCAGGGAGCTTTACGACACGATGCGCGCCGGCAACCGCGTATTGACGGCACAGGTGCCGACGGAGGAATTTGATAGGATCTTCCGTCAGTATCTGGAGGAAGGAAGGGACATCGTATATATCGGATGCTCCTTAAAGCAATCCGGCTCCGTAAATACCGGGGCAGTTGTAGCAAAAAAACTATCCGTTCACTTTCCCGGGGCAAGCATATTCTGCATCGACTCGCTTAACGCCAGCATGGGCGAAGGTATGCTCGCCGTGCGCGCGGCGGAATACCGCGATACCGGTCTTGATGCCAAAGCCATCGCCGACCGGATCATGGCAGATCGCAATCTTGTGAATGAATACTGCACGGTGCACAGCCTCGATGCTCTCAAGCGTTCCGGCCGAGTCAAGGCTTCAGCAGCGTTCCTCGGCAACCTGTTCGGTGTAAAACCGATCATTATTTCCGATAAGGACGGATATCAAACGCCGATAAAAAAGGTAAAGGGTCGTCAGACCTCCATCCGGGAGATCGTGGCGCTTTTGAAGGACTCTATCCTCGATGCGGAACACCAGTGTGTCTATATTGCCCACGCTGATTGTACCGAGGAGGCAGAGATGCTGCGGCAACTGGTGGAGCAGGAGATCCCCTGCCGGGAGATCCATGTCGGGTATATCGGGCCGATCATCGGCGCCTCGGTCGGTCCGGACGCGCTGGCGATTTTCGGTTTCGGCAAGGAAGTGACATTCGAAGGATGATGAACACACAAACACTTGATGCTAAAACTTTTCTGCGCCTGATCGAGGGCGGTAAGAACAATCTGCGTGTCCATGCAGACACGGTCAACGATCTGAATGTGTTCCCGATCCCCGACGGTGATACGGGTGCAAACATGAGTATGACCGTTGAAGGCGGACTCAGCGCTGTTCGATCCGATAGCTGCGATACGCTCGGCGACGCAGCGCGGCAACTGGCAAGCGGCATGCTGATGAGCGCCAGAGGCAACTCCGGCGTGATCCTGTCTCAGCTTTTTGCCGGCTTTGCCGCAGCACTCAGCGGTAAGGAAACGGCGGATATTGCGGCACTGTCTGAGGCATTGGAAACCGGTGTAAAGTTTGCCTATGATTCGGTCGCCGTGCCTACGGAGGGGACGATTCTGACCGTTGCCAGAGAGGCAGCGAATGCAGCATCCCGCATTCGGGAGCAGAAGACACTGGAGGGATTCTGGCAAACCTATATGGATGAGTTGGAGGCGTCTCTGCAGCGCACACCGGAATTGCTGCCCGTGCTTAAAGAAGCCGGTGTGATCGATTCCGGTGGCGCCGGGCTGTATTATATCGCCGATGGCATCCGCCGCGCGTTTCGCGGCGAGAGCATTTCCGTACAGCCCCCTGAAAATCCTGAGCCAAAAGCGCGCGTTGATTTTGCAAATTTCAATGAAAACAGCGTCATGATATACGGCTATTGCACCGAGTTTCTGCTACAGCTGCAACACGCTAAAACCGATATTTCCGCTTTTTCTACAGATGCGCTGGTGAAAAAACTCGGTACGATGGGAAACTCTATCGTGGCATTCCAAAACGGCAGCGTTGTGAAGGTACATATCCACACGATGGCGCCTGGAGAGATCCTAAGCTATTGTCAGCAATTCGGCGAGTTTCTGACTTTGAAGATCGAAAATATGACGCTGCAGCATCAGGATACTCTGGTGGAAAAAGCCGCCGAGTCCGCTAAGTCCCGTGCAGAAAGAAAGAAATTTGCGGTGGTCACCGTTGCCTCGGGCGCCGGGATTCGCGAAGCGTTTCTGCAGCTGGGAGCCGATGTGGTGTTGGACGGCGGACAGACCCAAAATCCCGCCGCGGCGGATTTTATCCGTGCCTTCGACGAGGTAAATGCGGAGACGATCTTTGTGTTGCCGAACAACGGCAACATTCTGCTGACCGCCAGGCAGGCAGGGGTGCTTTACAAAAACGCCGATGTCCGTGTGCTGAACAGCCGGAATATCGGCGAGGGCTATGCGGCGCTGTCCATGCTCAGCTACGACAGCGGCGACGCCGACACCATCGCCGCTCTGCTTAGTGACTCCATGCAGGGAGTTGAGACCGGGATGATCAGCCGTGCCGTGCGGGATTCGGTCTGCAACGGTGTCCGGGTGAGCAAGGACGATTTTATCGCCTTTGCCGACGGAACGGTCTTGGACGCCGTCAGTGGACGGCTTGAGGCGGCAATGGCACTGCTGGAAAAGTTGCAGACCCAGCAGCATGAGATATTGATCGCTATATACGGGACGGATCTCCCAGCGGAGGAACGTGCGGCTTTCCGAGAGGCGGTCGCCTCCGTCTATAGGAATGTGGAATTATGCGAACTTAACGGAGAGCAGAGCATATATGATTTGATCGTGATTGTGGAGTAATGATGGCAGTGGATTTTACAAAAGAGATGAAGCGGGAGTACACTATATTGGCGCCGGACATTTTCCCCACCCACATGGAGCTGCTGGAGGAAGTGTTCCGTCTGTACGGCTATCACCTGCAAGTGCTTCATTACGAAGGCCCGGAGGTGATCGAAACCGGGCTGAAGGTGCTGAATAACGATGTCTGCTATCCGGCGATTTGTATGCTCGGACAGCAGCTTTATGCCCTGACCTGTGGGGATTTTGATCCTCACAGGTCAGCCCTCATTCAGTTTCAGACCGGGGGTGGCTGCAGAGCCTCGAATTATATCTGTCTGCTGCGCAAGGCGCTGACGGATATGGGGATGGACTATGTCCCTGTTATTTCGCTGAGCTTCGGCGGATATGAGCATTACAGCGGCTTTAAGATCACCCCCGGGATGGTGGTTATCGGGCTGCGGAGCCTGATCTACGGTGATATGCTGCTGCTGCTCAAAAATCAGTGTCTGCCCTATGAAAAGGAGCCGGGCAGCACCCTGGCACTGGTTCGAAAATGGGTCGACTGTCTTACGGAGCAGTTTCGCCGGAAACGGGGTCTGTCCGGCAGCGCCATGCGGAAAAACCTTGCGGCGATGGCCAGAGACTTTCACGAGCTGCCCAAGGTGCCCCGCACCGTGACGAAGGTCGGCATCGTCGGGGAGATCTATGTCAAATATTCCTCCTTCGGCAATAACGGGCTGGAGAAATTCCTGCTGTCCCAAGGCTGTGAATATATGGTGCCGGGTGTGCTGGGCTTTTTCCAGTATTGCTTTGCCAATACGGAGACCGACCATCGCTATTACGGCGGCAGCGCCGCCAAGCGGCTCATCGGACGCAAGGCGGAGCACATCGCCGCCGATTGGGAGGGATGGCTCATCGAGGCGCTGAAGCCCTATTCGGAGTTTGTTCCGCCGGCGTGCTTCGAGCGGGTGAAGACGCTGGCAGACCGTGTGATCGACCGGGGCGTGAAAATGGGAGAGGGCTGGCTGCTGTCCGGCGAGGCGGCGGAGATGATCGAAAAGGGCTATACCAATATCATCTGTGCGCAGCCCTTCGGCTGCCTGCCCAATCACATCGCCGGCAAGGGGACGATCCGCCGTCTGCGGGAGCTGTATCCCGGGGCAAATATTTTCCCCGTGGATTATGATTCCGGTGCCTCCCGGGTCAATCAGGAAAACCGCATCAAGCTGATGCTGGCGATCGCAAAGGAGAATGCACATGAAACAGCTGGGACTTGATATCGGCTCTACGACGCTCAAATATGTGCTGTCGGACGAGACGGGCTCCATTCTGCAGAAAAATTATGTGCGGCATGGGGCTAAGATCGACGAAAAGCTGGCGGAGCTTCTGCAGCAGCTGGAGGAGCAATTTCCGGAGGAGGAACTCCAGCTCACCGTGTCCGGTTCAGCGGGTCTGGGGCTCTCCGAGGCGCTTGGGCTGCCCTTTGTGCAGGAGGTATTTGCCGAAAAGCTGTCTGCGGAGCAATATTGCCCCGGCACGGACACCGTCATCGAACTGGGTGGCGAGGATGCGAAGATCCTCTTTCTCACCGACGGATTTGAAATGCGGATGAACGGCACCTGTGCGGGCGGCACCGGTGCATTTATTGACCAGATGGCATCACTGATGCAGGTCACGCCGTTGGAACTGAATGAGCTCGCCGCCCGGGCGGAAACCGTCCCTACTATCGCCTCCCGCTGCGGCGTGTTTGCTAAATCGGACATCCAGCCGCTTTTGAACCAAGGGATGCGGCATGAGGATATTGCGGCGGGCATTCTGCGCGCCGTGGTGAACCAAACGGTGGCAGGTCTGGCGCAGGGGCGTGCGATCAAGGGAAAGCTGCTGTATCTCGGCGGGCCGCTGACCTTTCTGTCCGAGCTGCGCCGCAGCTTTGACGAGGTTATCGGCACGACCGGACTCTGTCCCGAAAATTCTCTGTATTTCGTGGCGCTGGGATGCATTGCGGCTGGGGTCGGCCAGCCGATCCTGCCCTACGAGCTGCGCGGGCGGCTCTCCGCCCGGGCGCAGGAGACCACCTACCGTAAGCGTGCACCGCTGTTCTTCTCCGAGGAGGACTACGCGCGCTTTGCTGCACGGCACCGGGCTAACTCTGACGGCATCGGCACCCTGAGCGCACCGAACGGCCCTATGTTTTTGGGCGTCGATGCAGGCTCGACTACGGTGAAGGCGGTGCTGTGCGATCGGGAGGGCAACCTGTTCTATCCTGTATACAAGCCGAATTACGGAGATCCGGTCCGGGTGATCCGGGAGTATTTGACCGAGCTGTATGCTGCCTATCCGGGGATCGAGATCGCCGGCAGCGCTGTCACCGGCTACGGGGAAAAGCTGATGCAGGCGGCCTTCGGCATTCCGTGCGGCGTGGTGGAAACGCTGGCGCACTATACCGCCGCCAAAAAATTTCGTCCCGATGTCGATTTCATCATCGATATCGGTGGACAGGATATCAAGTGCTTTCAGATCCGGAACGGGCTCATCGACAGCCTGTTTTTGAACGAGGCTTGCTCCTCCGGTTGCGGCTCTTTTCTGCAGACCTTCGCCGATACGCTGGGGCTGTCCAGTGCTGAATTCGCACAGCTGGGACTCTTTGCCGACGCTCCCGCCGATCTGGGCAGCCGCTGCACGGTCTTTATGAACAGCTCCGTCAAGCAGGCACAGAAGGACGGAGCGAGCGTGGAGAATATTGCGGCGGGACTGTCTGTGAGCGTGGTGAAAAATGCTCTCTATAAGGTGATCCGCTGCGCCGATCCGGAAAAGCTGGGTCAACATATCGTTGTGCAGGGAGGCACCTTCTTAAACGACTGCGTGCTGCGTGCCTTTGAGCAGGAAACGGGGCGGGAGGTGATCCGTCCCCGGTTTGCCGGGCTGATGGGTGCCTACGGGGCGGCGCTGTATGCGGTCTCCCATGCGGCCAAGGGGCTGCTCACGCCCGGAGAGCTGGCGGATTTTCGATATACTGCGCAGCAGACCATCTGCGGCGGGTGCCAAAATCACT
>DJEF01000034.1:37045-43450 GCA_002431285.1 Ruminococcaceae bacterium UBA5905 | reverse complement strand
CCACTGTCAGCTCACGATCAACCGGTTCTCCGGCGGCAGACGCTTTCTGGCGGGCAACCGCTGCTCAAAGCCACTGCATACGGAAAACTCCGCACAGCCCCGCAATTTGTATGCCTACACACTTGAACTGCTGGAGAAATATCGGTGTGATCCGCCGAACAGCAAAAAAAAGACTATCGGAATTCCGATGGGGTTGAATTTCTTCGATTTGCTGCCGTTCTGGTATGCTTTTTTTCACAGTCTGGGCTTTCGCGTTCTCGTGTCGCCGAATTCAACGCACGAGCTATACGCGGCAGGACAGCATACGATTCCCTCCGATACGGTGTGCTACCCCGCCAAGCTGATGCACGGACACATTGAGTGGCTGATGGCGCAAAAGCCCGATGCGGTGTTCTATCCGGATATGAGCTACAATATGGAGGAGGGGCACGGCGTGGATCATTTCAATTGTCCCGTCGTCGCCTATTATCCGCAGGTACTGAAGTTAAATGTCCCCCAGTCGGAGAGCGTGCCGTTTATCACCGATTTTGTCGGTGTACATGACCGAAAGGCGTTTGAAAGACGCATCGGACAGATATTATCCGCTTATTTTGTGCCATTCTCCAAAAAGGACATATCCGCGGCGGCAGATGCTGCCTATGCGGAATATCGAGCCTTTCACGCCGCCGTGCGGGCACAGGCGCAGCGGTTCCGGGCGGAGGCGTCGGCTGAGGGACAGCCGGTGGTCGTCTTGTGCGGTCGGCCGTATCATCTGGATCCGGAGGTGAACCACGGGATCGATCGGCTGCTGTGCGACCTCGGCGCCTCCGTGATCACGGAGGACAGCCTGAGCCGGGAGGTGACGAGGTTCCCGACGCAGGTTCGCAACCAGTGGACATACCACGCCCGTATGTATGCGGCGGCGGAATATGCGGCAAAATCCCCGGAGGATCTGCACATCGTGCAACTGGTGTCCTTCGGCTGCGGGGTGGATGCCATCACCGCCGACGAAGTGAGGCGCATTCTGGAATCCGCCGGCAAGGAGTATACACAACTGAAAATCGATGAAATATCCAATATGGGGGCTGCCACGATCCGCCTGAGAAGCCTGTTTGCCATGTTGGAGGAAAAAAGGAGGAGCCAGTCTTGAACTTTCCGCTACTGTTGAGTATTTGTACCCTGTGTTCCTATCTGATCGGGGGCATCAACCCTGCCATCCTGCTGTCACGACTCTTGTATCATCAGGACATCCGGGCTCTCGGCAGCAAAAACCCCGGCTTCACCAATTTCAAGCGTGTCTACGGCAATCGGCACGCCTGGTTTGTGTTTCTGTTGGATATTCTGAAAACTGCTGTTTTGTGTGCGGTGTTTTGCCCGCTGTTTGTGCTGTGCGGCAAAGCCTATGCCCTCGGCGCTGCTTATACGGGGCTGTGCGCCATGCTGGGGCACGTATTCCCGGTCTGGTATCACTTCAAGGGGGGCAAGGGCTTTCTCGTCGGAGCGACAGCGATCTGGTTTATCGATTGGCGCACGGCGCTGATCGCACTTGCCGTCTGGGGAGTGTTGCTTGCAATAACAAAATATATGTCACTGTCGGTAATATGCTCGGCGTTTGTCTGCCCGTTTACCCTCGCCGCTCTCGGAGAGCCAACGGTTGTGTGCCTGGTGTGCGCGGCGGCGTGCTTACTGTTGATCGTGCGGCACCGGGAGAACATCCTCCGCCTGTTTAAGGGAACGGAAAGCAAATTCCGTTTAAGATAGGGTTATGTATCGTTGCCTTTTGTTTCGGTATTCTGTGAGTCTCGCGCTTTTTGAAAAACCGCATCGATCATCCCGCTACGCAGTTCACAGGCACGGTGCAGGTCGGTAATGATATTTTCTTTCATTCCGTTCATAAGCCAGTCCGATATTATCCCATATACTTCTCCACGATATAATGTAATAATGACGCGTTTGTCTTCGTTGGAAATACCGAATTCAGCGGATTTTTCGCTCACAAAAGGACAGATGAAATAATCGCATGTGTTCAGAAGATACCGGTCAAATGTGCTGTCATTTGATGAACCGGAATAAATATGGCGGATATATTTCCTGTTTTTGAGCAGATAGTTTATCGCTATGTTGAGGCATTCCTCGACGGAGTGAATTTCTTTGTATTGTGCGATCAGAGAATCTGTCTTCTCCCGGAATATCTCCTCCACCAGCGAGGGAATATCCTGATAATGGTAGTAAAAAGATTTGCGATTGATACCGCAGTTTTCCACTACCATTTTTACACTGATCTCGTTCAGCGGGTGCTCTGCAAGCAAAGAGATAAATGTGTTCTTGATCACCTGTTTCGTAAAACTCGGCATATTATACCTCTCTCTTGACGATGTTAACAACATCGCCTATGTCACAGTCAAGAGCAACGCATATCCGAACGATGGTATCCATGGTCACAGATTCTCCTCGCCCCATCTTTGCAAGGACATTTGCACTTAGATTTGTCTTTTCTATCAGATCTTTTTTCTTCATTTTCAAATCGATCAAGCGGTGCCACAGCTTGTCGTATGATATAGAATGAGTACACTCCATGTTCAACTTCCACCTTCGTATACTTATTTATGATACTCATTATATCATAAAAAGTGGAGAAATGCAAATATTTCTACTTGATCGTGCTGTTTTAGGACATGCACGGAACAAACAGTGAATGTAACGCTTTGCATCGATCGCCTGCTTTCGCTTGTTATTTAAGCGTTTGGCAGTTGTAGCTGCTAAAATCCTGACAGATAATCAGGGAGGCACGGTATGGAAGAAAATAAAAGAAAACAGGCTCCGAAAAATCAGAACCTGTTGAAAGGAGGATGCGAGCGGAAGAATTCATGCAGTGACTTATGGCCAATTGGTTGACACCGCAAGCGGAAAACTGTTCAGATTAAGGGATCGACTCAAAGAGCATTACGATTCGTTGGGACAAGAAAGCATTGTGGAACAAGCGCTTAGGGATAGCAAACAGCTAAAGATGAATATTTAAAATCGAAGTCAAGCGTTGTTGTGGTATTCGAGAGTTCGGTTCCCTCGACTGAAGTCGCCAAAATATCTTTTTCATGTGCCGAGGACAAAAGCAAAAGGACATCGCTTTGGCGGTGTCCTTTTGCTTTTGGTGGAATCGGGGCTGAGAAGAACTGGTGCGGTGGGTCGCCGCACAGGGGAATTCTTGTTTTTGGGCAAAAAACCGGCGCCTTTTCGGATTGCTCTTGTCGGTGAGATACAGGAAAAATGCGGCAACATCGACGCATGGCCAACAAGCGTATTTAAGGATGATCCCCACTCTGAAATCGTTTCTTGAAAGTGTCGGCAGCGCATGGTGCGTGTTGAGCGTACCACCGTATTAAGCGGCGCGAAAAAACAATGGTTTACTGGTGAAAACCGTCTGGAAGCATTTGTCGATACTACACATATCGTCGACTGTGTGCTCTATCTTAACCTGCTGTGGGGGTACGGGTTATAGTGGAGCGCAGTCATTCGGTAAATGGGAACCAATCGAAATTCGGGGAGATGATGAGCGATGGCGCGGGCCAGGTATCAGGTCTTAGTCATTCCGTATTACATAGAAGGCGGCGCGGTTCTGTGTGTTTCGGCGGCGGGATATGGGGGTTTGGCAATTTATAGCGGGCGGCGGAGAAAGTGAAGATTCCTCAATCCTCGAATCGGCAAAACGGGAGGCATTTGAAGAGGCCGATATTTCTGTGACGGAAGAGTATTTTAAGCTGGACACCTGTTGCAGCATACCCGCCTGTTGTTTCAAGGACGGGGAAACCATGTGGGGCAGGGATTGCCTCGTGATTCCGGAATATGCTTTTGCGGTGAGGGTCGAAAGCGCGTCCCTGCGGGTATCTCCCGAGCATACGGAAAGCGCCTGGCTGACCTATGAGGATGCCCACGCGGTGCTTCAGTGGGACAGCAACCGAACGGCTTTGTGGGAATTGAACAGGCGCATTGCCCTTGGCTCTCTGAAATAGACGGCTCCGGTTTCCGATGAAATATCGGCACGGCGGCACGGCTGAAACGTGTGCGGCTGGATCGACAGAACGATGGGGGTGTGCTCACTTCGTCCTTTCGGTTGAGAAAAATCGCGCGGACGTTCTGCCGGGCGATTTCGTTTCCGACAGGGGCTGCGCCGTCCTTTCGGTTGAATTGGCGGTGCGCTCGTGTATTTTTCCTTTGCACAACGGCCGATGCAGTGGTATAATGGGGGCAATCATCTGTAATTCGAGGAGAAAATACCATGTATTCGTTTTTGCTGGCGTTGATCTATCTGGCGTTTATCAGTCTTGGATTGCCCGATTCACTGTTGGGCGCGGGTTGGCCGGTCATGCACAGTGAGCTTGGCGTACCGGTGTCCTTTATGGGTATCGTGTCCATGATCATCTCGGGCGGAACGATTGTCTCCAGCCTCCTGTCGGATAAAATGACCCGCAGATTCGGCACCAGGATCGTCACGGTGGCGAGTGTATTCCTTACCGTGATCGCTCTGTTCGGGTTTTCCTTTTCCAGCCGGTTTTGGATGCTGCTCGTCTTTGCCGTCCCCTACGGGCTGGGCGCGGGAGCGATCGACGCGGCGCTCAACAACTATATCGCGCTGCACTACAAGGCTAAGCATATGAGCTGGCTCCACTGTTTCTGGGGCGTCGGGACGATCGTCAGTCCGTTTATCATGAGCCATGCGTTGACAAACGGGACATGGAACAGCGGCTACCGGATCGTGGGGTCGATCCAGCTGGCCATCGCGGTGCTGCTGCTTGTCACCCTGCCCGTGTGGAAGATCAACCGGACAAAAGCCGAAGAAACGGGCAAAACCGTCGGTCTGCGGGATGCGCTCAAGATCCGGGGAGTCCCGTTCCTGCTGCTCGGCTTTTTCGCTTACTGTGCTGCGGAGGCTACCGCTATGCACTGGGCCAGCACTTATTTCGTGGAGGCGAAGGGAATCCCGGCGGAACGCGCCGCCGGGTTCGCCGCTCTGTTCTATATCGGCATCACCGCCGGACGGTTTATCAGCGGCTTTATCACGGATAAGCTGGGCGACCGCGGGATGATCCGGCTGGGCACCGGCGTGCTGGCCTGCGGGATCGTGGCGCTGCTCATCCCCGTGGAATCCTATGTTGTCGCCTTTGTCTCCTTCTTGGTTATCGGTCTCGGCTGCGCGCCCATCTATCCCTGCATCATTCATTCCACCCCCTACAATTTCGGTGCGGAGAATTCGGGCGCGATCATCGGCATCCAAATGGCCAGCGCTTACGTGGGATCGACCTTTATCCCGCCGCTGTTCGGACTGCTCGGCAATGCGGTCTCCTTTTCGATCCTGCCGGTGTATCTGCTCATTTTCTTCGCTCTGATGATCACCATGACGGAAACGACCTTCCGCATCACCCGAAAGGCGAAGGAGCCGGATGCCTGAGACAATACGGCGTCATGGGGTGGGGACCGACGGCGGGAGCGGGCGAAAACAGAGGTTCTGTCCTGATCCGTCGGCATTCGACACGGACTCTCCCGGCGGCGCAAAAAGATTTTGCGTGGTCGGTTGACCGCCGGGGCGAAAAGCGGTATAATACACCAAATAGATTGAATGCGGGAGAGGAACGGCACGTGAACTCTTTTTTACATCGTACCTGGGCCGAGGTGGATCTGGATCGGCTGCGGGATAATCTGGCGGCGATCCGTGGGGTGCTTACCCCCGGCTGTCGTATCATGGGCATCGTCAAAGCGGATGCCTACGGACACGGGGCGGTGGAGATCGCCCGCGCGCTGCAACAGGACGGCGCCGATTGGTTCGGCGTATCCAATCTGGAGGAGGCTATCCAGCTGCGGCAGGCGGGCATCGAGCGTCCTATTCTGGTCATTTCTCATACTCCGACGGAGGAGGCCGCGCAGCTGGCCCAATACCGGGTGACGCAAACGGTGCTGTCCGCGGAATACGGGCAGGCGCTCAGCCGGGAGGCGCAGCGGCTGGCGGTGACGCTGCCCATCCATATCAAGGTGGATACCGGTATGTCCCGGGTGGGATTCTTCTGCCATGAGGCGGATGAAATCCCGTCAACGGCGGAGAAGATCGTGTCGGTCTGCCGTCTGCCCGGATTGCTGGCGGAGGGGATTTTCACTCATTTCGCTTCGGCGGATGAGGAGGACGACGGGGGATTCACGCAAAAGCAGTTTTCGCTCTTCACCGGGGTGATTGAGGCGGCGCGGCAGCGGGGAGTGGAGTTCTCCCTGCGGCATTGCTGCAACAGCGCCGCGACCCTGCGGTTCCCTCAGATGCATCTGGACATGGTGCGCCCGGGCATCATTCTGTACGGGCTGATGCCGGACGGCTGGATGGCAGAAACCTGGGGGGCGATCCTGCATCCGGTCATGGCGCTGAAAACGGTGGTCACCCAGGTGAAG
>DJEF01000034.1:0-36980 GCA_002431285.1 Ruminococcaceae bacterium UBA5905 | reverse complement strand
CCCGCCGGTACGACCGTCAGCTACGGCCGTACCTACACGGCGCCCGCGCCCATCCGGGTGGCCACGGTGCCCATCGGCTATGGAGACGGATACGGCCGCAGCCTGTCCAACAGGGGGCGTATGCTTATCCACGGACAGTCGGTGCCGGTCATCGGCCGGGTGTGTATGGATCAGTGTATGCTGGATGTGTCGGCGCTGGCCGACGTGCAGGTGGGCACAGAGGTGACGGTGTTCGGCCGGGATACGTTGACCGCCGACGCGGTGGCCGGCTGGATGGGCACCATCAACTATGAGGTGATCTGCCTTTTGAGTAAGCGGGTTCCCCGGCTGTTTTACCGGGGCGGTCAGCTGGTGGGCAAGCTGGATTATATTGTCAAGCGGGAATAAGCCGCCGTTGGGGACGAATACCGGCGGACCGTTCAGCATAAAACTATGCCCATACGGAAGAGCGTATGGAGCGCAAGGCTGCGCATTACAGGGAGGAACAAGCATATGGAATATACCGAATTGACGGTGGCGGCACTGTACGACCTGTCCCATACGGCGGCGCAGCCGCTGCTGGCGGGGATGACGTATCCGTGGGAGGCGCTGGACGGCATCGCCGGGTTTATCCGGGAGCTGGGAGAATCGCTGTCTCCGGAGGAGTATGACCACCCGGCGCCGACGGTGTGGATCCACCGCACGGCGACGGTATTTGACAGTGCCTATATCGGCGAGAATGTGATCATCGGCGCCAAGACCGAGGTGCGCCACGGCGCTTTTATCCGGGGCAATGCGCTGGTGGGCTGCGGCGCGGTGGTGGGCAATTCTACCGAGCTGAAAAATGTGATCCTTTTTGACGGTGTGCAGGTGCCCCACTATAACTACGTGGGGGATTCCGTCCTGGGCTATAAGGCGCATATGGGAGCGGGCAGCATCACCTCCAATGTGAAAAGCGATAAACTGCCGGTGACGATCCGGGTGGGAGATGCGCGCATTCCCACCGGGCGCAAGAAGATCGGCGCGATGCTGGGCGACCGGGTGGAGGTGGGCTGCGGCAGCGTGCTGAATCCGGGCACGGTCATCGGCGCCGACGCCCGGGTGTATCCGCTGTCGGCGGTGCGGGGGGTTGTTCCGGCCCGCACCATCTATAAGCGGCAGGGAGAGATCGCCGCTATCCGGGAGGATTGAGCGGATGAACGTGGGGCGTGTGTGTAGTAGTATTGTTCATTTGTCGATCCGGATTCTGCCGTTCAGACATTCAAAATGGGCGACGCACGCTTTGACCGCTGAAAGCACCTGACCATTAAAAGAACGCCCTTCGCATTGGGCGATGTACTGTAACTTCGCGCACAATTCAGAGGGAAATTCGATCTCCACATGAGGTCTTGTATTGTCCAAGATAATCACCTCCCATAACCATGGTCGATATGGAGTGAACGGGTACTGCGTACCACAACCCGGCAGTGTATGACAATGTGTCATAAACGGAAAGCGTCCAATATGACATAATATGCTCGGGTGGTTGTGTGAAGAACAATCTGAAACTACTGCGACGGCAGCGGGGATACACCCAGCTGGCGGTGCAGATGAAAACGGGCATTGAACAGGCATTATTGTCGAAATACGAAAACGGCGGCCGTGTACCGCCGACGGAAACGCTGGTGCAATTGGCGGATTTTTACAGCGTCAGTCTGGACTGGACAAAGCAATCGGGGGTACAACGGTTTTTTCGGCTAAACAGCGTCCTTATCGGCTTTGTTGCCCTCCGCTCAGCATACGCCAGTATGCTTCGGTCGGGGTGCCGTGCCGCTAAGAAACGCTGTTTGCCGAAAATCTTCGACCTGAAACGAGAAGATTTTCCCGTTTTGGAAGTCGAAGAACGCAGCAATACTGCCGTATTGCAAGTGATGAGACAAACAAAACGGAGAAATACTCCGTTTCAGGAACTGTTGTACCCCGATTGCTTTGTCTATTTGCTGTGCCGGACAGACGACCCGCAGGTGCACCGCCTGCCCTGACCGAACAGACCGAATACCCCGGAGCGGCATTTTATGCGGCTCCGGGGTATATTTACGGGTAGAATTTTGCTTTTTCCCTATGCAAGGACGGAAAAATGTGGTATAGTGACACCGTAAATGTGTTTATATGAGGAGGAGAGACAAGTATGTTTGACCGTGCATATCTGAAAGAGATAGCTAAAAATCGGATCAAGGCCGCCTGGGGCGTGGCGGTGCTGGTGGCGTTGGTGGGGATGCTGCTCGCCGGCAGCCTATCGCTGCGGAATCCGTATTCCGGCATTAAAGCCAACCTGGATATCGACGGCAGTGGAATCGGCATACAGGAGCGGTTACAGGATTGGCTGGAGGACAAAGCCGACCTGCCGGGGGATAACCGGGATGGCGAGGTCGGAGACGATTACGGCCAGCTTGACGACTTTTTCGACGGAGATCTGGGGGCGGAGCTGCCCGACGACTGGGATTTTCGCTCCAGTGAGACGTGGCCTGTGGTGGCGGGTATCCTGGGGGTGGCGCTGATCGTCATCGGCGTCTTTGCGATGGTCGCCGCCCTGTATTCCATCTTTGTGGGGAATGTGATCGGCACCGGTATGCGGGGCTGGTTCCTCCGGTACAGCCGGGGTGAAAACGCCCCCTTTGGGGAGCTGTTCGCCTCTTTCCGCATATATCTGCCGGTGGTCGCTGCCAACTTTCTGCGGAGTCTGTATACTTTCCTGTGGTCGCTGCTGTTTTTCATTCCCGGCATCGTGAAATCCTATGCATACAGCATGACCGACTACATTATCTATGAGAATCCCAACCTGTCCGCCAATCAGGCCATCACCCTCAGCCGGGAGCTGACCCGGGGCGCCAAGTGGGATCTGTTTGTGCTGGATCTGAGCTTCATCGGCTGGAATCTGCTCAGCGCCTTGACCTTCGGGCTGTTGGGGATCTTGTATGTCAATCCGTATTATTCCACGGCCCACGCGCTGGCTTATGACAGCCTGAAAATGACCGCCATCCAGTCCGGGCGGTTGACCTGGGCGGATTTTGGGCAGATGGCTCCGTACTATACACAGCCGATGAACGGCGGGGAGATCGGCTGAGGTGTTACAGGATTTCTGGACGGTTGCGCAAAATGTGCTGACCTTGTTTATACTGATTTTCGTGGGCGTCTGCTGCCAGAAGCTGCGGCTGCTCAATGAGGCCGCGGTCAAATGCTGCGCTAATGTGGTGCTGTATATCGCCACCCCCTGCGTGGTGATCAAATCCTGCATCCGGGAATTTGACGTGGCGATGCTCCGGGGATTTCTGATCGTGGTGGCGGCGGCGGTGGCGAACCACCTGCTGCTCATCGCCATCGCCCATCTGCTGTTCCGGGACGGGGACGAGGGACGGCGGCGAGTGCTGCGGTTTGCCACGGTGTTTTCCAATGCGGGATACATGGCGATCCCCCTCCAGCAGGCGGTGCTGGGAGACGAGGGCGTGTTTTACTGCGCCGCCTACATCATTGTGTTCAATATTGTCATGTGGACCTATGGCGTGGTGGATATGAGCGGACAGACCGGCGAGCTGTCCGGCAAGAAGCTGCTGCTCAATCCCGGAATTCTGGGGGTGCTGCTGGGGCTGGTGGTGTTTCTGCTCCCCATTCCCGTGCCGGGAGTATTGCAGGATGCGCTGGGGCATATGGCGAATCTCAACACCCCCATCCCCATGCTGATCGTGGGCTACTATCTGGCGCAGACCGATCTGAAAGCGGCGGTGCGGGATGGGCGCAGCTACCTGTGTCTGGCGGTGCGGCTGGTGCTGATGCCGCTGCTGGCGCTGGGTGCGCTGCTGCTGTGCGGTGTGCGGGGCACGGTGCTGGTGTCGGTGATGATCTGCATCAGCACCCCGGTGGCGACAGCGTGCACCATGTTTGCTACCCGATATGACCGCGACCCCCTGTTATCGGTCAATCTGGTATCCCTGTCTACCCTGTGCGCGGTGGCGACTATGCCGCCGGTGATCGCCTTGACCAGCTGGCTGAGCCGTCTGCCGCTCCTGTTCTGAGATATAGACAGAAGGATTGGGGGACAACCGTTCCGGAGGCGGAACATTCGCCCGTCTTGTTTGTCTTGTCGCGCGCAACACGGCATGAGCGGAGGGCAACAAAGCCGACGATCTCACAGCTTAGCCGAAAAAATGTCGTACCCTGATTGCCTTGTCCTGGGGATACATAAGGAGAGAGAATCGTGAACATTGCCGATATAGACCCCAATCTGCGGCTGGAAACCGCCCTGTCCGAGCCGGACATTGTCTGGGCGGACGCGGCCGTAGCGCCGGTGCGCCTGTATGGGGCAGCGGCCGATTCCGACGGCGTTTACCGCCGTCTGCCGGCGGAGCTGGCGCAGCGGGTGAACCCCGGCGTGGCGTGGCTGTATCGGCATACGGCGGGCATCCGGCTGCGGTTTGCCACCGATTCGCCCTATTTGGCGCTGAAAGCGGAATGGGACGGCCTGGATCTGCGCCCGCATATGCCGCTGGCGGGATCCAACGGTTTCGATCTGTATGCCGTGCGGAACGGACGGCAGCGGTTTGTGGGGACGGCGATGCCGTCCGCCGAATCCACCTGCGGCTTTGAATGGCTGTTCCGGCTGCCCGGCGGGCAGCGGGAGTATATTCTGAATTTTCCCCTCTATAACGGGGTGGAGCGGCTGTATCTGGGGGCGAAGGCGGGCTGCCGTCTGGAGCCGGGGAGGGAGACCTATCGGGCGGTGCCGCCGGTGGTGTTCTACGGCTCTTCCATCACTCAGGGGGGCTGCGCCGCCCGTCCGGGGAATACCTATGAGGCGCGCCTGTCCCGGATGCTGAATGTGGATTTTGTCGATCTGGGTTTCTCCGGCAACGCCCGGGGCGAGCAGACCATGGCGGAATATATCGGGAAACAGAAGATGAGCGTGTTCGTCTGCGATTATGACCATAACGCGCCGTCGCCCGCGGCTCTGCGGGAGACGCATCATGCGTTTTACGAAACCGTCCGGCGGGCGCAGCCGACGGTGCCCTATGTGATGGTCAGCCGTCCCAGCCGCGCGGAGGATTGGGATACCCGGCAGCGGCTGGCGGTGATCGCCGAAAGCTATGCCGCCGGGATCGCCGCCGGGGATCAAAACCTGTATTTGATGGCCGGAAACGGCTTCTTTCCCGGGGATACGGCGGAGGATTGCACGGTGGACGGCTGCCATCCCACGGATCTGGGATTTTACTGCATGGCGCAGGGGTTGGCGCCCCTGCTGGAGAAGCTGCTGGAGGCGGCGGAGCCGGGCTGAAAATTACAGAATGGTATACGACTTAGACCGATTTGTGTAAATATTTTTTCAGCGGCGTATGCTATCATAGGCGCGACGAAAGGAGTGTGTGTTTGATGCAATCTGCGTTTACCCGACTGGGTGTGATGTTCGACTGCTCCCGCAATGCGGTGCTGCGGCCGGAAACCGTGAAGGAATGGATCGACGAGCTGGCGCCGCTGGGCTATACCAGCCTGATGCTTTATATGGAGGATACCTACGAGGTGGAGGAGGAGCCCTTCTTCGGCTACCGGCGGGGGCGGTATACCCGGCAGGAGCTGCAGGAGATCGACCGCTATGCGGCGGCGCACCACATGGAGGTGATCCCCTGCATCCAGACGCTGGCGCATCTGGCCACCTCGCTGCGCTGGGGTGAATACGCACCCCATGTGGATACCGGCGATATTCTGCTGGTGGACGACGAGCGGGTGTATACCCTCATCGACCGGATGTTCCGGTCGCTGGCGGCGTCCTTTTCCGGTCGGCTGGTGAATATCGGCATGGACGAGGCCCATATGCTGGGCCGGGGCAGATATTACGACCAGCACGGCGACACCGATCGGTTCTCCATCCTGCTGCGTCATCTGAACCGGGTAGCCGCCATCGGCAAACAGTACGGATTCACGCTGCAAATGTGGTCGGATATGTTCTTCCGGCTGGCCAACGGCGGCGAATACTACGCCGAGGCGGGTGACCGGGCGGCGGAGGTGCGGGCGCAGATTCCCGAGAATGTGGAGCTGGTCTATTGGGATTATTATTCCACCGACCGGGCGCACTACGATCAGATGAACGCCGCCCATAAGCAGCTGCAGGAGAATTTCTGGTTCGCCGGCGGCGCCTGGAGCTGGACGGGCTTTGCCCCCCATAACGCATACAGCATCGACGCCGCCCGGCAGGCCTTTGCCAGTTGTCGGGCGCATGGAGTGCAGAATGTGTTTCTGACCCTCTGGGGCGACGACGGCGCGGAATGCTCCAGATGGGCGCTGCTGCCGACCCTGTATACGGCCGCCCGGTATGCGGCCGGGGAGGAGGACGAGGCGGCCATCGCCGCCGGCTTTGCGGCGCGCTATGGGATGCCGATGGCGGATATGCTGGCGCTGGATCTGCCGGATAGCTGCAACGGCGTCCCCGGACGGATCGTAGACGGGGACAAATATCTGTTGTTCAACGACCCGCTGGCGGGACTGCTGGATTTTTCGCTGAACGGCAGCGAGTCAGCGGGCTTTGCAGCGGCGGCGCAAAGACTGGAGCCCCACCGGAAGGATGCCCGGTTTGGGTGTGTGTTCGATACGCTGTATACACTGTGCCGGGTGCTGGAATTAAAAGCCGATCTGGGCGCGCGCACTCGCAAGGCGTATATGAGCGGCGATCGGGCGGCGGTGGCGGCGCTGCTGCCGGACTATGACGAGACGCTGAAACGGCTGGAGGTATTCTACGATGCTTTCCGCGCCCAGTGGTATCGGGAGAATAAGCCCCAGGGCTTCGAGGTGCAGGATGCCCGGCTGGGCGGACTGATGCTCCGGCTGAAAAATGCCCGCCGACTGTTGGCTGACTATGCGGGCGGTGCGGTGGAACGGCTGGAGGAGCTGGAGGAACCGGTGCTGCCGCTGTTCGGCGCGGATAACGTGGGCAACGGCCTGTGTTTCAATAGCTGGCGGCAGACCATCACCGCCGGCGCCATGTTCTGAAATGTGTGTATCCCCCGGCTGTTGTACGGCCGGGGGATTTTTTTGTGGTGCAGTCGGCGCGATCCGCCATACAGAGAACAAGCGGCCGCGCTGATAGCGCGACCGCCTGTCAACTTGGGCGAAGATATGACATTCCATCGCAGCCGATTCAGTCCTCGCAGACGATCTCGAGAGAGAATTCCTGCCGGTCTGCCGGCAAGGATGCCGGCAAAGAGAAGTCGATGCAATAGAGGGGGTGCCCGTCGCCCGACTCCTCCGATTCGGCGTGAATGCACACGGCTGTATCCGGCAGCGCAAAACGCAGACGCACGCCCGGCAGAACGATCTCTCCCGGGGCGAGCTGCGGCTCAAACGGGGTGACAAAGCGCTCCACGATCGTCAGGCCCTCCCCCGAAAGCGGTCGTGCAGCCATAGGCGTCGTTCCTTCGGAACGATGCGGCGGGTCAACGCGCGCAGGGAGGGGACGGCATAGGCTCTGGCCATCTCCAGACAGATCGCGTGTCCCTCCCGCCACAGCTGACCGGTGCGATCCCGTCCGGCTGTCTGTTCCTGCCCGTTGATGAGGGGGACGCTGTGGCCCGGGGACGATGCGTGCAAAAATGAGTAGCGGCGGCGCGGGTCGAAATACTGCGCCACATACGGCGCAGGTCCGGGGTCGCACAGCACCTGTCCCCGCGCGGTCGCCACAATGAACGAGCCGATGTCATTGTGGTTATGGGGCTCATCGTTGTGGCCGGCTTTCGCGGCCAGCGCGTAGCCCGGCCGATGCACCACGGTCTGTCCGCCGTCGGGATAATCCACGTCGCGGGGGACAAAGGGGGCGCACATCTCTCCGCTGTCGGCCCGGCCGTACAGCAGCGTGCGGGATAGCTGAAGCCAGCTGCAATTACCGATCCATACAGCGAGATATTCCTCCGGCAGCCGGGCCACAGTCTCCGGAAAGCGCCGGTGCAGATAGCGCTGCAGAGCCAGATCCGCGCGGCTGTTGGGGGACTGTCGGAGAAGCTGACCGCTGCACCGCCGCACAGCAGCATATTCTGTCCGTAGGCGGCGATGCGGCGGACCTTTTCGGTGGCCAGCAGATCGGTCTCGCCGGCGGTGGCGCGGTACAGGAGAGCGGCGAACCAGACGTATTCGCCGAAACCGAATTGCCAATAACGCATTCCTTCCAGACAGACGCCGTCGTCGGGGAAGCCGTCCAGGAAACAGGCGAATGTCCGTTCCGGCCGCGGTAACGCTGTCTCAAAGGCCTGAGGATCGGTGTAGAGAAGTGCTCCGCCCACATTGGAGGCGCACACGGCCGCCCAATTGTGGTGGCAGCTCTCCAAGAAATAGGCGTGCGCGCGGTAGTTATCCCGGATGCGTCGCCCCACCTCTGCGGCGATGCGGTCACGCACGACGGCATCCAGCCGGTCCCCCAGCGCATACCGGATCTCGGCGAGCATCATGCCGGTTTCTGCGGCGAACAGGTCGATACAGACAGCGTCTTCTTCGGGAACGCCGCTGGTGTGTGCGGGGAGGGCCCAGCAGGTTTCCTCGCAGATGGCCATGATCGTATCCTGCGCCTCATCCCGATAGGCGGGATTGTCCGGATACAGCAGCGCCAGCAGCACAGCCGCCGTCAGGAACCGCCGCCGGGCAAAATACGGCTGTTCAAAACTCGCCCGTGTGCCGTCCCGGTAGTGCCGATACCGCTGGCCGAAACGCAGTATGGACGTGGCTTTTTCAGCGTTGTCGTCGTGCTGTGTACGTACCTGGGCGATCAGCGGAGCGGCGTCCGCGTCCGCAGCCGTCCGCTGCCAAAAGGCTCTGTCGGTCAATTCGGTCAGCATCGGATCCATCCTCTCCTGGCGGAAACGGCGCCGCACAGAGCTTGTAGGCGGCCGCTCCGGAATATGCGGTAAAGTTTTATGGAGAAAAGCCGGCGGAATTCCCCCTGACGGATCGGAGAGATCGACCGGGCGAATAGGCTCGTTGAGGTTTCGCAGGGGGCGCTCCTTTTCCGGTCAGCGGAGGGCCGGGGCTTTCACAGGGGCAGGTCATACAGCTCCCGGTATTCGCTGGGGGTGACGCCGGTAGCCTTACGGAACGCTTTGTTGAAATTGGCGGTGTTATTGTAGCCGCTGCGGGTGGCGATCTCCAGCATGCTGTCGGTGCAGTGTTTATCGGTCAGCAGCCGGATGGCGGTGCCGATCCGCTTGTCCGAAATATACCCCCACAGGGTCACGCCGCTGACCCGTCGGAACAGGGTGGAAAGGTAATTGGGACTCATGCCCACCGCTGCGGCAATATCCGCCAGGGAATGTCTTCATACAGATGAGCGTCGATGTACTCGATGGCGCTGCGGATCGTCCGCGCACCTTTCTGACCGGCGGCCGGCTGGCAGGCGGAATAGCCGTGCTCCCGGATCAGCAGCACCAGCAGCTCGTTGAGCTTGGAGCGTACCATCAGCCGGTATTCCGGCCGCCGGGCGGCCAGCTCGGCGCAGACGGCGGTGACGCACCGGCCGCAGAGTCTCTCCGTGGGCGGCGGGGATGCGGTTGCGAAAATCCTTCCCGTGGGAAAAGCAGAAGCTCACGTACTGGCCGGTGATGCTGTCCTCCGGGTGTCCAGCAGATAGCGCGGCTCAAACTGGATATTCAGCAGCTCCAGCCCGCCCTCGCCGACTGCGGTGGTGCAGTGCTGCTCATTCCCGGAAAAAACGAACACGTCCCCCGGCTCCATCGGCTCTTTCCCCGTGGACAGGGTGTACTGCCCGCCGCCGGCCTGCACCACGGATATCTCAAACTGCATATGGCTGTGCCGCCGCAGAGACCGTTGCCCGATCGGCACCGATATCTGCCAGGCGCGCAGCAGGGGAGAGCCGTCTCCGGGGATGGCTCCGATTTCCTGAAACATGACAGCTCCTCCGATCTGCAAAAAAATGGTACGCCTGCGCGTGGGTACACACAGGCCGGTCAAGATTTGCCCCCCATTGTACGGCAAACGGCGAGGCGTATCAATCGTTTTTCGCGCGGGCCGTTCCGTCGTCGGGGAATTCCAGGGTGCGTACCCGGTCGGTGGCGGGAGAGGAGGCGTAGCGCTTCTTATAGGCGCGGTAAAAAGCGGAATAATCCCGGAAACCGCTGCGCACCGACGCCTCGGTGATGGGCACGCCGGACAGGATCAGCTGGCGGGCGAGGATCAGCCGCTTGACCAGAATATAGTCCCAGGCGGTGGAGCCGGTGGCGGCCCGGAACAGCCGCCCCAGCTGGGTCTTGCTGATGTAAAACCGGCGGCACAGATCGTCCAGAGTCAGCTCCTCGCACAAATGGCCGTTGACGTATTGCAAAATGTCCCGGATGCGGGTCTGCGGGATGCGGATGTCCGGCTGGGGCTGGCGCTGGCGGCGGCGGTATCCCCGATACAGCTCGCTGAGGATGGCGGGCAGCATGGCGGACGCCACCAGCCGCGTCAGCTCGGGGCTGTCGGTGTCCTCGATGCGCTCCAGACATTTGCGCACAAAGTCGCTGTCGATCTCCTCGGAAGAATAGCGGTTGCTCTCCCCCAGCGGACGCTCCGAAAAGGCGGCCAGCAGCAGCCGGTATGCGTCGGTGTGCTCCATCAGCGCCCGCTCCCGGAAGTGCACCACCACCCGTTCGTAGGGCGCGTCCGGCGTGATGTGCAGCTTATGCACCTCGCCGGGGCGCATGACCAGAATGCAGCCGGGGGTCAGGGGATAGGCGGCGCTCTCCACCAGATACACGCCGTGGCCGGACACGAAGAACAGGATCTCATACAGGTCGTGGGCGTGGGTCACAAAGCTGTCCTGCGTGGGGGTGTCGTCCAGCGAGTGATTGTAAAAGAGGGCATCGTCCGCCTGCCGTTGAACCAGCACCATACAAGAGTTCTCCTTTTGATCATACAATTACTGTGGAAATATGCCAAACGTTTTCGCAGTACAGTATAGCATCGCGTGCACACATTTGCAATATATAAACGGGAAAAAATCCGGATAAGCAATGGAAATTATATGGCAAAATGGTATAATGAGCCTGTACGGGTGCGGCGCAGACCTGCGCGTTTGGCGCGGCGGGCCGCACCTCAGAAAACGGCAGGAGGTTTTTGAATGAAATTAACGTTTCGGTGGTATGGCGACAGCGATCCGGTGACGCTGGATCATATCCGGCAGATCCCCGGTATGACGGGCATCGTTTCCGCAGTGTACGATGTGCCGGCGGGCGGCGTGTGGAGCGAGGACAGCATCGCCGCGCTGAAAAAGAAGGCGCAGGACAAGGGCCTGGCATTTGAAGTGGTGGAGAGCGTGCCGGTGCCGGAGGATATCAAGCTGGGCAACGACAAGGCGCCGCAGCTGATCGCCAATTATTGCGAAAATGTGCGCCGCCTGGGGAAAGCGGGGGTCAAGTGCATCTGCTATAACTTCATGCCGGTGTTCGACTGGCTGCGCAGCGAGCTGGAGCATCCGCAGCCGGATGGGGCCAATGCGCTGGCCTATGACGATGAGACCGTGAAGCATATGAACCCCCTCACCTGTGAGCTGTCGCTGCCCGGATGGGACGAGAGCTATTCCAAGGCGGAGCTGAAAGCGCTGCTGGAGCAGTATCAGACCATGGGCGAGGAGCAACTGTGGAAAAATCTGGAGACTTTTCTCAAGGCGGTGATTCCCGTGGCGGAGGAGGTGGGGGTCAACATGGCCATTCACCCGGACGATCCGCCGTGGGGGATGTTCGGGCTGCCCCGCATCATCACCAACGAGGAGAATCTGGAGCGGTTCCTCCATCTGGTGGACAGTCCGGCCAACGGGCTGACTTTCTGCACCGGCTCGCTGGGAGCGGATGTACATAACGACCTGCCCCATATGATCCGCCGGTTTGCGGGACGCATCCATTTTGCCCATCTGCGGAATATCAAGCACACCGGCGACCGGCAGTTTGAGGAGGTGGGACACCCCACCGCCTGCGGCTCGCTGGATATGTATGAGATCGTGCGGGCGCTGGTGGAGAGCGGCTTTGACGGCTATGTGCGTCCGGACCACGGGCGCATGATCTGGGGCGAAAAGGGCCGCTACGGCTATGGTCTGTATGACCGGGCGCTGGGTGCCACCTATATCGAGGGTCTGTTTGAAGCCGTCGAGCGGGAGCGGAAATAATGCGATTTGGCGTATGCATCGGCGCGGATATGCACCGCTTGGCCAAGCTACGGGAGTACGGCTACAATGCCCGCATCAGCCTGGAGGGCGCTTTCGGAGACGACTGGAATGACACCGTGCAAAAAATGCGGACCGTATTGAAAGTATTTGAGTAAAGGAGAGCGGATGACAATGAAACAGGTTATTGTGATCACCGGCGCCGGCGGCGTGCTGTGTTCCGGGTTTGCGGAGTTTCTGGCGGGCAAGGGCGCCAAGGTAGCCCTGCTGGATCTCAACGAGCAGGCCGCCGAGGCGGTGGCGGAGAAAATTCGGGCGGCCGGCGGCGAGGCCACGGCCTACAAGACCAACGTGCTGGATAAGGCCAATCTGGAGGAGGTCCATCAGGCGGTGCTGGCGAAGTACGGCAAGTGCGACATCCTCATCAACGGCGCCGGCGGCAACAATCCCCGCTGCACCACCCTGCACGAGGAATACGAGGCGGGGGATGAAACGGCGGAGGATTTTCTCACCTTCTTCAATATCGAGGAAAAAGGCTTCGACTTTGTGTTTGACCTGAATCTCAAGGGCGTACTGCTGCCCAGCCAGGTGTTTATGCCGGATATGCTGGGACGGGAGGGCTGCTGTGTGCTGAATATCTCCTCCATGAACGCCTATCGCCCGCTGACAAAGATCCCCGCCTATTCGGCGGCCAAGGCGGCGGTATCCAACTTCACCTCCTGGCTGGCGGTGCATTTCGCCAAGGAGGGCATCCGGGTCAACGCCGTCGCTCCCGGATTCTTCGTCACGAATCAGAACCGGGCGCTGCTCTTCAACGAGGACGGCACCCCCACCCCCCGCACCGGGAAAATTCTGCGCTCCACTCCCATGGGGCGGTTCGGTGAGGCGGAGGAGCTGCTGGGCACCGTGGAATGGCTGCTGGATGCAACAAAATCCGGCTTCGTGACCGGTATCACTGTGCCGGTGGACGGCGGATTCTCCGCATACAGCGGCGTGTGAGTAAAGGAGGAAACGGCACTGTGAAAGAGATCGTATTGGGCGCTTTCGCCGACGAGGCGGGCGCGGCGCTGGCCGACCAAATCGCGGCCATGAAAGACAACGGTATCCGCCATCTGGAGGCGCGGACCATTGGGAAGAAAAACTTCGTGGAATATACCTGCGCCGAGGCCAAGGAAGTCAAGGCGCAGCTGGATGCCAACGGTTTGCGCATCTGGAGCATCGGCTCGCCCCTGGGGAAGATCGGTATTACCGATCCTATGGAGCCCCATCTGGATAAGCTGAAGCACACGCTGGAGCTGGGGCAGATCATGGGCAGTGAGAATATCCGGATGTTCAGTTTCTATATGCCGGCCGGCGAGGATCCGGCCGTCTATCGGGACGAGGTGATGGAGCGGCTGGGACGGATGGTGGAGACTGCCCGGGGCAGCGGCATCCGTCTGTGCCATGAGAACGAAAAAGGTATCTACGGCGATGTGGCGTCCCGGTGCGCAGACATTCTGGAGCAGTTTCCGGAGATGGGGGGCATTTTCGACCCCGCCAACTTTATCCAGTGCGGGCAGGACACGCTGGCAGCCTGGGAGCTGCTGCAGGAGCGCATCGTCTACTTCCATGTCAAGGATTGTGCGGAGGGGGGCAAGGTGGTTCCCTGCGGCAAGGGTATCGGCCATGTGCCGGAGATACTCCGCCGGTTTATCGCCCGGGGCGGCTGGCAGCTCACATTGGAGCCCCATCTGACGGTGTTTTCCGGCTTCGCAGCCTTGGAAAAGGACGAGGCCAAGACCCAGATGGCCGCCTATGAATATCCCACTCAGCGGGCAGCGTTTGACGCGGCGGTGGCCGCGCTCAGGGAGGCGCTGTGACCGCTGCGGCGCGGGACGCCGCCACATGGTATGGATAAGGAGAGAGACAGAATGCAGATCGGAGCGCAATTTTATACCCTGCGGGAACAGTGCAAGACGCTGGAGGATTTTGCCGAATCCCTCAAACGGGTGGCGGACATCGGCTATCGGACGGTGCAGATCTCCGGCGTGTGTGCCTATGAGCCGGAGTGGCTGCAGGAGCAGCTGCAAAAGAACGGCCTGCGGTGCGTGCTGACCCATATTCCACAGGAACGGCTGGAGAAAGAGCCGGAGCGGGTGGCAGCGGAGCATACGGTGTTCGGCTGCGACTATATCGGTCTGGGCAGCGGGCGGCAGGCGCCGGGCACAGAGGGTATGGACGAGGTCATCCGGCTGGCGCAGACCACCGGGCGGTATTTCGCCTCGGTGGGGAAATGCCTGTCGTACCACAACCACGGCTTTGAGTTCACCCGGGATGCGGGAGACGGGGAGACACGGATGGCGTATCTGGTGGAGCATACCGCCCCGGAGGAACTGGTGTTTACCCTGGATACCTATTGGGTGCATTGGGGCGGCGCCGAGGTGGTGGACTGGATCGACCGGCTGTCCGGGCGCATCCCCTGTGTACACCTGAAGGATATGGTGGCCGACGGACAGAAGGAGCAGCATATGGCTCCAGTGGGCAGCGGCAATCTGCCCTGGCAGAAGATTCTCCCGGCGCTGGAACAGGCGGGTGTCCGCTATGCGCTGGTGGAGCAGGATAACTGCTACGGCGAGGATCCCTTTGCCTGCCTGGAAAAAAGCTATCGGTTCCTGCGGGCGCAGGGGCTGGAATAAACACGACCACACCACACGGAAAGGAAGAATGCATATGGATAAAATTCGTATGGGTATCATCGGTATCGGCAATATGGGCTCGGCGCATGCCAAGAACATCGTTGAGGGAAAATGCCCGGAAATTGAGCTGGCGGCGGTGTGCGACATCAACCCCGATCGGCTGCAGTGGGCCCAGGAGAATCTGCCCGCCACGGTGGAGCGGTTCGACGACGCCATCAAAATGATGGAAAGCGGGAAGATCGACGCGGTGATCGTGTCGATCCCCCATTATGACCATCCCCGGTATGCCATGGAGGGCTTTAAGCACCATCTGCACGTCATGTGCGAAAAGCCCGCCGGCGTGTATACGAAGCAGGTGCGGGAGATGAACGAGGCGGCAGCCAAGGCAGATGTCACCTTTGCGATGATGTTCAATCAGCGCACCAACTGCGTATACCGCAAGATGAAGGAGATCGTGGAGAGCGGCGAGATGGGCGCTCTGCGCCGGGCAAACTGGATTATCACCAACTGGTACCGTCCCCAGGCGTATTACGATTCCGGCGCCTGGCGCGCCACCTGGTCGGGGGAGGGTGGCGGCGTGCTGCTGAACCAGTGCCCCCACCAGCTGGATATGTTCCAGTGGATCTGCGGTCTGCCGGTGAAGGTGGACGCCCATCTGCATTTCGGCAAATGGCACGACATTGAGGTGGAGGACGATGTGACCGCCTATATGGAGTTTGAAAACGGTGCCACCGGTGTATTCATCACCTCCACCGGCGACGCTCCCGGCTCCAACCGGTTTGAGCTGACGCTGGATAAGGGCAAGCTGGTGGTGGAGAACGATAAGCTCTACAAATATGAGCTGGATGTGGCGGAGCCGGAGTTCTCCAAGACCAACAAGGTGCCCTTCGGACAGCCGAAGGTGACCTATTCCGAGGTGGAAACGGATGGGCAGAACCCCCAGCATGTGGGTGTGCTGAACGCTTTTGCCGCCCATATTCTGCACGGCGCGCCGCTGGTAGCAGAGGGCGTGGAGGGTATCCGCGGGCTGACCCTGTCCAATGCCATGCACCTGTCCTGCTTCCTGGGGCATCCGGTGGAGATTCCCTTTGATGAGGATGTGTACTATGAGGAGCTGATGAAACGGGTCAAGACCTCCCGCCGCAAGGAAAATGTGCAGGCGGTGGTGGCGGACACCTCCAGCAGCTACGCAGGAGCAAAATAAGCAACTAACCACGCAACAGCGCCGGTCGGAAACCCGACCGGCGTTCTTTTATCGGCTGTTGATGTGGGTGTGGCAGTATTGGGTGCGAAAGGCGGTGGGGCTGATCCCCTCGTGATAGAGAAAGAACTTAATGAATCGGTTCTCCTCCCGATAGCCTAGGGAGGCGGCGATCTCCTTGACGCTCAGGGAGGTGGTGAGCAGCCGGTTTTTGGCTTGCTGCATCCGGCGGTTGGCGATGTACTCCTTCAGCCCCACCCCGTGCCAGCGCCGGAAGCATTTGCCCAGATAGTCCGGATTATAGCCCATATGCGCGGCGATGGCGGCGATGGACAGATTGGTGTCGATGTGATTGCGGATATATTCCGTGATCTGCACATCCAATGCGTGGTCTGCGTGGTGCTCCTCCGCTGCCAGCCGGTTCAGCTCGTCCCAGATGAGATAGCTGAGGGCGTCGGCGGCGGCTGTGGCGTCGGGGCGTGCGTTGGCGGTGTGCAGCAGGCGCTTGAGCAGCTGCGTAAGCTCATAGACGTCCCCGCCGGTATAGAGCTTCAGGGGCAGCGGCAGGTCGGAGAAGTAATGAAACCAGTAAAACGCCACCGGCTCGGTGGACGCCCGATGCCCAAAATGCTCCTTGCCCGGCTCCAGCACCAATAGGTGGTTTTTCTCCAGAGCATATGCCTGCTCCTCTTCGGTGATATATACCGTCCCCTCCAGCACCAGAATGACCTCGTGGCTCGGAATGGTGCGTCTGCCGTGTATCCAGGTGTCACGGGAGCGGAATTCGCCGATCATATCGTAGGCAAAGCGGGCACCGTTATCCAATGTTAGCATATCGAATTTTCTCACCTTTTCCCTATGTTTCGGTATTGCTAAATATTGCTGCATCCAGTATACTCCAATTTGCAAGGAAAATCAACCCGAACAGAAAGGACGGAGGCAGTATGAAGAATATCCGATTTTCGGATGTGACCATCACCGGCGGGTTCTGGAAGACCCGCCAGGACATCAACCGGCAGACGACGCTGCGGGCGGTATACGAGCGTTTTCGGGAGACGGGGCGCTTTGAGGCGCTGCGGTGCGGCTGGAAAGAGGGCGACCCAAACCCGCCCCACGTATTCTGGGATTCCGATGTAGCCAAGTGGATGGAGGGGGCAGCTTATTGCTTGCGCACCCAACCGGATGAGGGGATCGCCGCCATTCTGGAGGAGACCATTGACTGCATTTTGCAGCATCAGGATGAAAACGGCTATTTCAACAGCCACTTTCTGGTGATGGAGCAGGACAAACGGTTCCGAGACCGGAATTGCCACGAGCTGTACTGCGCGGGACATTGGTTTGAGGCGGCGGTCGCCTATTATGAGATGACCGGCAAGGAGCGGTTTCTGCGGGCGATGTGCCGGTATGCGGACTATATCGAGCGGGTGTTCCGGCAGGAGCATAGCGCCGGTTTCATCACCCCGGGGCATCCGGAAATTGAGCTGGCGCTGATGCGGCTCTACCGCGCTACTGGGGAAAAGCGGTATGCGGCGCTGGCACAATATTTCATCGACCAGCACGGACAGCATCCGGCGCAGGATCGGATGGGACAGGACTGGATAAAAGAGCCGTTTAACCAGGATGAGGTGCCCCTGCGGGAACGAACGACGGCAGAGGGGCATGCCGTGCGGGCGCTGTATCTGCTCTGCGGGGCGGCGGACGTGGCAGAGGAATACGGCGATACGGCGCTGGAGCAGACCTGCCGGCGGCTGTTTGAAAATGTCGTCGGGCAGCGTATGTATATTACCGGCGGGGTTGGCTCCACTTATCTGGGGGAGGCGTTTACGGTGGATTACGACCTGCCCAACCGCACCGCCTATGCGGAGACCTGCGCCTCCATCGCTATGGCGATGTTTGCCGGACGGATGCAGCGGTTCGGCGCCGACAGCCGGTATGGGGATATAGTGGAAACGGTGCTGTACAATGGTATCCTGTCGGGGGTCTCGATGGACGGAAAATCCTTCTTCTACGAAAATCCGTTGGCGGTGGATCCGGCGTTCAACCACGTGAACACCTCCACGACAATGGAGGAACGGTTTCCCATCACTCAGCGGCTGGAAGTGTTCGAATGTTCTTGCTGCCCACCCAATATCTTGCGCTTTGTGGCATCGGTGGGCGGCTATGCTTATGGAATGGACGACGATACAGTATATGTCCATCAATATATGGACTCGGTGCTGGACACGGACGGCATTCGGTTGACCCAGCGCACGGTGTATCCGCAAAACGGCACCGTTTCGGTGCAGTATCAGGGGGAGAAGCGTCGGCTGGCGTTCCGGATCCCGGGCTGGTGCCGCCGGTTCACGCTGGATCGGGCGTATACGCTGGAAAACGGCTATGCCTATGTGCCGGTGGAGGGGGATGCCGCGGTGACGCTGGAGCTGGATATGCCCGTGCGGCTGGTGGCGGCGAACCCCCGAGTGCATGCCGATGCCGGACGGGTGGCAGTGATGCGGGGTCCGGTGGTCTATTGCGCCGAAGGGGTGGACAATGGGGCGGATTTGGCGGCTGTTGCGGTGGATATACAGGGACAATTCCGGCTGCTGGACAGCGAATGGCTGCTGCCCCGGCTGGAAACCACTGCCTTCCGCCCACAACCCACAGCAAACCTGTATCCGGATGCGGCGGCGGTGGCGTATGAGCCGTTCCCGCTGACGCTGATTCCCTATTACGCATTCGCAAACCGGGGGGAGACGGAAATGCAGGTGTGGCTGCTGCGCGGGCGGCCCGTGTATTCGGGATAAGCGTTCCGGGCAGCTTTGCCGGAGCAAAAACGGAAAAAAGAGCGCCGGGCAGAAACTTCTGCCCGGCGCTCTGGCAGTCACGCGGCGACAATATCGCGGCAATGCCACAACGATGTCGCAGCGTTGCTGCGGTATTGCTGCGTAAAACCGGTGCACCTGCCGTCACTCGGCGGATAAGGCAAAAGCCGCAGGCGATATCGCCTGCGGCTTTATCCGTTACCGTAGTCCCGCCATGTCGTAATGCCGTCGGTATAACCTGCTACTAAATACAGCAGGTGGGTAAACGCCCGTCTCTTTCCGGCTCCCTTCTTCCCGCCGGGGGGCGGGGAGGTCTGCACTCCGGAGACGGAGCAGGATTCCCGAATTCCAAATGTAGTAGGGTTAAAAGACAGCAGTCCACGTGCACAGCAGGAGACGGGTCAACTCAGAGAGGGATCGGCGCCGTCGTCGGACTGGATCTCGTAATAGTCCGCCAGCCGTTCCTCGAAGATGCCGGCGATCTCGTCGAAGGCATCGTCGTCCTCGATGGGGGTCAGCAGATCCTCGCCGTTTTCCTCCACGACCTGTAAGATGACCAGCTCGCCGTCATCCTCGATGGCCTCCTCGGCATCGGAATACACCGGCAGCAGCGCCACATACCGTCCGTCGTCGGTCTCGATGGCATCCAGAATCTCAAACTGGTGCTCGTTGCCCTCATCGTCCAGCACGCTCACCAGATCGTTCCCGTATTCTTCGCTCATAGCTCTTACCGCTCCTTTGCGTTTGAGTTTCTCTGACACTATGATACCCCATATTCCCGCCCCCGTCAAGGGTGTTTTCGCAGAAATTCTTTCCTTTGCCGGGAGTTTCTGTGTCGGATCGACGGATTTTGGCATACACTGAGGGTTGAGGGGAGGGGATCCGATGGCGAACTATCATATTCACGTAGGCTCCATCACCAATGCCATGCGGGGCAAGCGTCTGCTGGAGCAGCAGGGCATCCGCGCCTATGTGCATCGCTCCTCCGGCCCGGCTGCCGGAGACGGCTGCGGGTACAGTCTGCTGGTGACGGAACGGGTAGGACAGGCCGAACGCATCTTGCGGGGCAGCGGTGTGCGGGTGGTGCGTGTCAGTGAAGCGCTGTGAGGAGGATGTGCCGTGATCTATTGGGATAATGCCGCCACCACCTATCCGAAACCCCCGGCGGTGCAGCAGGCGGTGGCGGCGGCGCTGCGGCAATACGGGGCAAACCCCGGCCGGGGCGGCCACGCCATGAGTCTGGCCACCTCGGAGCAGCTGTATCGCTGCCGGGAGGCGGCGGCGGCGTTTTTCGGCCTGTCCGACCCTACCGGGGTGATCTTTACCCCGAATTGCACCGCGTCGCTGAATTATGTGATCCGGGCGCTGCTGGCGGACGGCGGACGGGTCGTCATTTCCGACTTGGAGCACAATGCCGTGTGGCGGCCGGTGTATGCGCTGTCGCCCCGGTTTCCCCGCTACGATGTGGCGGCGTGGGATGCGGATGAGGATGCGCTGGTGGAGAATTTTCGCCGGGCGATCCGCCGGGATACCCGGCTGATCGTCTGCACCCATGCCTCCAACGTATTCGGCGTGACCTTTCCGGTCAAGCGGCTGGCGGAGCTGGCGCACGCGTATGGACTGCCCTTGTGCGTGGATGCGGCGCAGTCGGCAGGGGTGCTGCCGCTCCATATGGAACAGGACGGCATCGACTATCTGTGCGTGGCGGCGCACAAGGGGCTGTATGCGCCCATGGGCACGGGTCTGCTGCTGTGCCGGGAGCGGGAGCGGGTCACACCTCTGCTGCGGGGCGGCACCGGCAGCTATTCCCGTCGGCCGGAGCAGCCGCAGGAGCTGCCCGACCGGTTGGAGAGCGGCACCCCCAATACGCCGGGGCTGTGTGGTCTGCTGGCCGGACTGATATTTATACAGAATCAGGGACGGGAACGTATCTACCGCCATGAATTGGGGCTGCTGCAACAGATGTATGACCGGCTGCAGGGGCGACCCGGCATCCGCCTGTACACCCCCCGGCCGGAGCCGGGGAAATCCGCTCCGGTATTGTCCCTTAACGTAGAGGGGATTCCCAGCGAGCAGGTGGGGGAGCGTCTGGCGGCGGCGGATATCGCCGTGCGGGCGGGGCTGCACTGCGCCCCGCTGGCACACACCCGATTCGGCACTCTGCCGGACGGAACGGTGCGGCTGGCGCCGTCGGCTTTTTCCAACGCGAAAGAGGTCGAACAAATTTGTAAATTTTTTATTCAAATTACGCAAAAAACATTGCACCCCGCAAAAAATATGCTATAATTATATGCTGTATGGAAATGGAACGGCGGCAACCCGCCGGATGCAGATAAATGGAGCCGCGGCAGGCGGCTTGTCGGACGCAGGGGGCAAAGGACATGGCAGCTTTTTTTCAGATGATTTGGGAGCAGATCAAGCTGTTTTTCGGATCGTATCATTGGGTGACGGATACGCTGGATATTCTGGTGGTTGCCCTGATCATCTATTTTCTGATCCGACTGGTGCGGGATTCCCGGGCGGAGCAGCTGATCAAGGGCATCCTGATCCTGGCGTTCATGTATTTGTTGGCATACCTGCTGCGGCTGACCACGGTGGAATACGTATTAAAGGCGATCTTCGACAACGGGCTGCTGCTGCTGGTGGTGGTGTTTCAGCCGGAGATCCGCCGGGCGCTGGAGCAGGCGGGACATTCCCGGCTGGGGGTGCTGCGCATTTTCGGCGGGCTGAACAGCATGGACAGCACAGCGCTGGTGGAACAGTGGAATAAGGCGATTGATGCCACCGCCGATGCGGTGGAGATTCTGCAGCGGCAGAAGATGGGCGCGCTCATCGTGCTGGAGCGTTCCACCCGATTGGGCGAGATCGCCCGTTCCGGGACGCTGATCGAGGCGGAGCCGTCCGGCGAGCTGATCTCCAACATATTTTTCAATAAGGCGCCGCTGCATGACGGAGCCATGATCATCCGGGAGGGCAAGATTTATGCGGCGGGCTGCATCCTGCCGCTGACCGATAATTTGCAGATCAGCCGGGAGCTGGGCACCCGTCACCGGGCGGGCGTGGGCATGAGCGAAAACTCCGACTGCGTGGTGGTGATCCTGTCGGAGGAGACCGGCGCCATTTCTCTGGCGGAGTCCGGTGAGCTGACCCGGAACTACACGAAAGAAACCCTGAAAAAAGCGCTGGCGGATCGCATACTGTGGAACGCGGAGGAAACGAAACCGCGCATCCGTCGCCGCAGAAAGGGGGCGAGATCGTGAAACATCGGATCTCTTTGAGCCGGCTGATGCACAACGATAAGCTGATGCTGGTGGTGTCGCTGGTGCTGGCGATCCTCGTGTGGGCGCTGGTGGTGTATGGTCCCAGCAATGCCGAGGATCAGGTGATCACCGGTGTGCCGGTGTCCGTGACGCTGAACGATTACGCCACCCAGACCCTGAATCTGCGTGTCACCGAGGGCGGGGACAGTACTGCCACCGTGCGGGTGCACGGTCTGCGCTCGGTGGTCAGCAAGCTGACGGCGGCGGACATCACCGTCACCGCCGATACCGGTAACGTCATTCGGGAGGGCACCTATACGCTGCCCCTGCGCGCCACCTCCTCCGGGGATTATTCCATCCAGAGCGTGGTGGGAACGGACGGCACCAACAGCACCGTCACGGTGACGGTGGACGCCTGGAGAGAGTCGGCGTTCCCGGTGACGGTGGAGATTCCCAACCTGACGGTCGTGGATGAGCAGACCATGCAGTTCGGCACGCCGATCTGCAGCGGCGCCGCCATGACCGACGGCAAGATCACCGTCAGCGGTCCCCGTGGGACGGTGGGGCGTATCGCCACGGTGGCGGCGGTGGTGGATGACACCGCCGTGATTGGGGAGGCGCAGACCTTCACCGGACGGCTGGAGGCGCGCAATGAGGCCGGTGAGGTGCTGAAAGGCGTGTCCTTCAAGAATGCCGAGGACGGGCAGATCGGCGTGACGGTGCCGGTGCTGAGCTATCGGCAGGTGAAGCTGACTCCGGCGTTGCTGCACGTGCCGGCCGGTTATCAGGGACAGAACGATCTCATCACGGCCACCCCCTCCACGCTGGAGATGTGGGGTGTGCCCAGTGAACTGGACGAGTATGAGCAGGCGCTGCAAAGCAAGGTGCAGCTGGATTTTGACCGGCTGCAGCCGGGACAGTTGACCCAGGAGGTCGCGCTGGATGCACCGGAGGGGATCCGGGTGGATGGCGGCGTGACCGCCGTGAAATTGCAGGTGCGTCTGCCCGGCGTGTCCAGCCGTAAGCTGGATATAGCCATCGGCGACGCCAATTTGCGGTTCACCAATGTGCCCGCCGGGTATACGGTCACCGGCAGTCAGTCGGTGCTGACCGGCGTGACTCTGTGCGGCCCCTCCCGGGCGCTGTCGCAGATCAAAGCGTCCGATGTACTGGTGACGGTGGATGCCACCGGCATTTCCGCCACCGGCAAGCAGACGGTGACGGCACGGATCACGGTCAACGGCCGAGATACCGTGTGGGCGTATTACGGGGATACGAAAAACGGCGTGGATCTGGTGGTATCGGTCAGCAGCGGCTGACCGAAAGAGCACCCGGCGGAAGCAGTGCTTTCGCCGGGTGTGTTGTCGTTTTGCGGCGGTCGGCGGCCGTGAGTCCCGGCTCCATCCCGCTTTGATTCCTGCTGTGAGGTTCGCTTTGAAGATTTACGGGGTTGCGGCCGCACCGAAAAAAATCCGAAAAAACCTATTGACATTTTCTCGAGCGGCTGGTATAATGGCAGAGCAAATCAAGCAGAGCGTTTGCCCGCTCTCACCCCAGGATTCCGTTCCGAAGGGTCGATAACCGTTATTTCTGCCGCCGGCCGCAGGGCCGTGTCGGCATCTCGGTGTGCGGGCAGCGTGGCTGTCCGCTTTTTTGTATATTCCGAACGGAGGTGCTTTCCCATAGCCAAGAAAGAACTGCAGATCAACGAACAGATTCGGGATGCTCAGCTTCGCATTATCGGGGCTGACGGGGCGCAGCTGGGCGTGATGTCCGCCCGGGATGCCCAGAATTTAGCCGACGAGGCCGGGCTGGATCTGGTGAAGATCGCCCCCACGGCGCAGCCGCCGGTGTGCCGCATCATGGATTACGGCAAATACCGCTTTGAACAGGCCAAGAAAGAGAAGGAAGCCCGTAAGAATCAGCGGGTGGTGGAGATCAAAGAGGTACGCCTGGGTCTGAATATTGATGTGGGCGATTTCAACACCAAGGTGGCGCAGGCGACCCGGTTCCTGCAGCACGGCGACAAGGTGAAGGTCAACATTCGGTTCCGCGGACGCGAGATGGCGCACCCGGAGATGGGATTGGAACCCATGCGGCGGTTTGCGGAGGCGCTGGCGGAGATCGCCACCGTCGAAAAGCCCGCCAAGCTGGAGGGACGGAATATGCTGATGTTCCTGGCCCCGAAGGCGGCGAAATAATCATTCATTTGTTGCGTACAGGCTTCGCCTGTTTACACAAAAGTTATTAAGGAGGACATACAATATGCCTAAGATCAAAACGCACAGCGGTGCGAAGAAGCGTTTCAAGCTGAGCAAGACCGGCAAGGCGATTCGCGGCCATGCCTACAAGTCTCACATCCTCAACAAGAAAACGACCAAGCGTAAGAGAAATCTGCGCAAGACGGTGGCGGCGGATAAGACCAATCTGTCGGCGATCAAGCGTATGATCCCCTACAAATAATCGAAACGGACGAGAGACGGAGGTAAAGAAAAATGGCTCGTATTAAAGGCGCAATGATGACGCGCAAGAGAAGAAAGAAAGTTCTGAAGCTGGCGAAGGGCTACTATGGCGCTAAGTCCAAGCTGTTCAAGACCGCGAAAGAAGCCGTGATGAAGTCCGGCCAGTATGCCTACATCGGCCGTAAACAGCGCAAGCGCGATTTCCGTCGCCTGTGGATCGCCCGCATCAATGCGGCGGCCAAGCTGAACGGCATGAATTATTCCACCTTCATGAACGGTCTGAAGAAGGCCGGCGTCACCCTCAACCGCAAGATGCTGGCTGAGCTGGCGGTGTCCGATGCGGCTGCTTTCACCGCGCTGGTGGAAAAGGCCAAGGCGGCTCTGTAAAAAAGATGCAATTGCGCCCGTCGATTCCGGCGGACGCAATTTTCTTTAGGCAAAGCGATCCGGGCGCAGCCGTTTCTGAAACGATTCGCTTTCCCGCACCCGGTCCGGGATTTTCGGCAAACCGCGTGTCAAAGACGGCGCAGCGCCCCCGGCGGAGAACGCGCTTGGAGCGGGGGACGGCAAAACCGACAGATATGCGGTTGAACCGCAAAGGGATCGTGCACAGATCGTTTTTGGGTCGGAGCGGGGATCGTCCGGCCTGCGGCGGCGAGCCGATGAACCGAAACGAGGTGAACGGGATGGTTGTGACCAGTAAGGACAACCCGCTGGTGAAAGAATGGCGGCAGCTGTGCCGGGAGACGAAGCGTCGGCGGCAGAGCGGCTGCTTTGCGCTGGAGGGGGCGCGGCTGTGCGGTGATGCGCTCAGCTCCGGTCTGCCGGTGCGGGCGGTGCTGTATACCCCGGCGGCGCGGGAAACCTACGGTGCCGCGGTGGAGGCTCTGACAGCGGCGGCGGAGCAGACGGCGGAGATCACGCCGGAGCTGGCGCAGTATATGGCGGATACCGCCACCCCGCAGGGGGTATTCTGCATCGCAAAAATTCTTGACAATCCGCTCAGTTTGGATACAATAGATACCATGGGTCGGTATGGGCTGCTGGAGGATATTCAGGACCCCGGTAATGTGGGAACCATGATCCGCACGGCGGAGGCGCTGGGTCTGGACGGACTGGTGCTGTCCGCCGGCTGCTGTGATGTATATAACCCTAAGGTGTTGCGCAGCAGCATGGGGGGCGTGTTCCGATTGCCTATGCTGACCGGCGTATCCATGCCCGAAGCCATCCGCACTTTACAGGAGCGGGGGATGCGGGCCTATGCCTGCGTGGTGGACGCGGATGCCTGCCCGGTGCAGACGGCGGTTTTCGGCCCCGGGTCTCTGTGCGTCATCGGCAATGAGGGCAACGGCTTGCGTCCGGAAACGGTGGCGGCTTGTGCCCGACGGATCACCATTCCCATGACCGGCCGTGCCGAATCGCTGAATGCGTCGCTGGCGGCCGGGATCGTGATGTGGGAAATGAGGCGTTAGTCGTTAGGAAGTAGATATCAGGAGAGGACGGACACCGAGACTGGGTGCCCTTGGTCAGAAAATGGGCGTTTGATGGGGGCGGTCGAGTCTGCGCGGGCGTTGCCGGAGGTGAAAAACCGGCCAACCGGAACAGGCAACCGCCCGTCATTTGGAAAACAAAAGCAGTCGCAGGGAGGGTGAAAAGGATGGACAGCCGCTTATACTGGATCTGGCTATCCCGGGCGTTGCCGCTGGGAGACAAGCACATGAACGAGCTGCTGGACACCTTCGGCACCGCCCGGGCGGTGTATGAGGCTTCTCCGGCCGCTCTGCGGGAGACGGGACTGCCGGCGCCCCTGTGTGAGCGGCTGACGGAGCGCTCGCTGGAGGAGGCGCGGGGGATCCTTGAACGCACCGTGCAGGACGGCGACTGGATCCTGACACCGGAGGACGCATTGTATCCTTCCCGTCTGCGCCAGCTGGTGAACGGCTGTCCGGCGGTGCTGTACTGTCGGGGAACGCTGCCGGATCTGGATGTCACTCCCGCCATAGCGGTGGTGGGCACACGAAAATGCACACCCGCAGGCGAACGGGAGGCTTTTGCCGTGGCGGCCGGACTGGCCGCCGGTGGATTGATCGTGGTCAGCGGCGGTGCGCGCGGCATTGATGCGGCAGCGCATCGGGGTGCGCTGGCGGCAGGCGGTGCCACCATTGTGGTCATGGCCTGTGAGCTGAACGGCAATTATCCGGCGGAGACAGCCGATGTGCGGCGGATGGCGGTGGATCACGGCGGTCTGCTGGTATCCGAGTTTCCGCCCGGCTTTAAGCCGAATTGCCTCTATCCGGTGCGCAATCGCCTGATGGTGGGCTTGAGTCAGGGGGTTCTCGTGGCGCAAACACCCCTGCGCAGCGGCGGCCGCATTACCGCCCGGATCGCCCGGGAGGAGGGCGCCGATCTGTTTGCGCTGCCTGCCGCCATCTCCGATCCCATGGGAGAGGGCTGCAATGCGGAGCTGCGGGGCGGCGCCATGATTTGCCGGGGCGCAGGCGATATTCTGGAGGAATATGCGTCCCTGTATCCCGGGATGCTGGATGTGGCAGCCGGAGAGGAGATGCAGCGCCGGGAGCTGCGCCGCCCTGTGCCCGCCACCGACCGCGCCGTGCGCCGGGAGCAGAAGCAGCAGGAAAAGCGCCTGGCAAAAGAAAAGAAGCGCCGCGCCAAAGCCGGAGCGGCTGCTTCCGGGTCCAAGAGCATGGGCACTGTCGCCGGCGCGGCGAACGCGGCCGCAGCCCCAAAGGCTTGCCCGGCGGCATCGGAAACGGCCCGGCGAGTGTGGGAATCGCTGACGGACTCCCCTTGCCCGGTGGACGAGTTGGCACAGCGGTCCGGTCTGACCGTGCCCGCGCTGCTGGCGGCGCTCACCGAGCTGGAAATGCTGGGCGCGGCGGCACAGCAGGCCGGACAGCAATACCGCAGACAGTAACGGCGTTTCGTGACGGCAGGAAAGGAGCCGATTATGGCAAAACTGGTCATCATGGAGTCACCGGCGAAAGCCAAGACGGTGAAGAAATATCTGGGCAGCGGCTACGATGTGATCGCCTCGGCGGGACACATTCGGGATCTGCCCAAGACGCTGCTGGGGGTGGATGTGGAGCATGGCTTTAAGCCTCGCTATGTGGACATCCCCGGCAAGAGCGCGCTCATTCGCCAGCTGAAAACGGCGGCGGCGGAGAGCGACGGCGTATATCTGGCCACCGACCCGGATCGGGAGGGCGAGGCCATCGCCTGGCATCTGGCACAGCTGCTGAAAATGCCGCTGGACGAGCAGAGCCGGGTCACATTCAATGAAATCACCCGTTCCGGCGTGCAGGCCGGCATGAGCAAGCCCCGGGCGCTGGATATGAATCTGGTTAACGCCCAGCAGGCGCGCCGGGTGCTGGATCGGATCGTGGGCTATAAGCTCAGCCCCTTCCTGTGGAAGAAGGTGCGCAAGGGGCTGTCCGCCGGTCGTGTGCAGTCGGTGACGGTGAGTCTGGTGGTGGATCGGGAGAATGAGATCCGCGCCTTTGTCAGCGAGGAGTATTGGACGCTGGACGCTCAGCTGTCGGTGACGGAAAAGGGACGGCAGTTCCCGGCAAAATTCTACGGCACCGCCGCCGGCAAATTGGCTGTGAAAACCAAGGCGGAGGCGGACGCCATTTTGGCGAAGCTGCAAGGGGCGACCTATGTGGCGTCGGGGGTCAAGACCGGCACCCGTAAGGTGTCGCCGGCGCCGCCTTTCACCACCTCCACCATGCAGCAGGAGGCGAACCGTAAGCTGAATTTCTCCTCCAAGCGCACCATGAAAACGGCGCAGGAGCTGTATGAGGGCGTAGAGATCGAGGGCGTGGGCGCCACCGGTCTGATCACCTATATGCGTACCGACTCGCTGCGCATCTCCGACGAGGCGCGACAGGCAGGCAGCGACTATATCCGGGAGCATTTCGGGGCGGACTATCTGCCCCCGAAGGCGCGGGTGTATAAGCAGAAAAACAACGCCCAGGATGCCCATGAGGCCATCCGCCCGTCTGTGCCGTCCATGACCCCGGAGCAGGTGAAGGCCTCCCTGACCCCGGATCAGTATAAGCTCTATAAGCTCATCTGGGAGCGGTTTATGGCCAGCCTGATGGCGGACGAGATTCGTAACACCTGTCAGGTGGATATCACCGCCGGGGACTATCTGTTCAAAGCATCCGGCTATACGGTGCGGTTCAACGGCTATACAGTTCTCTATGTGGAGGGACAGGACGAAAAGGACGAGGAGAACAAACCTCTGCCGGAAATTCACGAAGGAGACGCCCTGTTCTGCCGCAAGCTGGAGGGCAACCAGCATTTCACCCAGCCCCCCGCCCGGTATAACGAGGCGACTCTGATCAAAGCCATGGAGGAAAGCGGCATCGGCCGCCCCTCCACCTATGCCACCACCGTCAGCACCATCCTCAGCCACGAATACGTGGAGCGAGAGGGCAAGAGCCTGAAACCCACCAAGCTGGGCGAGGTGGTCACGGCGCTGATGAAAGAGCAATTCCCCCAGATTATGGATATCGACTTCACCGCCCATATGGAAGAAGAGCTGGACGGCGTGGAGGGCGGCAAAGAGGACTGGGTCAGCGTGCTGGATCATTTCTACGGTGATTTTTCCAAGGCGCTGCAGGCGGCGGAGGAAAATTCCGAAAAGGTGCAGGTGCCCCAGGAGGAAAGTGACGAGGTCTGCGAGCTGTGCGGACGGCGCATGGTGATCAAGAACGGACGCTACGGAAAGTTTTTGGCCTGCCCCGGGTATCCGGAGTGCAAAAACACCAAGCGCATCGTGGAGGCCGCCCCCGGCGCCTGCCCGAAGTGCGGCGCGCCGCTGGAGGGGAAGAAATCCAAGCGGGGCCGGAAATTCTATGGGTGCAGCACCTATCCGAAGTGCGATTTCGCCACCTGGAACGAGCCGACCAGGGAGACCTGCCCCCGCTGCGGCAAGACCCTGTTCCGCAAAAAGGGCAAGGAGGGCAACGGGCTGGTGTGCCTGGGAGAAGGCTGCGGCTACGAGAAATAAACGAGAGGACGGAACAACGGTATGGCCATTACGGTGATCGGGGCGGGGTTGGCAGGCTGCGAGGCCGCCTATGCGGCGGCGCAGGCGGGCGAGCCGGTGACCCTGTGGGAGATGAAGCCGGAGAAGTATACCCCGGCGCATCATCAGCCGTGGTTCGCCGAGCTGGTCTGCTCCAACTCCCTGAAAGCGCAACGGTTGGAAAGCGCCGCCGGATTGCTGAAGGAGGAGATGGCGCGGCTGGGCAGTCTGACCGTGCCCATCGCCCGGGGCTGCGCGGTACCTGCCGGCGGGGCGCTGGCGGTGGATCGGGATGCGTTTTCCGCCCGGGTGACGGAGGCGATCCGCTCCCATCCGCTCATCACGGTGCGGCGGGGCGAGGTGACGGCGATCCCCGCCGAGGAGGTGACGGTCATCGCCACCGGACCGCTGACCTCCCAGCCGCTGGCGGAGGACATCGCCCGGCTGTGCGGCGGGGGCTTGAGCTTTTATGACGCTGCCGCCCCCATCGTTACAGCGGACAGCGTGGATATGTCCAGCGCTTTCCGCGCCTCCCGGTATGACCGGGAGGAGAGCGGCGCAGGGGATTACATCAACTGCCCGCTGAACAAGGCGGAATACGAGGCGTTCCGGGAGGCACTGGTGAATGCCGAGCGGGCGCCCCTGCACGCGTTTGACACGCCGGAGCAGCTGACGGTCTACGAGGGCTGTATGCCCATCGAGGTGCTGGCGTCCCGGGGAATGGACGCCGCCCGGTTCGGCCCGATGAAGCCGGTGGGGCTGCGGGACCCCCATACGGGGCACCGCCCCTGGGCGGTGGTGCAGCTGCGCACCGAGAACGCCGCCGGAACCCTGTATAACCTGGTGGGATTTCAGACCAATCTGAAATTCGGAGAACAGAAACGGGTGTTCGGCATGATCCCGGCGCTGCGAAACGCCGAGTTTATGCGCTATGGGGTGATGCACCGCAATACTTTTCTGGATGCGCCCCGGCTGCTGACCGGCGGGTTTCACTTGAAAAATCGCCCTGATTTGCTGTTCGCCGGACAGATGACCGGCGTGGAGGGCTATATGGAGTCTGCCGGCTCCGGGCTGATTGCCGGGCTGAATGCGGTGCGCCGGTTGCGGGGGCAGGAGGAATTGCTGCTGCCTGCCGATACGATGCTGGGGGCGCTGCAGCGCCATGTGACGGAGCCGAACGCCCACTATCAGCCGATGGGGGCGAATTTCGGCATTTTGCCGCCCATCGAGCCTCATATCCGGGATAAAAAAGCCCGATATGCCGCTCTGGCCGATCGGGCGCTGGACAGTCTCGCACACTATCTTGGAAAGGACGGAGAAGCCCAATGAAAATTATCGTGGATGCCTATGGCGGCGATCACGCCCCGCTGGAAATTCTGAAAGGTGCCGTGCAGGCGGTGGCTGCCTACGGCTACGACATTCTGCTGACCGGCAACGAGGAGGAGCTGCGCCGTCTGGCACAGGAAAACAACCTGTCGCTGGAGCATATCGAGATCGTCCATACCACCGACGTGATCCGGATGGAGGATCACCCCCGCACGGTGCTGCGGGAACATAAGGATTGCTCCATGGCGGTGGGGCTGCGGCTGCTCAGCGAGGGCAAGGGCGACGCCATCGTCAGCGCCGGCAGCACCGGTGCGCTGCTGATGGGCGCTACCTTTATTCTCAAGCGCATCAAGGGCGTTTCCCGTCCGGCACTGGCGCCGATTCTGCCGTCGGACAGCGGCCCCTTTATGCTGATCGACTGCGGTGCGAACGCCGATTGCCGTCCGGAGATGCTGCTGCAATTCGGGCGTATGGGCAGCATCTATATGGAGCGGATGTTCCATAAGGACGCGCCCCGCGTGGGGCTGCTGAATATCGGCACCGAGGATACCAAGGGCGGCGAGCTGCAGCAGGCGGCGTTTGGATTGCTGCGGGACAGCGGACTGCACTTCATCGGCAATGTGGAGGCGCGGGACGTGCCGGGCGGCGTAGCGGATGTGGTGGTATCCGACGGATTTTCCGGCAATGTGTTGCTGAAATCCATGGAGGGCACCATCCAGATGCTGCTGAAGAATATTAAGGGTATTTTCACCGCCTCGCTGCGCACCAAGATTGGGGCGGCGCTGGTGCTGCCGGGGATGCGGTCGCTGAAAAAGAAACTGGATGTGTCGGAATACGGCGGGGCGGTGCTGCTGGGGGTCAATCAGCCGGTGGTGAAAGCCCACGGCAATTCCAAAGCCCCCTCTATCGTCAGCGCCATTCGGGTGGCGGCGGAATTCGCCGCCAGCGGCGCGGTGGCGGCGATCGCCGAGGCGGTGGCCGTCCCTGCCGAAGCGCCGACGCAGACGGCAAAGGAGGCGGACGCCTCATGCGAGTGATCGAGACGCTGCGGGAGCTGTTCTGCCGGAAATTCGGGTGTGACCCGGAGGATGTGGAGATGCCCGCCACGCTGGACAGGCTGAATATCGCGCCCCATGAGCGGGACGAGATGGCACTGATCCTCAGCGAGACCTACGGCGTGGATATGACCGGGCAGGATGCCGCCGCCTGCGAGACGGTGGAGGATGTGGTGGCCTTTGTGGAGGATCGCCTGATCGAACGGGAGGAGCAGAGCCATGCAAACTGATCTGAAGCCGCTGATGGAGGCCATCGGCTACCAATTTCATAACCCAAAGCTGCTGGAAAAGGCGCTGACCCATTCCTCCTATTCCAACGAGGGGCACACCCACTGCGAATGCTATGAACGGCTGGAATTCCTGGGGGATTCGGTGCTGGGCTTTATCACGGCGCGGTATCTCTATGAGAAGGATCGGGGTCCCGAGGGGGAGCTGACGAAGCTGCGGGCAGCGGTGGTGTGCGAAAAGGCGCTTTGCTCCTATTCCCGCCAGCTGGGCATCGGGGACTATATGCGGCTGGGCCATGGGGAAGAGCGCAGCGGCGGCGCCCAGCGCCCCTCCATTTTGGCGGATATGTATGAGGCGGTGCTGGCCGCCATTTATCTGGATGGGGGGATGGAGCCGGCGGAGCGGTTTGTGTTGCGGTTCATCATCCCCGAGGCGGAGAATCAGCGCCGCCGCCATTTCAAGGATCATAAGACCACCTTACAGGAGATCGTCCAACAGAACCCCGGAGAGCAGTTGGAATATGTCCTGGTGGGTGCGTCCGGTCCCGATCATAACAAAGTGTTCACCGTGGAGGTACACCTCAATTCCAACGTCATCGGACGGGGGCGGGGACACAGCAAAAAGGAAGCGGAACAGGAGGCCGCGCGGGAGGCACTGCGGCTCATGGGATACGAATAAAGGAGGCACGGCAACTTGATACTGAAATCCTTGGAGCTGCACGGCTTTAAGTCCTTTCCGGATAAGACCGTGCTGAATTTCAGCGGCGGCATTACCGCCGTGGTAGGGCCGAACGGCAGCGGCAAATCCAATATCAGCGACGCCATCCGCTGGGTGCTGGGGGAGCAATCCAGCAAGAGCCTGCGGGGCGCGAAAATGGAGGATGTCATCTTCAACGGCACCGCCCAGCGGCGTCCCATGGGATACGCGGAGGTGACGCTGACCATCAATAACGAGACCCGGATGCTGGAATGTGACAGCGATGAGGTGCGGGTCACCCGCCGCTGCTACCGCTCCGGCGGCAGCGAATACCAGCTCAACGGTGCGACGGTGCGGTTGGAGGATATTCGGCTGCTGTTCATGAACACCGGTCTGGGACGGGACGGCTATTCCATCATCGGACAGGGGCGGATCGACGAGATCGTCACCTCCCGGTCGCAAAACCGGCGGGAAATCTTGGAGGAAGCCGCCGGCATCGCCAAATATCGCTATAAAAAAGAAAAAGCGGAGAACAGCCTGAAGAAAGCCCAGGAGAATCTGGACCGGCTCCACGATATCTTGCAGGAGCTGGAGGACCGGGTGGGTCCTCTGGAGCAGCAGGCGGCAAAAGCGAAGAAATTCTTAGAGCTGGCGGGGGAGAAAAAGACCCTGGAGATCGGCCTGTGGCTGCGTACCATGAACGAGTCCCGGGGCACGCTGCGGGATCTGGACGCCAAGCTGGAAAACGCCCGGCTCCAATACGATCAGGCGGGGGAGAATGTGGACGCTTACGCCGAAGAGGTGGAGCGCATCGCCGCCAAGGCGCAGGAGCTGGAGGTGCAGATGGATACCATCCGGCGGCAGGCGGCGGCGCTGGAGGAGCAGGCAGCGGCCTGCGACAGCCGAGTGGCGGTGTTCAACAACGACATTTTCCACAATACCGAGAATATCCGCCGGGTGCAGGAGGAGATCGCCGCCGCCGATGAGGGCAACACCCACATCGAGGAGGATATTGCCGCCCGCTATGGAGAAATCGAAGAAAAGAAAGGGGCAATCCAGGCGGCGGAGACGGAGCAGCTGCGGCTGACCGACGAGATGGATGCTCTGGCCCGCAGCAGCGATGAAACCTCCGGGCAGATCGAGCAGCTGTCCAAGACGGCGGCGGATCTGGCGCTGGAGCTGTCGGAGACCCGGGTGCGGTCGGTGACCAATGAATCCTCCTTGCAGGAGATCACCCTGCGGCTGTCCCAGCTGGCTGCCGGTTCGGCCCAGCGCACCAGTCTGGCGGAGAGCGCCGCGGCGGAGCTGAAGGAGAGCGAGGAAGCGCTGGCGATCTGCGCCGATAAGGCGGAGAGCCTGCAAAACGCGCTGGCGGGCTATGAATACCGCTATAAGAACCGATCCGAAAAGCTGGCGGCGGCGAAAGAGGCGCTGGATAAGCGCGGTCTGGATGTGGAGGAAAAGCAGCGCCGGGTGCGGATGCTGGAGGAGATGGAGCGCAATCTGGACGGGTTCCAGCAGAGCGTCAAGATGATTCTCAAGCAGGGGGAGCGGGGCGCTTTGCCCGGCATCCACGGAGCGGTATCCCGGCTCATCCGGGCGGAGGCAGCCTACGCGCTGGCGATTGAGACGGCGCTGGGGGCGGCGGCGCAGAATCTGGTGTGCGACCGGGAGGACGACGCCAAACGGGCCATCGCCTATCTGAAAGAGAATAAAGCGGGACGTGCCACCTTCCTGCCGCTGGCCACCACCAAAGGGAACCGGCTGGCGGAGATTCCGGAGAATGACCCCGGCTTTGTGGGGCTGGCGTGCGATCTGGTGCAGTGCGAGCCCCAGTATGAGGGGGTTGCCCGGAGCCTGCTGGGGCGTACCGTGGTGGCGGAGGATCTGGACTATGCCGTTTCCATTGCCCGCCGACACGGCTATAAATTCCGCATCGTGACCTTGGATGGGCAGGTGGTCAACGCGGGCGGTTCCATGACCGGCGGCTCCAGCATCAAGGGGGCGGGTCTGCTGTCCCGCCGGGCGGAGATCGACCGGCTCAAGGGCGATGTCACCAAGCTGATGGAAACGCTGGAGACCGAGCGGCAGAAATTCCGGCTTATGCAGCAGGATGTAGCGGCGGTGGAAGCCCAGCTGTCCGGCGCCCGGGGCGAGCTGACCACGGCGCAGGAGGATAAGATCCGTTTGGAGGGCGAGGTGCGCCGGCTGCGGGAGCAGGCGGAGCAGAACCGCCGGGCGGCGGAGGATGCGGCGGCGGAGATCGAGACCCTGAGCCGCCGGGCGGAGACCTGCCGCGCCGCCATTGCCCAGGCGCAAGAGGAGACGGCGGCGCTGACCGAACGGCAAAAGGCCACGGAGGCGGAGCTGGCGACCCTCACCGGCGGGCGGCAGCAGCTGGCCCAGCAGCGGGAGACGCTGTCGGCGGCCATTGCGGAGCAAAAGCTGGCGGCTTTCAGCGCCGAAAAGGAGATTCAGAGTTTGCAGGCGGCTATTGTCGAGCTGCGCGCTCGGCAGCAGGATGCCGCCGGGCATCGGCTGCTGCTGGAAAAGCAGATCGCCGACTATGAGGCGGCAAATACCGCCATTGAAGAAAAAATCCGCTTGGCGCAGGAGGAGGCTGCCGGGCTGCGGGCGCAGTCTGCCGCCTCCGGCGACGCCATCGCCGCGCTGGTGAAGGAGCGGGCTGCGGGCGAAGCCCGCCAGACGGAGCTGCGGCTGCAATCCCGGGAGAAAACCGACGAGCGGGAGCGCCTGGGACGGGAAGTGACCCGCCTGGAGGAGAAAACCGCCGGCATCCGTCAGTCGGTGGACGATCTCACCCGGCGACTTTACGAGGAATACGAGCTGACCCGACTGGAGGCAGAGGCGGTCGCTCAGCCCATTGAGGATGCGGCGGCGGCGACCCGGCGGGTGACGGAGCTGAAAAACAAGATTCGGGCGCTGGGCAGCGTCAATGTGGACGCCATCGAGGAGTTCAAGGAGGTCAACGAGCGCTACCAGTTTATGAAGACCCAGGTGGCGGATGTGGAGAATACCAAGGATGAGCTGCTGCGGCAGATCAGCGATCTGACCGGGCAGATGCGGGAGGTGTTCATCGAGCGCTTTAAGCAGATCAACTATCAGTACGGCATCGTGTTTGCCGAGCTGTTCGGCGGCGGTAAGGGCGAGCTGCGTCTGAGCGACCCGGAGGACATTCTCGGCTCCGGCATTGATATGTTCATCCAGCCCCCGGGCAAGGTGATTCTCAATCTGGAGGCGCTGTCCGGCGGCGAAAAGGCGCTGGCAGCCACGGCGCTGCTGTTCGCCATCCTGAAAGTGACCCCCTCACCCTTCTGTGTGCTGGACGAGGTGGAGGCGGCGCTGGACGATGTGAACGTAGACCGGTACGCCCGGTATCTGCGGCGCATCTGCGACCGCAGCCAGTTCATTGCCATCACCCACCGGCGGGGCACCATGGAGGAGGCGGACACCCTGTATGGCGTGACCATGCAGGAGCGGGGCGTTTCCAAGCTGTTGGAGCTGCGCGCCAGCGAGGTGGAGCAAAAGCTGGGACTGAAGCTGGACGGTGGAAAGGAGCAATAAATGATGTCGGAAGAAGCGGTGCGGTTTTCGTTCACCGGCTGTCTCACGGCGGAGATCTACCGTCGGGCGCTGTATGTCCGGCTGCGGAAGCTCCGCTGGATCTATGCGGCGCTGGCTGCTGCGGTTGTGCTTTTGGGTATACTGACAAGGAATATAGTATTGTTGATTGGTGCCTGTGTGCTGGCGGCGCTGCCGTATGGAGTCATCGCCTTGCGGGTGGCTCAATTCCGGAGGACCGATCGGCTTCAGCAAAATCTGCCCTATACAACGTCGTTTACCGACACCGCTCTGGTGTCGCAGACCAAATTCGGGGAAACGCGAGTACCGTATGAGCTGATCTACCGGGTGGTGGATACGCCGGAGTTGATTTTGGTGATGCTCAGTAAGAATCAGATGCTGGTGCTGGAAAAACGATGCATCACGGGCGGCGATCCTAAGGATTTCTTTGCGTTTTTGCGTGATGAGAAACGGGTTCCGTATAAGAAAGACTAACTATTAAAAG
>DJEF01000048.1:37001-78830 GCA_002431285.1 Ruminococcaceae bacterium UBA5905 | reverse complement strand
GTGATGCCCCGCTCCCGCTCCAGATCGTTGGAGTCCATAACCCGCTCCGCCACCTGCTCGTTGGCGCGGAAAATGCCGCTCTGCCGCAGCAGTTGATCCACCAGCGTGGTCTTGCCGTGGTCCACGTGGGCGATGATGGCCACATTTCGTAAATTCTCTCTTGTACCCATATCGGTCGCTTCCTATTCTCTCAGTTTTTCGATATTTTTCCACAACTTGTCCATTATAGCACGCCGGTGCCCTCCACACAAGAAAAATTTTTCCGGCGGTGGTTTCGGCGGTGACGGCGGGATCAGTCTTCGGCGCTTTCCAGCTGCTCCTGGGCGTCCGCCCAGCGCTCCATCGCCGCCTCCAGCGCAGCGTTTTTCTCCTCCAGCCGGGCGGTGAGGGCGGACAGCGCCGCAAAGTCCGCCGCCGTCTCCGGGGCGGCGATCTCCGCCTCCAGCGCGGCGATGTCCTGCTCCAGCTGCGCTGTTTCCGCCTCGGCGCGGGCGGCGGCGGTGCGCAGCCGCCGCAGGGCGCTCTCCCGCTCTTTGCGCTGCTTATAGTCGGCGCCGCCGGCTCCCATTTTGCTGTCCGGCGGTTTCTCCGCTGCGGCAGCGGCCTCCGCCCGTTGACGGGCGGCGGTATAGGCATCGTAGTCGTTGCCCACGGCGGTGATTCCCTCCGGGCGCAGCTCCGCCACCCGGGTCGCCATACGGTTGATGAAATACCGGTCGTGGGACACCGCCAGGATGGTGCCGTCATAGCCGGACAGCGCCTCCTCCAGCGCCTCCCGGGAGGCAATGTCCAGATGGTTCGTGGGCTCGTCCAGCAGCAGCAGGTTGTCCCCCGCCAGCATCAGCTTGAGCAGCAGCAGCCGCGCCCGCTCGCCGCCGCTCATAACCCCGACGGTCTTATACACCGCGTCCCCCCGGAACAGAAACGCCGCCATGGCGCTGCGGATCTCCGTTTCGGTTTTCTTCGGATAGGTGTCCCACAGCTCCTGCAGGGCGGTCTTTTGATAATCCAGCCCCTGCTGCACCTGGTCATAGTAGCCGATGGACACCTTGGCACCCGGCCGCACATACCCGGCGGCGGGGGGCAGCTGTCCGCAGAGAATTTTTAAGAGGGTGGTTTTGCCGCAGCCGTTGGGACCCAGCAGGAATACCCGCTCCCCCCGCCGCAGCTGCAGGTCGGCGCCGCGGAACAGCTCTTTGCCGTCAAAGCCCATCGCCAGCCCCTCGGCGGTCAGCACCTCGTTGCCGCTGACCTGGGCGGCGGAGAACTGAAACCGGATGCTCCTGTCCGCCTCCTCCGGGGCGACCACCTCGGCTTTCAGCCGCTCCACCCGCTTTTCCCGGCTCTCCGCCTGCTTGATGCTCTTTTCCCGGTTCCATTGCTTGAGCAGTGCAATGTTTTCCTCCAGCCGCTGAATTTCCTGCTGGGCGGAGCGGTAGTGCTTTTCTTCGATTTCCCGGTCCTTTTCCCGCTTTTCCTTGTGGGCGGTGTAATTGCCGTTGGTGCAGTAGAGCCGCCCGTTTTTCAGCTCCATGGTGCGGGTGGTGACCTTGTCCAGAAAATACCGGTCGTGGGAAATCACCACCACCGCGCCGGGATAGGCGAGGATATACTCCTCCAGCCATTCCACCGAGGGAATGTCCAGATGGTTTGTAGGCTCGTCCAGCAGCAGCAGATTGGTGTCCGCCAGCAGCAGCCGCCCCATAGCGGCCTTGCTGCGCTGCCCGCCGGACAGCACCCCCACGGGGGTGGTAAACTGCCGTTCCTCAAAGCCCAGCCCCAGCAGGGTCGCCCGCACCCGGCTCTTATAGTATAACCCGCCCATGCGCTCCAGTTGCTCCCGCAGAGTCTGCTGCTGCTCGATGAGGGCGGGGGCGGCTTCTCCCCGCTCCAGCCGGGTGTTGACGGCGTTCAGCTCCCGCTCCACCGCCATCACCGGCGCAAACACGCTCTCCACCTCGTCCCACAGGGTGCGGCCGCCGTCCCGGCAGGTGTGCTGCTCCATATAACCGATGACCGTGTCCCGGTATTTGACCACCTCGCCGCCGTCCGCCGGCTCCTGCCCCATGAGGATGCGTAAAAGGGTGGTTTTGCCGCAGCCGTTGTCTCCCACCAGCCCGATTTTGTCGGTGTCGCCGATCTCAAAGCTCAGCCCGGTGAACAGCGCCCGCTCGCCGAAATATTTATCCAGTTGTTGTGCTGCCAGCCGTGCCATAAAAACGCTCCTTAAAATACGCCCGAAAAACGGCTGTTTTACTGCAATGGTAAAACAGCCGCCCCTGAGATCAATTCTTTTTGTCCTCCTCGTCCATCAGCTTGCGGATGGCCTCATGGAAGGATTCGATATCCTTGAACTGCCGATACACGGATGCAAAACGGATGTACGCCACATCGTCGATGTGGATGAGCTGCTCCATGACGTATTCGCCGATCTTGGTGGTGGGCACCTCCCGCTCCAGCGAATTCTGGATCTGGGCCTCGATGTCGTCCACCGCCCGCTCCAGCCGCTCCAGCGGCACCGGCCGCTTTTCGCAGGCGCGGAGCAGCCCGTTGAGCAGCTTCTGCCGGTCGAAGGGTTCCCGGGACTTGTCTTTTTTGACCACGACGATGGGCAGGCTCTCGATGATCTCATAGGTGGTGAACCGCTGGCCGCATCGCAGGCATTCCCGCCGCCGCCGGATGCGGCTGCTCTCGTCTGTGGGACGGGAGTCGATGACGCGGCTCTCTACATAGCCGCAGTAGGGACATTTCATCGGGGAAACGCCTCCTTTTTCTACTAACCGTTATATTTATGCTACATTATACCATATAAATGGAGCAAGCGCAAGACTTTTTACCGAAAAAACAGCATCTGCCCGAGCGGGATAGGCGGTGGGCCCACTCGCTCGGACAGATGCTCTCAAGGTAAATACCGTTCCAACACAAAGTCCCGTACGATGTCCTCGATGTGACACGGTTCCGGGCAGAGCGTCTCCATGCGCTGCGCCAAGGTTTCGACGCGGTTCCGCTCCTCGTCCAGATCCTGCCAGCGCCAGCGGCGGGCTCCGGACTCCACCTGTAAGCCGTACACCGGGTCCGGCGGTGCGCCCGGGGTCTGACATTTCCCGCACAGCACCGCCACACGTAATCGTTCAATCTCTTCGCCTTGTCCTGATTCTTCGCTCATGGTATTTTTCGGCCTCCTCAAAATCGTGAAGGAAATGTGAATGATTTTCACAATTTCGGATTTTAGCACCATACAAAGCGCTTGTCAACCCCAAATTTGGTAAAAATCGCAAGAAATCCACATTTTTACCTGTTGACTTTGAGAACCCGTGTTCAGGCTGTGTGCAGCAACAGGGCATAGGCTCCGTAAAGCAGCCCGCCGTGCAGCAGGATCAGCAGCGGCAGCCCGATCATGAAAGACGGGTGGCGGGTCTTGTGGCGCACCAGCCGCATGGTGAGGAACATAGCGGCCGCGCCGCCCAGGGCGGCCACGGTCCACAGGGTGGATTCCCGCACCCGCCAGCGGTGGGCCTGCGCCCGGCGCTTGTCGGCGACGGTGAGGACGGCAGCCAGCAGAGAAACGGCGGTCAGATAGGCGCTCAGCGCGATGGCGACAGGGGACATGGCGAACAGGCTCCTTTCGGTGGGGACTTACGCTGCCCAGTATACCATACATCGGAAAGTTCTGTAAAGTCCCTGAAATATGCCGTCGGGACTTGACCTTTTTTGACAAAGTATGTACAATAAAGGGGTGTATCCGCGGATGAAACATAGAAAGCGCCTGTGGGGATGGCTGTGGTGCGCGCTGGTGCTGCTGTCCGGCTGCCGTGTGCCGTCGGAGACGGCGCTGCCCTCCGCTCCGTCCGCGCCGCCGCAGGAATCCCGGGAGGAAACGCCGGAGCTGCGGGGGGTGTGGGTATCCTTTCTGGAGCTGGACGAGCTGCTGACCGATGCCGCCGCGGCGCAGACGCAGACGCGGCTGGATGCCGTCATGGACACCTGCCGGGCGCAGGGGCTGAACACCGTCTTTTTCCACGTGCGGGCCCATGGGGACGCCTATTATGCCTCCCGGGTCTATCCGGCGGCGGCCTCCGCTGCGGGGCTGCTGGCGGCGGGGTTTGATCCTCTTGCCTACGCGGTGACGGCGGCCCACAGCCGGGGATTGGCGCTCCATGCCTGGGTGAACCCCTACCGCATCGGAGCAGACCCGTCCCGGGCGGTGGCGGAGGTTCCCCGCTTTCAAAAGGACGGCGTGTGGTACTATGACCCGGCGGCGGAGACTGCTCGGGCGCTGGTGCTGAACGGCGTGCGGGAACTTCTGGACGGCTACGCCGTGGACGGGGTGCATTTTGACGATTATTTCTATCCCGCCGGGATGAGCGCCGCTGCCGAGGATTTTGAGACGGTTCCGGAGGGCATCGCGGTGGGCGATTGGCGGCGCACCCAGGTGGACGCCCTCATCAGCGGGGTATATGGGCTGTGCCGGGGACACGGCAAGCCCTTCGGGGTCAGTCCCGCCGCCCGGCTGGACTATTGCCGGGAGGCTCTGTGCGCCGATGTGGCGCTGTGGATGCGCCAGCCGGGGTACATCGACTATGTGTGCCCTCAGATTTATTCCGGATTTCAGCATAGCAGCCGCCCCTTTCCCGCCGTGCTGGAGGAGTGGCTTGCCTTACCCCGCCACAAGGGGTTGGCGTTCTACGGCGGGCTGGCGTTGTATAAGGCGGGGCTGGAGGAAGACAAGTATGCCGGAGACGGCAAGGGCGAATGGGCGGAAAACCACGATATTCTTGCCCGCCAGCTTCAGCTGCTGCGGCAGCGGCAGGCGGACGGATTTATCCTCTTTCGCTATGCTCAGCTGACGGATACCGCCTCGGCGGTGCAGGCGGAGCGGGAGCGGTTTTTGACGGAATTGCACGGCGATACGCCGTAAAAGGAAAAATTCACCGGAAAGGAGCGGATCGGGTATGACAACGCATAGATGGACAAGCCCTCGGCGGCGGCTGACGGCTCTGTGGCTGTGCGTCTGCCTGCTGGTCAGTTCCCTGATGGGGATGCGGCTGCTCGCCGATACGATCGCTACCGGCACAGTGCACGTGGACGACAGCCTGCGGGTGCGCAGCGGACCGGGGACAGGGTATACGCAGATCGGCTCGCTGTATAACGGCGATGTGGTGACGATCCTTGAGACCAGCGCCGATGGCAAATGGTATAAGATCACCAAGGACAACCTTACCGGTTATGCCAGCGCGGAGTATATCACCATCAATGCCCGCTATGAGGCTGACGGGGATTTTGAAGCCTATCTGACGGCGCAGGGCTTCCCGGAGAGCTATAAGCCGGCGCTGCGCCAGCTCCATGCCCAATACCCGAAATGGGTGTTTAAGGCGCGGCATCTGTCCATGACCTGGGCGGAGGCGCTGGTGGGGGAGAGCCCGGTGGGGCGCAACACCATCCTCAGCCCTGAGGCGTGGAAATCCATGGAGTACGGGGCGTATAACTTTGATACGAGCGTGTATGTGACCTTTGATTCCGGCGGCTGGTGCGCCGCCGCCCCGGCGGTGATTGCCTATTATATGGACCCCCGGAATTTCCTCGACGGCACCTATGTGTTCCAGTTTGAGGAGCTGAGCTATTCCGCCGACCAGACGGTGGAGGGGATCCAAGCCATCCTCCCCGCGGAGCTGCACGAGCGGGCGTCTCAGCTGCTGCAGGCGGCGAAGGAGACCGGGGTCAGCGCCTATTTCCTTGCCACCAAGATTGTGCAGGAGGGGACGGTCAAAAACGGGCTGGCGCTGGGGAAAGTACCGGGCTATGAGGGGTATTATAATTTCTTCGATATCGGCGCGTATGCCGCGGATGGGAAAAGCGCTGTGGAAAACGGGGCGATCTACGCCAAAAATCACGGCTGGAACGACCCCTATAAATGTATGGTGGATAGCGCCAATATGCTGGGGAAATCGTATATCCAGCGGGGGCAGGACACTCCCTATTTCCAGAAATTCAATGTGACCAACGCCGCCAGCGGTCTGTACAAGCATCAGTATATGACCAATGTGGTGGGGGCAGCCTCGGAGGGCAAGATCCGCGGTCAGACGGCGGTGCGGGATGCGGGGCTGGTGTTCAGCGTGCCGGTGTATCGGGAGATGCCGGCGGCAGCGGCGGCGTATCCGCCCCGCAACGGCAACAACAATAATCTGTTGGATGAGATCACGGTCAGCGGCTGCGGGTTGACCCCCTCCTTTGACCGGTATACCACGGAATATGCGGCGCAGGTGGGGGCGGATGTGGACAGCGTGACGATCACCGCCCGCCCCAATGGCAGCGGCGCCACGGTGTCCGGCGGCGGCACGGTGCGGCTCAACCACGGAGAAAACCGGATAGAGCTGACCGTCACCGCCACCAGTGGTGTGACCCGCACCTATGTCCTCACGATCACCCGGGAGGGCAGCGGCGGGCAGCAGCCGACGATCACTGGGCGCACCTATGCGGTGAGCAGCATCATCACCAAGGTGGAGCCGGGCACCACCGTCACCGAGCTGATTCAGGGGTTGGCGGTGCAGAACGGCACTGCCGCCGTCTATACCGCCGCCGGAGCGGCGAAAACCGCCGGTCCGGTGGGCACGGGGGATATTGTGCGGCTGTATAGCGGCACCGCCGTCACCGCCAGCTATCCGGTGGTGATCTACGGCGACGTGAACGGGGACGGGATGATTGCTCCGGTGGACGCATTGCGAATCCAAAAGCATATTATCGGTTTAACCAATCTTTCCGGTATGCAGTTGCTGGCGGCTGATACCAACCGGGATGGCAAGGTACAGCCGGTGGATGCCCTGCGGGTGCTAAAGTACTGCATCGAAATGATCAAATCGCTACAGTAAAAGGAGGAAGTCCACCTTGAAACGTTTAGTTGCCGTTGTTATGGTGGTATTGATATGTCTTGGAATGGGCGTATCAGAATTAATGGTTTCGGCTGCTTCCGGCAGCGTTAGTTTCGTTGCCAGTGCCAGTTCGGTGACGGTAGGCAACTCTGTGAAGTTGACAATCACCTATACTTCTTCCAGTGTGGGGGCTGGAAAAGGGACCATTGGCTACGATACCAATTTGTTTCAGTGTACAGAGGTCGAGGGCACCAGCTTGGACAATCGAGATTCGGCCGCTGGTGTGCTCAATTTTGCATTTGCCCAGACATCTAGAAAAAATAGCCATAAGGTTATTTGTACTTTCAAAAGCAAAAAGACGGGAACCGGCACATTCACCCTGTCCAGCGAAGGATTGGCGACACTTGATGAGGAGGAGATTTTTGTTGAAAATGAGGCAAAACCCCTCACCGTGAAGGTAGAAAACCCCGCCGCCTCCTCCAATGCCAATCTGGCGAGTCTGAAGCCCTCCTCCGGCACGCTGACGCCGAAATTCAATGCCAATACCCTCAACTATACCGTGGAGGTGCCCTATACCACCACCAGCCTGCTCCTGAGCGCCGTGCCGGCGGATAAGGATGCCAAGGTAACGGACATCAGCGGCAACAACACGCTGGCGGTAGGCAAAAACACCCGGGTGGTTACCGTCACCGCCCCCAGCGGCGTTATTAAAAGATACACAGTGGTGATCACCCGCGCCGCCGATCAGGGCAGCTCCGGCGAGACCAGCACCACCGTGCCGCCCCAGGGGGATCCTCTGGAGGTGACGGTGGGGGAGGAATCCATGCAGGTCTCCGATACCCAGCCGGACACGACCCTTCCGCTGGGATACGGCTGGGACAGCGTGACCCTCAACGGCACGGTGGTGGCGGCGGCGAAAAACGCCGACAACGGCACGGTGCTGCTGTGGCTGACCCCGGCGGCGGGGGGCGAGGGCGCCTTTTATCTGTACGATGAGACGTCCGGGCAGTTCACGCAGTTTCGCCCGCTGACGGTGGACAGTCGGCTGTATATTCTGCTGCCCATGCCCGCCGGGCAGGAGACGCCCGCCGGGACGGCGGCGGGCACCTGCTCCGTGGGCGGGCAGGAGACGGATGCGTTCCTCTATGAGGATACGGCGCTGAGCGATTATGCCATCGTGTATGTGACCGCCCCGGACGGGCGCACCGGTCTGTATGTGTATGACCGCACCGACGATTCTTTTCAGCGTTACCATACGGTGACGGTGGCGGCGCAGACGCCGGCGGACGATACCCCCGCGCCCGGACGGTGGCAGCGGGTGTTGGCCTATGTCCGGAGCCATTGGCGGCTGCTGGCGGTGTGCGCGGCGGGGGCGGCGGTGATTATCATTGCCGTGGTGGCGGTGTGCCGCGCTCACCGCAACACCAATTGTCGCCACTGATTGGCAAAGGGAGGAAACAGAATCTATGCGTGGTTCCGGACGGTTTTTATCCGGCATATATAAGCGGCTGCTGGCGCTGTGCGCCGCCGTCGGGCTGATCTGGCAGCTGGGGCTGTTCTCCGGCGCGCCCCGCTGGGGGGCGCTGCGTCTTTACACGGTGCTGGTGGAGCTGCTGTGTCTGATCTATTTCACCGTGGACGAATATTGGGTGCTGCTGCGGGGAAAGAATTGGTGGTCGGTGATCAAGGGCGCTTTGACGATGGCGGCGGTCGCCTCCGGCCTGTTGGCGTATTCGGTCCTCGGTCGGGGCCCGCTGGCGCTGCTGCGGGCGGGTCTGGTGGCGCCGCTGCTCCACTATGCGGTGCCGCTGATGACGGTGCTGGACTGGCTGCTGTTTGACCGCAAGGGCAGCTTTCGCCCCACCGATCCGCTGGTGTGGGCGGTTTTCCCGAATCTCTATCTTCTTTATGCCACAGTGCGGGGCTTTCTGCTCCCGCCGGTGTTCGGCGGCAGCCGGTTCCCCTATGCCTTTATGGATTATGACGCGCTGGGCGTGGGGCGGGTGCTGCTCCACTGGCTGGTGTTCAATCTGGCGTTTTTGTGTTTGGGATATTTGTTCTGGCTCGTGGACTGGTTTGCCGGCGGCAAACGGAAATGAGCCGGTTGCGACCCTCAGCTGCGTCTCTGGCGCGGCTGAGGGTCTTTTGCCGGACGGCTGTCAAAAAAATAACGGTTCGGAACGGATAAGTTATTCTTGTTTTTGGCACAATTTATGGTAGAATAGGAGCAGAGCGCCTGTCCCCTGACGGCGCATACGTAGCGAAACGGAGTGAACAATAGACGATGACGAAACGAACTTTTCGCCACGGCATCCATCCCCACAATGACGGCAAGGCGCTGACGGCGGATGCCGCCATCCGGGAATTTCGCCCGGCGGGCGAGGCGGTGTATCCGCTGGGACAGCATATCGGCGCCCCGGCGCAGCCGGTGGTGGCGGTGGGCGACCCGGTGCTGGTGGGGCAGATGCTGGCGCAGCCCAACGGCTTTGTGTCGGCGGCGATCTGCAGCGCCGTGTCCGGCAAGGTGAAGGCCATCGAGCCCCGCATGACGGTGAGCGGCAAGGAGCAGCTCTCTGTTGTGGTGGAGAACGACGGGCGGTTCACCCCGCAGCCCGCGCTGGGACAGGCGCGGGACCCGGAGCGGATGACGGGGGAGGAAATTCTCGCCGCCATCCGGGATGCGGGCATTGTGGGACAGGGCGGCGCCGGTTTCCCCACCCATGTGAAGCTGACCATGAAGCCGGGGGTCTCCCCCGACACGTTGCTGATCAATGCCGCCGAGTGCGAGCCGTATCTCACCTCCGATTACCGGATGCTGCTGGAGAATACCGACGAGCTGCTGGAGGGCATCGGGGTGCTGCTGCGGCTGTTCCCCGAGGCGCAGGCGGTGATCGGTATTGAGGATAATAAGCCGCAGGCGATCCGGCGGCTGCGGCAGGCGGTGGGGGACAACCCCCGGCTGCGGGTGCAGGTGCTGAAGACCAAGTATCCCCAGGGGGGCGAGCGGATGCTCATTTATGCGGTCACGGGGCGTAAGGTCAGCGCCGCCGGACTGCCCATCGACGCCGGGTGCGTGGTGACGAATGTGTCCACGGTGGTTTCCGTCGCCCGGGCGGTGTGTCGGCAGATTCCCCAGATTTATACGGTGATGACCGTCACCGGCGACGGCGCGGCGTCCCCCTGCAACCTGCGGGTGCCGGTGGGCAGCAGCCACCGGGAGGTGCTGGAGGCGGCCGGCGGGCTGAAAGGGGAGCCGGAGAAGATTATCTCCGGCGGTCCTCTGATGGGCATGGCCATGGCGACGCTGGACGTGCCGGTGGTCAAGACCTCCTCCTCCATTCTGGCCATGGAGCGGGACGAGGTGGCGCTGTGGGAGCCCAGCGCCTGCATCCGCTGCGGCCGGTGCATCCGGGTCTGCCCGGAGAATCTGGTGCCGGTGGAGATGGCGCGGGCGGCAGACAGCTCTGATCTGGAGGCGTTTCAGAAGCTGGGGGGTGCGGAGTGCATCGCCTGCGGCTGCTGCACCTATGTCTGCCCCGCAAAACGGCGGCTGACCCAGAGCTTTCAGTATGCCCGCACGGCGGTGGCGGCGGAACGACGGCGCGCAGCCGCCAAGAGAAAGGATGTGTGACCTATGCTGAACGGTTCGGTATCCCCGCATATCCGCAGCGGTGAATCCACCGCTACGGTCATGCGGGATGTGGCGATCGCCCTCATTCCGCCGCTGGCGGTGGGGGTGTTCGTGTTCGGGCTGCGGGCGCTGGTGCTGATTCTCGTCAGCGCCGCCACCTGTATGCTGACGGAATATGTGTACGAAAAGCTGATGAAGCTGCCGGTGACGGTGGCGGACGGCAGCGCCCTGGTGACGGGACTGATTCTGGCGATGAATCTGCCCGCCACGGTGCCGGTGTGGGTGCCGGTGATGGGGGGCGTGTTCGCCATCGTGTTTGTGAAGCTGCTGTTCGGCGGCTTGGGACAGAATATGATGAACCCGGCGCTGGCTGCCCGGTGTTTTCTCATCATTTCCTTCCCGGCGCTGATGGGCGGCGCTATGCCCGCCGTGGGCAACCTGCTGGGCGGGGATGTGTTCGGCGGATTTCTCCAGCGTATGGGCACCTGGTCGCTGGACGCCACCGCCTCCGCCACTCCGCTGGCGCTGCTGCGGGAGGGACAGACGCTGGATCTGTGGCAGGCGTTCTTCGGATTCCATTCCGGCTGCATCGGGGAGACCAGCACCCTCGCCATTCTGGTGGGGGCGGCGTATCTGCTGGCCCGCCGGGTGATTTCTCCTCGAATTCCGGCGGTGTATGTGGGTAGCACGCTTGTGTTTGTCACCCTGTTCCGGTGGGCGCAGGGGGGCAGCCTGCCCGACGGCAATTACCTGCTGGGACAGCTGGTCAGCGGCGGTCTGATGGCGGGGGCGGTGTATATGGCGACGGACTATGTCACCAGCCCCATCACCGCCGGGGGACAGTGGCTATATGCTCTGCTGCTGGGGCTGCTGACCGCCCTGTTCCGGGTGTTCGGCTCCTCGCCGGAGGGGGTATCCTATGCCATCATCATTGGCAATACGCTGGTGCCGCTGATGGAGCGGGCGACCCTGCCCCGTCCCTTTGGCACCAAGCGGGCGGCGAAAGGGGGGAGCCGGTCATGAAAACAACCCTGAAAAATACCGGCATCCTGCTGGCCATCACGCTGGTGGCGGTGACGGCGCTGGCGTTTGTGCATGAGCTGACGCTCCAGCCCATCGCCCGGGCGGAGCAGGCACAGAAAGCCGCCGCCTACCAGCAGGTGTATGAAACGGCGGCGAGCTTTGACGACTGTCTGGATGCGGCGGCGCTGCAAGCCTTCAACGCCGCCCGCACCGACGGCTCCTCCGTGGAGGAAATTCTGGCGGCGAAGGACGCCGCCGGAGAGACCCTCGGCTATGTGCTGACCGCCATCTCCACCAAGGGCTACGGCGGCGAGATCAAGCTGGCGCTGGGCATCGACAAAACCGGCGCGGTGGTGGGGTACGCCGTCCTCAGTCACAGCGAAAGCCCCGGCTTCGGCGCCAATTGCGAAAACGCCGATGTGCGGGAGCAGTTTATCGGAATCCACAGCGCCGACGAGGTGGACGGCATCTCCGGCGCCACCTATACGACGAAGGCGCTGAAACAGGAGACCGCCGCCGCGCTGGAGCTGGTGGCACAGATGGGAGGGGATCACGGATGATGAAACAGGCTTGGGAACGGATCTATAACGGCATCGTCAAGGAAAATCCCACCTTTGTGCTGATGCTGGGTATGTGCGCCACGCTGGCGGTGACCTCTTCCGCCATCAACGGTCTCGGGATGGGGCTGTCCACGGCGGTGGTGCTGGTGCTGTCCAATACCATGATCTCGCTGCTGCGCCGCATCATTCCCGATGAGGTGCGGATGCCCGCCTATATTGTGGTGATCGCCTCCTTTGTGACGATGGTGCAGCTGCTGTTGCAGGCATATTTGCCCAGCTTGTATACGTCCCTGGGCATTTTCATTCCGCTGATCGTGGTGAACTGCATCATCCTCGGTCGGGCGGAGGCGTATGCGTCGAAAAATCCCGTGTGGCTGTCCGCCTGCGATGGGCTGGGCATGGGGCTGGGGTTCACCTGCTCCCTGACCGCCATCGGTCTGGTGCGGGAGCTGTTCGGCAGCGGTACCGTGTTCGGGCTGCAGGTTATGCCTGCCTCCTATGAGCCGATTGGCATATTGGTGATGGCGCCGGGGGCATTCTTTGTGCTGGCGCTGCTGGCGGCGCTGCAAAACAAGCTGAAAGCCCCCAGCGCCACCAACAAGGATACCCATAAGGACAGCGAGCTGATCTGCGGCGGCAACTGCGCCGATTGCGCCGGCCATGCGGTGTTTGCTCGCAACCACCGGCGTCTGGCGGAACAGAACGCCGCCGAGACCCGCCGGGCGGCGGAGCAAAAGCGCCGCAGCATGGAGGCGGCGAAAACGCAGGAGGGAGGGGACGACCGTGGTTAAAACGTTGCTGCTGACCCTGCTGACCACCACCCTCATCAACAATGTGGTGCTCAGCCAGTTTCTGGGTCTGTGCCCCTTTCTGGGTGTGTCCAAGAGCATTAAAACCGCTGCCGGCATGGGCGCGGCGGTGATCTTCGTCATCACCCTGTCCTCGGCGCTGACCAGTCTCATCTATACCGGCGTGCTGGTGCCGCTGGAGTTGACCTATCTGGAGACCATCGTGTTTATTCTGGTGATCGCCGCCCTGGTGCAGCTGGTGGAGATGGCGCTGAAAAAGCTCAGCCACGGGCTGTATGCGGCGCTGGGGGTGTATCTGCCCCTCATCACCACCAATTGCGCCGTGCTGGGCGTGGCGCTGACCAATGTGCAGAACGGCAACGGCTTCTGGATGAGCGTGCTGACCGGCTTTGGCACGGCGGTGGGCTTTGCCGTCGCCATCGTGATTATGGCGGGGCTGCGGGAGAAGATGGCGCATAACGCCGTGCCCCGCGCCTTTCAGGGGATGCCCATTGTGCTGCTGACCGCCGGATTGATGGCAATTGCGTTTTATGGCTTTTCCGGCCTGCAATTTTAAGGAGGTGGCTGCACGATGTCCATAGGAATTGCCGCCGCCGTAGCGGGCGGCGTGAGTCTGCTCATCGGGCTGCTGCTGGGCGCGGCGGGCAAGGTGTTTGCGGTGAAGACCGATGAAAAGGAAGCGGCGGTGCGGGCGGCGCTGCCGGGAAATAACTGCGGCGGCTGCGGCTATGCCGGATGCGACGCTCTGGCGGCCGCCATCGCCCGGGGCGAGGCGCCCCCCAATGCCTGCCCGGTGGGCGGCTCGGCGGTGGCGAAAGAGATCGCCGAGATCATGGGGGTGGAGACCACCGCCGTCCAGCGGCAGGTGGCGTATGTCCACTGCGCCGGCACCTGCGAGGCGCAAAAGCTCAGCTATCAATATTACGGGGCGCAGGATTGCCGACAGGCGGCGGTCGCCCCCGGCCATGCAGGGAAAGCCTGCGCCTACGGCTGCTTTGGACTGGGTACCTGCGTGTCGGTGTGTCCCACCGGCGCCATCCGTCTGGAGGAGGGGGTGGCGGTGGTGCAGCCGGAGGACTGCATCAGCTGCCGCCAGTGTGTGGCGGCGTGCCCTCAGAAGATTATCGGGATGCGGCCGGATAATGCCGCCATCGAGGTGTGCTGCTCCTCCGACGATTTCGGCAAGGCGGTCAAGGCGGTCTGTTCCGCCGGCTGCATCGGCTGCGGCATCTGCCAGAAGGTGTGCCCCACCGGCGCCATCAAGGTAACGAACCATCTGGCGCGGGTGGATCACGCGCTGTGCACCGGCTGCGGCGCCTGCGTGGAAAAATGCCCGGTGCAGGTGATCCGGGTGCAGCCCGCCGGACTGCATCAAGAATAAAGGAACTATTTTCCAATAGCCTGTAAGCATAGTTTTATCGGTTTTGTCGCATAGTAGGGATAAGAGCCGGCGACGGCTTTCGGCGGGCGTTTTTGCGGTTGCCCGCCGTCAAAACGTAAGGAGAGAAACCGATGAAACGATGGTGTATAGGACTGCTGGCGGCGCTGCTGCTGTGCGGGCTGGCGGCGTGCGGCGGCAAGGATGCCGACAATACCGCCTCGGGCGGCACCGCCGCCGATACGAAGCTGGGGCTGGGCTGTGTGGCCACCCGGATGATGGAGGCGGACGACACGACCCGGGTGAAGATCACCGCGGCAGCCGTGGCGCTGGACAAGGACGGGAAAATCCAGAATTGCCGGGTGGAGGAGACCGCGTATACGGTGTCTGCCGACGGCAAGCCGCTGGACGCGGCGGCGCTGGTGGCCAAGGGAGAGCAGGGGGACGCCTACACGCTGACTGAGGAGGACACCGGCAAGGATGCCACGCTGAAAACCTCCTGGGAGCAGCAGGCGCACGCCTTTGCCACCTTTGTGCGGGGCAAGACCGCCGGAGAGGTCAGCGGCATTGCCGCCACCGACGGTAAAAGCGCGGCCATCGAGGGCTGCGATCTGGTGATCACCGATTTCATTGAAGCGGTGCGCAAGGCGGCAGACGGCGCGAAAACCGCCGCCGTGGGCACGGGAGACGAGCTGCGACTGGCCATGACCACGACGAAGAACAGCGAATCCACCGATGCCGCTCCCCAGTTTGATACCGAGCTGGCGGCGGTGGCGGTCAACGGCGGCAAGATCACCGCCTGCATGACCGATACGCTGCAGGCCAAGCTGACGGTGGAGGACGGGAAGTTCACCACCGTGTCCGGCGCCGTCGAGACCAAGCGGATGATGGGCGACGGCTACGGCATGAAAGGCGCCAGCAGCATCAAGAAGGAATGGTATGAGCAGGCGGACGCCTTTGACCGCTGGTGCGTGGGAAAAACGGCGGACCAGCTGAGCGGGCTGAAGCCCGATGCCTCCGGCAAGGTGGACGGCATTTCCGGCTGCACCATCGGCGTGTCCGGGATGCTGAATAACGTGATGAAGGCTGTGAAAGAATAGAGACGAGACCGCACAGAGCTGCCGGACGGGCTCTGTGCGGCGCTGTCGGAGAAACGGTAAAGGAGGGGACGGAATGAAACGGCGGCTGCTGTGTCTGCTGCTGGCGGCTCTGCTGGCGGTGGGGCTGACCGGCTGCGGAGAGACCGGACGCCGTTCCGTCACCTATACCGATGTCTTTGATACCGTGACTACGCTGACCGCCTATGGCGTCTCGCAGACGGAATTTTCCGCCGGAGCCCAGCGGCTGCACGAAAAGCTGCTGGAATACCATCGGCTGTACGACATTTATACCGACTATGCGGGGGTTGCCAATCTGAAGACCCTCAATGACCGCGCCGGGGGCGACCCGGTGGCGCTGTCCGCCCCGGTGCTGGATCTGCTGGAATACGGGCTGCAAGCCTATCGGGACACCGACGGCCGGGTGAATATTCTGTTCGGGGCGGTGCTGGAGCTGTGGCACGCCTGTCGTCAGCAGGCGCAGCAGCAGCCGGAGGCGGCGACGCTGCCGGATACGGCCGCTCTGCGGGCCGCAGCAGCCCACACCGATCCCGCCTGTCTGGTTATCGACCGGGCGGCGGGCACCGCCCGGCTCACCGATGCCGGGGCCCGGGTGGATGTGGGCGCGGTGGCAAAGGGCTATGCGGCGGAGCGGCTGGCGGAATTTGTGCGGCAGGAGCTGGGATGGCGCTGGGCGCTCATCAATGTGGGGGGCAATATCCGGGCCGTGGGCGGCAAGGGAGCTGAAAACCGCCCCTTCATCATCGGCCTGCAAAACCCCGATACCGACTCGGCCAGGACGTACATCGCCACGGTGAGTCTGGCCGAGGGGGCAGTGGTCACCAGCGGCGACTATCAGCGGTATTATACGGTGGATGGGCAGCGTTATGCCCATATTATTGATGTGGATACTCTGTATCCCGCCGCCCGGATGCGGGCGGTGAGCGTGGTGTGTGCCGACAGTGCCCGGGCAGATGTGCTGTCCACCGCGCTGTTCACCCTGTCGGTGGAGGCGGGGCAGCAGTGGGTGGACGAGCTGCCGGGCGTGGAGGCGCTGTGGGTGTGTATGGACGGCAGTCTGGCGTATTCCGCCGGATTCGGCGCCTATCTGACGGAGGAGATCGGGTGAACGCAAAGCGAGTGGAAGCAGGCCCCCGGCGGTATCGCTCGCCCTCCCGCTGGGGGGCGCTGGGACTGATGCTGCTGCTGTCAGTGGGGCTGGTGGCCGGTTCGGTGTGGGGATATACGACGCTGCGGGCAGACTATGCCCACGGGACGAATGCGGCGGTATCCCTGACAGGGGCCGAGGAGCTGCCGGTATCGCCGGCACAGACGGAGCAATATCACGTGCTCTCCGCCGCCCGGGCGCTGGATGCGGCGGGGCGGGTCAGCGGCTATGTGGTGGTGACGGCGCGGCAGGGGTATAAATCGGAGATCCGGGTGCAGTCCACCTTCACCGCCGACGGGGATACGCTGGCGGGGATCCGGGTGCTGTCCCAGCACGAGACGGAGTATCTGGGCGCGCGGATCGCCACCGAGGACTTCGCCGCCGATTTTGCGGGACGGAAGATGCCCCTCAAGCTGGCGGATTCCGCCCGGCTTGGCTCGCCGGTGGACGGTCTGTCCGGTTCCACTATCTCCGCACAGGCGGTGGTGGATGGGGTGAACGCCGCCCGGGAGTTTTTGCAATCCACAATACAGACAGGATATTAGAGAACCTGATATCCTGTCTGTAAAAGCATCTACATAGGAGCGGAGGGCAACGCATGGCGGAGAACAATGTCCGGCGCTGGCGTCGGGGAGACAGCTGGTTGGTGGCGGCGGTGCTGGCGGTATCGCTGGTGCTGGCGGTCTGTTTGTGGCTGTCCCCCCGGCAGGGAGCGACGGTGGTAATTTCCGTGGGCGGCCGGGTGACGGAGACGCTGCCGCTGGATGAGGATGCCCGACGGCTCATACAGGGCGAGGGCGGGGTCAATCAGCTGGTGATCGAGGGCGGGCAGGTCCGGATCACCGAGGCCGACTGCCCGGACGCCCTCTGCGTGCGCCACGCGGCGATTTCCCGCCCGGGACAGAGCATCCTCTGCCTGCCCCATCGGGTGGCGGTGACGGTGGTGGGTCGGGAAACCGTCATCGACGGAGAAACCGGCTGAAAGGCGGCGGCTCCGCCGCGGACGAATGCTGTCTCCGGGGGCGGGGAGCCGCCGCGGCCGACGGAGCCGCGCTGGATGGCTTGAGGGACGCCGCTCGCCCGATTCCGCAATGAAAGGCAGGTCCTACCCATGAAACGAAAGACGGCTCTGTACGGGCTGCTGGTGGCGCTGGCGTTCATCGTCAGCTATCTGGAGAGTCTGATCCCGTTGCCCATCGGTATCCCGGGGATCAAGCTGGGACTGGCCAACGGCGTGGTGCTGGTGGCATTGTATCGGCTGCGGTGGTGGGATGCGCTGGCGGTGAGTGTGCTGCGCATTCTGTTGGCGGGGCTGACTTTCGGCAGCCCGGTGAGTATGCTGTATAGTCTGTGCGGCGGGCTGCTGAGCCTGGGGGCGATGGTGCTGTGCCGCCGCAGCGGACGGTTCAGCGTGATGGGGGTGAGCATGGCCGGGGGCGTCTGCCATAATATCGGCCAGCTGGCGGCCGCCGCGGTGCTGCTGGGCACCCGGCAGGTGCTGTGGTATGCGGCGGCGCTGCTGCCGGTGGGACTGCTCACCGGCGGGTTGATCGGGGCGCTGGCGGCGCAGCTGCTGCCCCGGCTGGAAAAATTGCGGTGAAAGCACGGATATAGGAGAACGGGCATGGTGTTGACAAAGGATAAATCGTTCTATCGGTCGCTGGTGGCACTGGCGGTGCCGATGATCTTACAGAATCTCGTGACCTACGCGGTGGGACTGGCGGACAATCTGATGATCGGTTCGCTGGGGGATGCCGCCGTGTCCGGCGTGTATATGGGCAACCAGATTCAAACGGTGCTGCAGGTGCTCAGCGGCGGCATCGAGGGCGGCATCCTGCTGCTGGCGGCGCAATACTGGGGCCGGCGGGACACCGAACGGGTGCGCCGGGTGGTGGCGGTGGGCGTCACCTTTGCGCTGGCGGCGGGGCTGCTGTTTTCCGTGGTATGTACGGTGTGTCCGGCGGCGCTGCTGCGGGTGTTCACCCCCCAGCCGGAGGTGATCCGGGAGGGGGTCAATTATCTGTCCTTTCTGTGCTATTCCTATGTGTTTTTTGCCCTGACCCAGGCGCTCATCGCCGCCATGCGCAGCGTAGAGGTGGCCCGGGTGGGGCTGCTGGTGTCGGTTTGCTCGCTGGCGGTGGATGTGACCCTCAATTACATATTCATTTTCGGCAAGCTGGGTGCGCCGGCCATGGGGGTGCGGGGCGCGGCGCTGGCGACCCTCATCGCCCGTATCACCGAAACGGCGGTGATCGTTTTGTATGTGCGGCTGGCGGATAAGCGGCTGCGGTTCCGTTTCGGCGCGCTGCTGCACCCGGATCGGGAGATTTTTCGCGATTTCGTGCGCTATGGGGTGCCGCTGATGGCAGGGCAGCTGGTATGGGGCGCCAATCTGCTGGCCAACAGCATGATCCTTGGGCGGTTCTCCGAGGCGGTCATCACCGCCACCAGCGTGGCCAACACGGCCAATAATTTCATGTATGTGGGCATCAACGGTCTGGCGGCGGCGGTGGGTATCGTCATCGGCAAGACCGTCGGCTCCGGCGACCTGAGCCGTATCCGGGAGTATTCCCGCACGGTGCAGGTGCTGTTCGCCGGGCTGGGGCTGCTGTTCGGCGGAATGTTTCTGTTGGCGCGGACGCCCTTCATCGGCCTGTATGACATTTCCCCGGCGGCGGTGGGCTACTCCCGTCAGTTCATGGGGGTGCTGGCGGTGACCACCATCGGCACCTGCTATCAGTATCCCTGTCTGTTCGGGCTGGTGAAAAGCGGTGGCGACGTGAAGTTTGTGATGCTCAACGACACGATTCATGTGTTCCTCGTCGTGATTCCGGCGGCGTTGATCGCGGCGATGTGCGGGGCGGCTCCGGTGGTGGTGTTTGCCTGCCTGAAAGCCGACCAGATACTGAAATGCATCCCGGCGTTCTTTAAGATCCGCCGCTACGACTGGATGAAAAACCTCACCCGTAGCGAGGAAACTGCCGATTAGCGGCACGCTTTGGCAGAAAATACTGGACAAACCCGCCAAAAGGTGGTATACTGAAACTCAATACGTTGTATCGCTAAGGAGGCTATCCACTATGAATCATATGAAACGACTGGCGTGCGCGGTGCTGGCACTGGCGCTGTGCGGCGCTTTTCTGCTGACGGGCTGTTCGGCGCCCCGTCTGACCATCGGCGGCACCCCCGATACGGCCGCCACCATCGGGGACACCACCCTGTCCACCGGTGAATATCTGGCGTATCTGTATAACTCTTTCTATAATCTGTACTATTCTCAGGGGCTGTATCAGTATGCCCAGTATGGCTATGATGTATGGGCGCAGGAGTATACCTACGGCGAGGGCGACGATGCCCAGAAGGTGAAATTCGACGAGTATCTCAAGCTGTCGGCGCAGGATGCGGCGGTGCGGCAGGTGGCGCTGCGGCAGCTGATGGATAAATATGGGGTCTCCTGGAACACCGAGGAGCAGACGGAGCTGGAGAAGAATCTGGAGAATGTCAAGGCGGACAGCTATCTGTCGCTGGGCATCAACAAGGAGCACTTCGTCAAGGTCACCAAGGAGCTGAGTCTCAACGAGACCGGCCTGTTCTACGGCCTGTACGGCGAGGGCGGCCAGCGGGAAATGAGCGAGGCCGACCGCAAGACGTATTTCGACGAGAATTATCTGTCCTATAAGATGATCTCCATTTCTCTGACCGACTCCAACGGCTCGGAAATGACCGACGACGCCAAAAAGGAAGTCACCGATAAGCTGGAGGGCTATCTGGCGGAATACAACAAGAGCGGCAACTTCGATGCGGTGATCGACGCGTATAACCACTCCCAGGAGAGCGATCAGGATCACGAGCACGAGGCCAGTAAGGACGAGGATAACCGCAAGAATATCGACGGCAAAACCGCCACCGACGAGGATCTGGTCAAGGCCATTCGCTCCGTGGAGGTGGGGAAGGCGCAGGTCGTCACCTACAAGGCCAACGGCTCCACCGCCACGGCGGCGCTGATCCTGCGGCTGGATATCCATACGCCGGAATCCCTGTTCACGGACGAGACCAAGAACATCATCCGGGGCGCCAAGTACGACGAATTTGACGCGGAGGTGAAAGAGGCGGTCAAGGGTCTGACCGTCAGCTTTAATAAATCTGTGGTCAAAAAGTGCGATCCCAAGAATTTTACCACCGACGCCGCATAAATTAAGACCGATGAAACGGAGCCGCGACAATACCGTCGCGGCTCCGTTTTTGCGTGGTCGGGGGGTTCTGCCGCCCGTTTCCGGCGGTGGCCGGGGCGGCACTCAGCTGGTATAGTCCTCCAGCAGCACCGACAGCTCGTCCCGGTCGGCGGCGGGGATCCCGGCGCGCAGCCGCTCCTGCTCCTCGGCGGGCAGCGCTTCCACCGGAGAGTCGAACACCTGCATGGGGTAATCGCTGCTCCCCTCAAACACCGCCACCTGTCCCTCGTATGCCCGGATGGTATAGGCGGGGGTGGGCTCGGTGTCCGCCGGCGCGGGAATGACCGTGCGGAACAGAATGAACAGCGTGACGGCGGCCAGCAGCAGCGCCGCCGCCAGCGCCAGGATCACGGTGCGCGCGGTGGTATTCACAGACATCGCCTCGTTTCGTGTGAGTTGGCCTTAGTATTTCCGCCGACAGAGGAAATATGTGGCTTTGCCGGAGAAAAGCAGCCGCGTCCCGCTGAAAGCGGCGAAAAGTGGTGAAAAAATGCAAAAAATCGGCGAGAAAGGGCTTGGATGGGCAGAAATTTCCGATTTTTGGTTTGACATTTGCCGCGTTTTGCAATACTATTAGAGTGTCTGTTTATACTCATATGGATCGGATGCCGCCCGCGGCACAGCGGGGCGCAGACATCCGTCCGCTGCCCGGGCGGCAAGGCTGCCGCCGACGGGGCAGAGCATACCGAAGGAGGAAACGGAAGCATGGCAAAAAAACGAGGGCTGTCGGCCGCTAACGCTAAGCGCTGGGCGCGACAGCTTCCGGATAAAGCGAAGCAGGCGGCGCGGGAGCTGGTGCATCCCACGGCGAAGACCAAAGCGCGCCGGAAGCGCACGTTCCACCGGGTCGGGCAGCTGGTGCTGACCATGGTGCTGGTGGGGGTGATCTCCGTATGCATCGTGGGCAGCGTGCTGGTGGTGTATATGGTCAACCATTTCGACGCCGATAGCTATCTGCCGGTGCTGGGCGAGATGTCCATGGACACCCGCTCGGTCATTTATGTGCAGAATGAGGCGGAGCAATGGGAGCCGTACCATAATCTGCTGGGGGGCAACTCGGTCTGGACGGATCTCAATGAGATTCCGGTGCACCTGCAAAACGCCCTCATCGCCATCGAGGACGAGCGGTTCTGGGAGCACGACGGCGTGGACTGGAAACGCACCGTCGGTGCCATGGTGAACCTGGTGGTGAACCGGGTGTTCCATATCGGCAATACGGAGTACGGCGGTTCCACCATCACCCAGCAGCTCATCCGGGTCACCACCCAGAATAAAGACCACAGCATCAAGCGTAAGGTCAACGAGATTCTGGCGGCGGTGGAGCTGGAGCGCAACGAATCCACCAAGCAGCAGGTGCTGGAGGCCTATCTGAATAACCTCCCCCTGACCGGCGACCTGGTGGGGGTGGGCATCGGCGCCCGCTATTATTTCGGCAAAGAGGTGCAGGAGCTGGATCTGGCGGAGAGCGCCGTGCTGGTGAGCATCACCAACAACCCCAGCCAATACGACCCCTATGCCCACCCGGAGAATGTGCGGCAGCGGCAGCGCATCGTGCTGGCGAAGATGTATGAGCTGGATATGATCTCCAAGGACGAATATCTGCAGGCCGTCAACGAGGAGCTGGTCTTTAAGAGCAGCGCCGTCCATCAGCAGGTGCAGGATTACTATGTGGACCTGGTGGTGGAGGATGTGATCCGCGACCTGATGGAGGAATACGGCTACACCTACAATTATGCCGCCAACATGGTCTATTACGGGGGACTGAGCATCTATTCCGCCGAGAACCCCCGGCTGCAAAAGGCCGTGGAAGCGGTATACACCAACGAGAAGAACTATCCCGCCCATCGGGAAAAGGATACGGAGGATCCCCAGACGGCCTTTTTTGCCGTGGACTACGACGGCAAGGTGATCGCCACCATCGGCGGGCGGGGCGAAAAGACCGCCAACCGGGTGCTGAACCGCTCCACCCAGTCTACCCGGTCCCCCGGCTCCTCCATCAAGCCTCTGTCCGCCTACGGACCGGCCATTGCGGAGAATATCGTGCATTATTCCTCGCTGGTGCGGGATGCGCCCATCGAGCTGCCCAACGGCACGAAATGGCCCCATAACTATAACGTCAAGGGCACCCCGGATAACGGCGATGTGCTGCTGGGCGTGGGTCTGCAAAAATCTCTCAACACCGTGGCGGCGCGTCTGGTGCAGGAGCTGACCCCCCAGCGCAGCTTTGACTATGCCACCAAGACCTTCCAGCTGTCCACTCTGCTGGAGGCCAAGGCGGTCAACGGCTCTATCAAGACGGATATTGCGCTGGCGCCTATGGCGCTGGGCGCCTTCACCGACGGCGTGACCGTCCGGGAGATGGCGGCGGCCTACGGCGTATATGGCAGCGGCGGATTTTACAATAAGCCTTTCACCTATTATAAAGTGGTGAAAGGGGACGACGAATCCACCTCCACTCTGCTCACCGGCGGCAAGAAAACCACCATGGTGCTGGATGCGGAGACCTGCTATGTGATGATCCGGCTGATGAACCGGGTTACGACGCTGGGCACGGCGGCGGATATCGCCAAATCCTGGCCGGGCTGGGAGACCTACGGTAAGACCGGTACCTCCGAGACCAACCGGGATGTGTACTTTACCGGCGGCACTGCCTATTATGTGGCGGCCAGCTGGTTCGGCTATGACAATAACCAGGTGATGATCGGCACCCAGACGGGCTATGCCCGGCGGCTGTGGAATCTGGCCATGAAGGCGCTGCACACCAATCTGGAGATCAAGGGCTTCACCGCACCGGAGGGGGTGCAGACGCTCAAATACTGCACCACCACCGGGCAGCTGGCCACCGATACCTGTCCCGGCACCGACACCGGGTACTATAAGTCCGTGAATATCCCGCCGCTGTGCACCGCCCATCCGGGCAATCCGCTGAATGTGGCGGAGGATCCGGGCACCACCGAGCCGTCGGACGGGGAGACCGGCGACGGGAGCACAACGACCACCACCACCGGCACGGATACCACGACCTCCGCCACGCAGCCCGGCGAGACCACCGCCCCTGCCGCCACCACGACCACCAAGGCGTCGTCCGACGCCGAGGATGACACACGGGGGTGACAGGGTGAAACGGCAAGTCTCCCCTGCGGAGAATCGAAAGAAGCAGTTTGTGCTGGTGGATACCGGCGTGCTGCCGGATGTGGTGCTGCGCACCCTGAAAGCCAAGCGGCTGTTACAGACCGGCGGCGCCGCCACCGTGTCCGAGGCGGTGAAAACGGTGGGGCTGTCCCGCACGGCGTTTTATAAATACCGGGATGCGGTGCTGCCCTATGACGAGGATACGGCCGGGCGCACTATCACGGTGCATCTGATGCTGCGGCATACGCCGGGGGTGATCTCCCGGGTGCTGGACGGTTTCGCCCGGGCGGGCGCGAATATTCTCACCGTGAATCAGAATATTCCCTCCGGCGGCGTGGCGAATGCCTCCGTCTCCGCCCGCATCGACCAATTGGTGATGCCGGTGAGCGAATTTCTCAGCCAGCTGGAGCGGATCGAGGGCGTCCAGCGGGTCAACGGCGTCACCGACCGGGAACAGAAAGAACGGTAATACACTCAGACTGTATGGAAAAAGGATGGAACCCATGATTTCAATTGCGATTTTAGGCCACGGGGTGGTCGGCTCCGGTGTGGCGGAGGTGCTGCATCATAACGCCGCCGGCATCCGGGCCAAGGCGGGTCAGGCCATCGAGGTGCGCCGGATATTGGATCTGCGCGCTTTCCCCGATCTGCCCTATGCCGATCGGTTCACCACCGATTTCAGCGAGATTTTAGAGGACCCGGACATCCGCATCGTGGTGGAGACCATGGGCGGTCTGCACCCGGCCTACGATTACGTGAAGGCGTGTCTGGAGCGGGGCAAGAGCGTGGTCACCTCCAATAAGGAGCTGGTGGCCGCCAGAGGCGACGAGCTGCTGGCCATTGCCCGGGAGCATAACCTGAATTTCCTGTTCGAGGCCAGCGTGGGGGGCGGTATTCCCATTCTGCGCCCCATCGACCAGTGTCTGGCCGCCAACGAAGTGTTCGAGGTGGCGGGGATTCTCAACGGCACCACCAATTTCATGCTCACGAAGATGATCCGGGAGGGTATGTCCTTCGACGGGGCGCTGGCGCTGGCGCAAAAGCTGGGCTATGCGGAGCGCAACCCGGCGGCGGACGTGGAGGGTGCCGATGCCTGCCGCAAAATTGCCATTCTGGCATCGCTGGCGTTCGGCAAGCACGTCCATCCCGAGGAGGTCTATACCGAGGGCATCACCGGCATCACCGGCGAGGATGTGGCGTATGCCGCCGCTTGCGGCGGGGTCATTAAGCTCATCGGGCGGGTCACCCGCACCGAGGACGGCCACCTGTTCTGTCTGGTGGCGCCTATGATCCTGCCCCGGGAGCATCTGCTGGCGGGCGTGGACGATGTGTATAACGGCATCATGGTGCGGGGCGACAGCGTGGGCGATGTGGTGTTTGTCGGCCGGGGCGCCGGCAAGCTGCCCACCGCCAGCGCCGTGGTGGCGGATGTCATCGACGAGGTGAAGCATCTGCAGGCCCGCAAATACCTGTTCTGGGGTCCCGGCGAGCCGGGATACGTCCGGGATCATCGGTTGGCCGCCGCCACCATGCTGCTGCGGTTCTCCTGCGCGGAGGACGCCGGGGCGCTGGTGCAGATCGGCCGGGCTTTCGGCGATGTGCGGATGGTGTCGGTGCCGGATGCCCCGGAGAATGAGGTGGCGTTTATCTCCCCCAGTATGCCGGAATGCCTGCTGATGGAGAAGATCGGCGGATTCACCGGCATGACCCTGACCCGGGCGCTGCGGTTTTACGGGCGATAAGCCCCGCAGGCATAATCCGTCGCAGGGATGAACTACATATAGATAACCGGCATAAGACCGCCGCTTCCACGGCGGCAGATTGGAGATGGGGGAACGATGTTAGTAGTACAGAAATTCGGCGGCAGCTCCGTAGCGGACGCCAAACGGGTGATGCACGTGGCGCAGATCGTCACCGACACCTATAAGCAGGGGAACGACGTGGTGGTGGTGGTGTCTGCTCAGGGGGATACCACCGACGACCTGATTGCCAAGGCGGAGGAGCTGAATCCCCGGGGCAGCAAGCGGGAGATGGATATGCTTATGGCGGCGGGGGAGCAGATCTCCATATCCCTGCTGGCCATGGCGATCGACACGTTGGGCTTTCCCGCCATTTCGCTGCTGGGCTGGCAGGCGGGATTCGAGACCAACAGCGCGTACAGCTCCGCCCGCATCAAGCGGGTGCGCCCGGAGCGCATCCGGGCCGAACTGGATAAAAAGCGCATCGTGGTGGTGGCGGGCTTCCAGGGGCTGAATAAATACGACGATGTGACCACCCTGGGGCGTGGCGGCTCGGATACCAGCGCGGTGGCCATCGCCGCCGCCATGCACGCCGACCTGTGTCAGATTTATACCGATGTGGAGGGCGTATACACCGCCGATCCCCGTAAGGTCCCCGGGGCGCTGAAGCTGCCGGAAATCACCTATGACGAGATGCTGGAGCTGGCCACCTCCGGGGCGCAGGTGCTGAATAACCGGTCGGTGGAAATGGCGAAAAAATACAGTGTGGAGCTGGAGGTGCTGTCCAGCATGACAAGCGCGCCCGGCACCAAGGTCAAGGAGGTAACGAAAATGGAAAAAATGCTCATCAAAGGCGTGGCAAAGGACGACAGCGTAGCGCGAATTTCGGTGGTGGCGCTGCCGGATAGCCCCGGTATTGCGTTCAAGGTATTCTCCCGGGTGGCGAAAGCCCATATCCCGGTGGATAATATCCTCCAGTCGGTGGGTCGGGACGGCACCAAGGATCTGGCGTTCACCGTACCGGCCCGCAGCGGTGAGGAGGCCGTGGCGGCGCTGCAGGAATTCTGCGATATGATGGGCGCCAAGGAGCTGCGGTGCGAAACGGATGTGGCGAAGATTTCCATTGTGGGCGCCGGCATGGAGACCCATGAGGGGGTGGCTGCCGGGATGTTTGAGGCGCTGTCCGACGCCAACATCAATATCCAGATGATCTCCTCCAGCGAGATTCGGGTGTCGGTGCTGGTGGCGAAGGCGGACGCCGACCGGGCGGTGACGGCGGTACACAATTATTTCTTCGATAAATAAAACGGCAGGAGGGACCCCCTATGGCGGACAAGAAAGAGACCCTGGTCATCTGCTTTGCCAACAATAAGGGCGGCAGCGGAAAATCCACCACCTGCGCCAATGTGGGCTATGCGCTGGCGCAGATGGGGCGGCGGGTGCTGCTGGTGGACGGCGATATGCAGCTGAATCTGAGCCTGTCCTTCTTCCCGGAGGAGGAAGTGCTGGCCATGGCGCAGAGCGAAAAGAACCTCTATTACGCCATCCGGGAGCAGAAGCCCCTCACCGACTATATCATTCCCACCGCCTATGCGGGGCTGGATCTCATCCCGTCCTCCACCCTTATGAGCGGCATCGAGTATGAGCTGTTCACCAAGTGGCAGCGGGAAATGATCCTTAAGAACTGTCTGGCGCCGGTGCGGGAGAGCGGGGTCTACGATTATATCCTGCTGGACGCGCCGCCCACCCTGGGCGGCTGGGTGATGAACCTGCTGTGCGCCGCCGATCGGCTCATTCTGCCGGTGGAGGCCAGCCCCTGGGGGCTGTTCGGGCTGGCGAATATGTTTGAATTCACCGCCACCGTGCGGCAGATGAATCCCGCTCTGTCGCTGATGGGCATCGTGCTCACCAAGGTGTCGGTGCGGAAGAACTACTTTAAGCAGACCATGGAGACCCTCCACAGCATGGAGGACGTATCGGTGTTTGAAACCGTTATCCGGGTGGATAGCTCGGTGGAATGGGCGCAGGACAGCAGCCGACCGGTGGGCGCTTATAAGCCCTCCAGCCGCAGCGCTCAGGAATTTGCTGCGCTGGCAAAGGAGGTGGATACAAATGCCCGTAGGTAAAAACAGTCTGGCGAGAGCCGCCAAGGCGGCCGCCGCTCCGGCGGAGGAGACCGCAGCGCCCGTCGCTGCGGCGCAGGCGTCGGAACAGCCGACGGCCAAAAAGCCGGCATCCAAAAAATCGGCGGCGAAGAAACCGGCGACCAAAAAGGCCCCGGCGGAAAAGACGGCGGAAAAGCCCGCTGCCCCCAAGACCTCGACCAAAAAATCGGCGACCGGGAAACCGGCGGCTCCGAAAGCCCCGGCGAAAAGGCAGCCGAAGAAAACTGCGGCTCCCCAGGAGCCGACCGTCGCCCCCGGCTACGCCGTAGGACAGGAGCTGCCCGTGTGGCTGCTGTGACGGGTGCGGATCGCGCCGCTTTGTCGGCGTACACACAATTGCAGACCGGAAACGGGAGCCGTATCGAAGCGCGCGCTTTGATACGGCTTCTACGGTTGTGGGGCTTTTGCGGAGCTTTGCGCCTTTTTGCGGGCATTCTTGCCGGCAGCTTTGCGGGGCGTTCTTGCCGGCAGCTTTGTCGACTGTCGGCGGTGAAACCGCGCCGCCCGCAAACAAACCGTTGCAAAAAGTGCGGCCGGATGGTACAATGACGATGTGCCCCCACATTTTACAGCGAGGAGAATGGATATGTCCGGGAAAAATCTGGCCATCTATGACGACGAGAACTTTTTCAATAACTATATTGATCTGCGCAATGCCGCAAATAACTACAACGATCTGATCGAGCAGCCGATTGTGCTGGAGCTGCTGGGGGATGTGACCGACCGCTCGGTGGTGGACATCGGCTGCGGATACGGCGCTATGACCGCGAAGATCGCTGCCGCCGGCGCGCGCCGGGTGCTGGGCATCGACGTGTCCGAGAAGATGATCGAGAAGGGCAGACGGGAGAATTCGCATCCCCGCATCACCTATCGGGTGCTGTCGGCCGAGGCGCTGAACACCGTCGAGGAAACCTTTGATATGGCGGTCAGCTGCCTGGCGATCCACTATATTGAGGATTTTGCCGGGCTGTTTGCCGCCGTCGCGGGACGGCTCAATGCGCATGGCGTCTTTGTGTTTTCCATGGAGCATCCCATGTACACCGCCAATTTGACGGGGCAGCAGTGGATCACCGACCCGGACACCGGCGTCCCCACGGGCTATGTGGTGGATCACTACGGCGAGGAGGGGGTGCGGCATATCTCCTGGCTGGGAAAAACCATCACCAAATACCACCACAAAACGGATACCGTGTTCAACGCACTGATCGCCGCCGGATTCCGGCTGGAGCGGGTTATTGAGCCCTCTCCGAGTCGGGAGCTGATCGAACGGGTGCCGAAAACGGCTCAGGAGCTGCACCGCCCGGCCTATCTGATCGTGAAATGTCGAAAAGGATGAGCCTATGAGTTATCCGTACGATCTGTTCATTTCCTTTAAGAATTCCACCGAGGCGGGGCTGACGGCGGATCGCGAGGTGGCGGGTCGGTTCTATGAGACCCTGAGTCGCGGCGGATTCCGGGTGTTTTTCTCCAATACGGTGCTTCCCGACAAGGGAATCGCCAACTATATGCTGGAGATTCAGAACGCGCTGGAGGATTCCGGGGCCATTCTGGTGGTCTTTTCTCAGGCGGAGTATATCTCCCAGGGCTGGGTCGCCCAGGAATGGATGACCTTTCTCAATCTGCTGATGAAGGATCCCGGCCGCCGCATTTACATCTATTCCATTCAGGACGATACCGCCGGGCTGCCCCCGTTTTTGCGGCCGTATGAGTGCTTCGGCGATTTTGATGCGGCCATCGCGCATCTGAACAACGGCTTGCGGCAGGCGGGGTCCGCCCGGACGGAGGGGATCGGCAAGCGGGATTTTCTCAACGCCTATTGGGGGCTGTTCGGCAATACCGACGTGTTCGAGTATATGGACAAGCCCATGCGCGACCCGTTTTATAATTACGCCGTGTACTGTCTGAGAGCGACCTATATCCGCACCGGCGATGCGGATGCGTATATCGACGGTCTGGAGCGGCTGGCCGGGGAACAGAGCAATCCGCTGGCCATGTATCTGCTGAGCCGCCATTACCGGGGGGTACGCAGCCTGAATCTGCCGCTGTCCCGCGAGCTGGCGCAGCGGGCGTGCGGGAGCTTCCGCCGCAAGATCGAAAATTCCGCCCGGGACGGCGAGGTCAGCCTGTGGATCCTCACCGATATGGCGGAATACGACGGGGCGTTCTTCATGTGCGATGTGATCCACGATGTGCTGGATGCTTACGAGGTGAAAACCGACATCCGTGTGCTGACGCCGGATGCATGGGAAGAGGCGCGGTTTGAGGAGCACCGGAAGATCGTGCTGTTCTGGTCGAATGTGGGCATGGAGGTGCCCCAGCCGTTCATTCAGCGGCTGCGGGAGAACCGGGAGCGGGTGCTGATCGGGCTGAATGCTTTCGGCGAGACCGCCTTGCGGTGCAACATACGGGACTGCCGCCTGTTTGAAAACAATACCGCCGACATCACCCGGATCTGTCGGCTGCTGCTGGGGTAGGCGCGGCGATGAGGGAGCGGGCGTTTCCGCCGCGGAATGTGCCCCGGCCTGCGCCGCCCCCGCGGGGGCGGCATTGCGGCTCCGAGGGCGGCGCGGGCCGGCCAGGCCGGCTTAGCCGGAATAAAAGCGGCGCGGCCTTCAAACGGCCGGGCCCCATCGTTTCAGTTAGGAGGAACTTGCATGATCTATCGTAAGGAGATCGACAAGGCCCTGATGTGGCTGTTTGAGACCCAGAATAAAGAGTGCTTCGGCTGGAGCTGGGTGCGGGACATTTCTCCCAATGAGCAGAATACCGCCGAGGTGGTGTATGCCGCGACGCTGTTCTGCGATATTCTGACGGAGAATCAGAAGCAGCTCATCAACGAGGCGGTGCGCGCCTGGCTGCTGCTCCCCCGCAAGCACGCCGTCCTGACCATCGACTGGGTCTGGGTCGGTCTGGCGCTGGAGAAATATGCGGAGCAGTATGCAATCTACGGACCGGACTTCGGCCTGGAATTTGTGAAGAACGATATCAAGGACTGCGTGGAGGCCATTCTGGCGCTGCAAAATCCCGATGGCGGCTGGGGCGACTATAAGCACGATCTGTCCACCACCTTCCGCACGGCTCTGTGCATCGTATTCTTGCAGAGCCAGCGGCAGGTCAGGGACGCGGCGGTGGAAAAGGCGCTGAATGCCGCCGTCGCGTGGCTGCTGCAGCTGCAGAATGAGGACGGCGGCTTTGGGAATGTGCGCAACGCCAATCTGACCGAAAATGTGCTGGCCCTGTATGCCGGGGTGGAGCAGACGATCGTGGAGAATCAGTATGAATCCTCCCAGTCGGCCACCGGCTATGCCCTCTGGGCATTGTCCTGCCGGAACAGGTTTATGTACGGTCGGCCCATCGGCCGGGCGGTGGAATACCTGCGTCGGCGGGATGCATCCGGCGGCTATGAGATCTTCTTCGAGGTGGGAATTCGGCGGGGCACCCTGTTCACCTTCCGGCATTTCGGGGCGGCCTGGATGGGCATTGGGCTGCTGGCCTCGGGCAAATCCGGGTTCACCTCCCCTAAGATCGTGCGGCTCATCAAGCATTTTCTGTCCCTGCAGGACCCCACGAACGGCGGATTTAAGTGCAACGACACCTCCGAGGTCTACACCTGGTCGGACTGCAACGCGCTGATGTTTCTGCGCATGGCGGCGGACGCTCTGAGCGATATGAGCGGCATAGAGTATACCGACATCATTGTGGAATACTTCATGCGGTAAATGCCGCCCGTCCGCCTGCATTTGCGGCGCTTCATGGATCGGACCGGAGGCGTCCCCGTTTCTCAGACGGAATTCCGGAGCAGAACCGTTGAGCAAAGCCAAAGGGTCTGTTATCTGTGTATCGCAGACGGCAGGCCCTTTGGCTTTGCCCGAAAATACGGCCCGCCGGAACGGGGCGCAAGGTCAGCGCCGCGCGCCGTCTCTCCGGCGTATCCGTCTCCGTCGGCGCGCGCAGCCGCCGGGCCGTAAAAAACTTTGTAAAACTCTTGACAAGGAAAAAAACGGGGACTATAATAACCGTAGTTAGCGGATGCTAACCATGCGCCGCTACAGGGCGGCGCAGAATTGGCTGACAACGGTGTTTCACCGGAATGCAAGGAGGGAAAAGCCATGATCAAGACCACGGTAAAAATTGACGGCATGATGTGTTCCATGTGCGAGAGCCATATCAACGACTGCATTCGCAGCAGTTTTCCGGTCAAGAGTGTGAAATCGTCCCATTCCAAGGGGGAGAGCGTTCTGATCTCCGAACACGAGCTCGATGAGGCGGCCTTGCGGGCGGCCATCGAAAAGACCGGCTACCGGGTATTGTCCGTGCAGACGGAAAGCTACATAAAGAAGGGGCTTTTCGGTCGGTTTGGAGGGTGAGCGCTGTGGAAGAGATTGTATCGGCGGCGGTCACCCTATGCATCATCGGTCTGAACGTCTCTGTAAAGCAGGTATGCCGTACCTGCCTGCGGGAGCCGGGTTGGAAACGCAAGTCTCTCTGAGCGAGGGGAATGGAGATCGGGAAGGAAGGAATCGGGACATGGCGATTGTAGAATTTCAGAATGTCAGCCGGGTCTACACCAGCGGCGATCATGAGCTGAAAGCACTGGACGGAGTAGACCTGACGCTGGACGAGGGCAAATTTGTGGTGATCCTCGGCCCGTCGGGGGCCGGAAAAAGCACGCTGCTCAATATGCTGGGAGGGCTGGACAGTCCCACATCGGGCCGAATTCTGGTGTGCGGCAAGGACATCTCCACCCTGTCCAAAAACGAGCTGGCGGACTATCGGGCGGAAACGGTGGGGTTTGTGTTTCAGTTCTATAATCTGATCCCCACCCTGACCGTGCATGAGAATGTGGCGCTGGTCAAGGAGATTGCGCCCCATTCCCTGTCCGCGACAAAAATGCTGGAGGAGGTCGGCCTGGCCGACCACGCGAAGAATTTCCCCTCCGAGCTGTCGGGCGGCGAGCAGCAGCGGGTATCCATCGCCCGGGCGCTGGCGAAGAATCCGAAGATTCTGCTGTGCGACGAGCCCACCGGCGCGCTGGATTCGACCACCGGCGTGCTGGTGTTGAAGCTCCTGCTGAAAATGGCCCGGGAATACGGCAAGACCATCGTCATCGTGACCCACAACCAGAATATTGCCCGGATGGCGGATACGGTCATTCATGTCAAGAACGGCAAGGTTGTATCGGCGGAGGATCAGGCACACCCGGCCTCGGCGGACGAGATCGACTGGTAAAAGGAGCGTTTTTATGTTACTGAAGAAAATGCTCCGCACCGCCTGGAGCTACAAGGCGCAGTTCATTTCCATGATCCTGATGGTGATGCTGGGCGTAGGGATGTTTGTCGGCTTCAATATGGAATGGGTCAGCATCGAAAGCAACATGACCACCTTTTTCGACGATTGCCATTTTGCCGATTACCGGCTGGTGAACGAGAAGGGCTACACGCCGGAGCAGCGGCAAAAGGTCGCGGCCATCGACGGGGTGCAGGCGGCGGCGCGCTTTCTGTCGGTCAATGTGGATGTGCAGGAGCGGGACGGCGACAGCGTGGCGCTGATGGTGACCACCGACCCGGCGGTGTCGTCCTTTGTATCGGTGAGCGGCGACGCATACGATGGGACCAGCGCGGACGGGGTCTGGCTCTCCGACCGGTATGCCGGGGAGAACGATTTCTCTGTCGGAGATACGGTGACGTTTGTTTATCGCAACACGCAAATCACCGGCCGGGTGCAGGGGCTGATCAAGGCCGCCGAGCAGATGATCTGTGTGCGGGACAATACCCAGCTGATGCCGGATTTTTCCACCCATGGCTATGCGTACATTTCCCCGGCCTTATACGAAAAGGCTGTGGGATTCGGCTATTATCCCATGATCCATGTGCTGTCCGATGCGGATAAGGAGACCCTCTCCGAGGCGGTCAACCGGGCGCTGGGGGAAACGACGGTCATGCTCACCAAGGACGATACCCTGTCCTATTCCCAGGCGGAGGGCGAGGTCAGCGAGGGCAAGGCCATGGGGAGCATTCTCCCCGCGCTGTTTCTGCTCATTGGGCTGCTGACCATGGTGACAACCATGCATCGGCTGACGGCCAAGGAGAAAACGCAGATCGGCACCCTCAAGGCGCTGGGTTTCCACGACAGCCGCATCACCCGGCACTATACCGCCTATGCCTTTTTCGTGGCGGTCGTCGGGACGGCGCTGGGCATCGGCATGGGATACGCCGTCGCCTGGTGCATTATGAATCCTGACGGCATGATGGGCACCTATATGGATTTGCCGGAATGGCGGCTGGTTTTCCCCGGGTTCTGCGGGTTGGCGATCGCGCTCATTGTCGTTCTGCTGACCCTCATCGGGTTTTTCTCCGTGCGGACCATGCTGGCGGGAACGGCGGCGGATTCTCTGCGCCCCTATACGCCCAAGCAGATGAAGCCGATGCTCGTCGAGCGCACGCGGCTCTTCCACCGGCTGCCCTTCGGCACCCGCTGGAATATGCGGGATATCGTGCGGCATAAGGCCAGAACGGCCATGAGCCTGGTGGGCATTGTAGGATGCACCATTCTGGTGCTGGCCTCCTTCGGCATGAGGGATACGATGAACGCGTTTCTGGATATGTATTACGACAACGGCCTGCACTATTCCTCCCGCATTTTCCTGTCCGAGACGGCGACGGATGCAGAGCGCCGGGAGATCATCGACCGGTATACCGGCGATTACGGCGGCTCGGTCAGCGTGCAGACGGACGGCAAGACCGTCTCGCTGGATGTGTACCATATCGCCCACGATAAGATTCGGATCATGGATGAAAACACCGAGCGGATCCCCATCGGCGACGACGGTGCGTATGTCTGTATGCGTCTGGCCGAGCGGTTCGGCCTGCATACGGGAGACACGGTTTCCGTCAGCCCTTTCGGCTCGGACGAGTCGTATACGCTGCGGGTGGCGGGCATCTTCCGCAGTGTGTCGGAGAATATGATCGTCTCCGATGTCTACGCCGATTCCCTGAAGATTCCGTACACGGTGGATTCGGTGTATACCGACACGGACAAGAGCGCCATCGAGCCCGCCGACGGCATCAAGTCGGTGCAGTCCAAGCAGATGATCATGGATTCCTTTGAGAGCTTTCTGTCCATTATGGATACGATGATCTATCTGCTGGTGGGCGGCGCCATGCTGCTGGGGATCATCGTGCTCTACAATCTCGGCACCATGAGCTATACCGAGCGCTATCGGGAGATGGCCACCCTGAAGGTGGTGGGCTTCCGGGATCGGAAGATCGGCCGCCTGCTGGCGGGTCAGAATCTGGCTCTGTCGGTGGTGGGGATCGCCGTGGGCATCCCGGTGGGTGCGCTGACGCTGGCCTATCTGCTGAAGGTGCTGGCGTCGGAATACGAAATGAAGATGGCCATCGGGGTCGGCTCCTATCTGCTGACCGTCCTGCTCACCGTGGGCATGGCGCTTCTGGTCAGCCTCATGGTGGCGCGGAAAAACCGGAAGATCGACATGGTGGAGGCGCTGAAAGGACAGGAATGACCCATTTCAACTTTCTTTGATGGATAGATAGAGAACCGGCGCTGTACACATATCGTGTACGGCGCCGGTTTTCTGTCTTACGCGGGAGCGGGGAGGTTATTCGGTTTGTGCGGCGGTGCTGGCGGCTGTTTCTGCGGGCTGCGGATCGGCCGCGAGGCCCCGCCGCCGGGCGACGGCGCGGTAGACGGCGGTGACGATCCAATAGGCCAGCGACCCGGCGGCAAAGCCCACCAGCATACCGCCGAGGATATCGGAGGCATAATGCACCATCAGATAGATGCGGGAGAAGCCCACCAGCGCCGCCAGCAGATAGGCCGTCCAGCTATACCGCTTGTTGCCGCACCAGAAGACGGCGGTGGCGGCGGCAAAGGAGGCGGTGGCGTGGCCGGAGGGGAAGGAATAGATCTCGCGCTCCACGCCGCTGCCGATCTCCTTCCACCAGGTGAAGAAAATGCTCAGCTCATCCGCATAGGGGCGGGGGCGGGCGATGGCGTTTTTCAGCGCCAAATTGGTGAACAGAAGCCCCAGCAGCAGGGCGGCCAGGATGGTGAAGCCCATCTTCCGGCTGCGGCGGAAAGCCAGCGCCACCAGTCCGCACAGGATAAAGAAGATCCCCGCTTTTCCCAGCAGCGTCACCGCCGGGAAGAACCAGTCAAAAAACCCGCCGGCCGCGCCGGTGTGCAGCGAAAAGGCGAAACGCGCCACCGCCTCATCCATTCCGGCGAATATCGTGTTGAGCCAGGCGGCGAAAGGGGTCAAAGCTGTCATGACACACAAATCCTCCTGCGATTTCAGATGGACTCATTGTAGCATACCGCGGGCCGGTTGTCCAGTGGTATTTACCGCCATGAAATCGCAGAAAAATGCGAAAAACCCGTTGACAAGCCATAGATTTCGTGTTACAATGACTGTTGCCGCGTGTGGCGGGCGCTCTTTTTGCGGGCAAAAGCGGCGGTTTCCGTCCGCCCATCCACAGCGAGTCTGAAGAAAAGGCAGGTACGCCTATGTACGCGATTATTGAAACCGGCGGCAAGCAGTACAAGGTGCAGAATGGCGACACTCTGTACATTGAGAAGCTGGATGCAGCCGAGGAAGCCTCCGTCACCTTCGATAAGGTGATCGCTCTGCAGGACGATGCCGGGCTGAAGGTGGGCGCTCCTTATGTGGACGGCGCCACCGTGACCGCTCATGTTCTGAAGAACGGCAAGAGCAAGAAGATCACGGTCTTCACCTACAAGCCCAAAAAGGGCAGCTCCCGCAAGCTGGGTCATCGGCAGCCCTATACCAAGGTGCAGATCGACACCATCAACGCCTGAGATATGATCCGGGTTCGATTCCGGATGCGGCAGGGGCAGCTCACCGGGTTTTCCCTTTCCGGCCACGCGGATGCGGCGCCGGCTGGTGAGGACGTCGTGTGTGCGGCGGTCTCCTCCGCCGCCTATATGACCGCCAATACGCTCACCGAGATTCTGCGGCTCCCGGCGGAGATTTCCGTGGGGGAGGGCAGCATGGAGGTATCCCTGACCGGGGATGCGGCGGCGGCGCAGGCGCTTTTGTCCGGGTTCCGGCTGCATATTCAGGCACTGCAAGACCAGTATCCGGCGTGTATCAGCGCCGCGGATACGACCGAATGAATACGGAGGTGTAATGCTATGTTAACTTTGAACATTCAGCTGTTCGCTCACAAAAAGGGCGTTGGCTCCACCAAGAACGGCCGTGATTCCGAGTCCAAGCGTCTCGGCGTCAAGCGGGCGGACGGTCAGTTTGTGCTGGCCGGTAACATTCTGGTGCGGCAGCGGGGCACACATATCCATCCCGGCACGAATGTGGGCATCGGTTCTGACGATACCCTGTTCGCCAAAGCGGACGGTGTGGTGCGGTTCGAGCGTATGGGCAAGGATCGCAAGCGTGTCAGCGTGTACGACAAGCAGTAAGCGATGAAAAGCCTCGCCGGATCCCGGCGGGGCTTTTTTCGTGTATTTCCGTGCGTTTGGCGCAGGACGGGATTTTGGACGGCAGGAAGATCGACGGCGGGAATTTTCCCCCGGCTTGCGGCGCATAGTAAGCGTGTGCATCGGCCGCCGCCGTTTCGATGGCCGCAGCCCGATCCGGCAGCGGAGCGCGCCCATGTTGCGCGCATATGCGCCGCATACTGGCGGCCGGTACCCTGTGCGGCGACCTACACGCGGCCGGTCTGCCGTGGATACACGCCGGGGAAACTCGGCATAGCAAGGAGGAAACGTCCATGTTTGTGGATAAAGCGATCATCCGGGTGAAAGCAGGCAACGGCGGCGACGGCGCTGTGTCCTTCCACCGGGAAAAATACGTGGCGGCGGGCGGCCCGGACGGGGGCGACGGCGGCCGGGGCGGCAGCATCGTGTTTCAGCCCGACGACGGGCTGAACACCCTGGCGGACTTCCGCTATCAGCGCAAGTATGCGGCGGCCCCCGGCGGCAACGGCGGTGCCAAGCGGTGCTTCGGCAAAAGCGGGGCGGACTGCATCATCCGGGTGCCCCGGGGCACCCTCATCTATGATAACGACACCGGACGGCTGATGGCGGATATGTCCACGGACGAGCCCTTTGTGGCGGCCCGTGGCGGCCGGGGCGGCTGGGGCAACAGCCATTTCGCCACCGCCACCCGGCAGGTGCCCCGGTTCGCCAAGCCCGGCGTGCCGGGCGAGGAATTTTCTCTGCGGCTGGAGCTGAAGCTGCTGGCGGATGTGGGGCTGGTGGGGTTCCCCAATGTGGGCAAATCCACCCTCATCTCCGTGGTCAGCGAGGCGAAGCCGGAGATCGCCAACTACCATTTCACCACCATCACCCCGGTGCTGGGGGTGGTGCGCCCCATGGCGGGGGTGTCCTTCGTGATGGCGGACATTCCCGGCGTGATCGAGGGCGCCAGCGAGGGCGTGGGGCTGGGCCATGAGTTCCTGCGCCATGTGGAGCGGTGCCGCCTGCTGGTGCATATCGTGGATGTGTCCGGCAGCGAAGGACGGGATCCGCTGGAGGATTTCGATGCCATCAACCGGGAGCTGGAGCGCTTTAACCCGGAGCTGGCGTCCCGACCCATGATCGTGGCGGGCAATAAGTGCGATCTGGCCACCGAGGAGCAGCTGGAGCGGTTCGCCGCCGCCATGCGGGAGCGGGGATACGAGTATTTTCCGCTGATGGCGCCCATCGCCCACGGCACCGACGAGCTGGTGAAGCGCTGCGCCGCGCTGCTCAGCCAGCTGCCGCCCATCCGCCGCTTTGAGGCGGAGCCGGAGGTCCTGCCGGCGGCGGACAGCCTTGGCGGACGGGAGACGCAGGTCACCCAGCGGGAAGGCATCTACGAGGTCACGGCCCCCTGGCTGCTGCAGATCATGCGGGGCATCGACTTCTCCGATGAGGAGGGGCTGCAATACTTCGAGCGGGTGCTGCGCTCCGGCGGGGTTATCGACGCGCTGGAGGCGGCGGGCTGCCACGAGGGGGATACCGTGTCCATTTACGATCTGGAATTTGACTTTATCGACTGACGGGAGGGGCGTGTATGGAGCGCTTATATCCGAAAGAGGTGGATGTGCATACCCTCAGCCCGCTGGCGCTGGCGTTTGTGGGGGACGGGGTGTACAGTCTGCTGGTGCGGGAGCGGCTGCTGACCATGGCGAACCGCCCGGTCAACGATCTGCACCATCTGGCGGTCAACGCCGTGCGGGCGGAGGCCCAGTCCGCCGCCATGGAGCGGCTGCTGCCCCGGCTGACGCCGGAGGAGGAAACGGTCTATAAGCGGGGACGCAACGCCCACACCGCCCGCACCGGAGCGGAATACCACCGGGCCACCGGGCTGGAGAGTCTGTTCGGCTACCTGTATCTGTCCGGGCAGCTGGAACGGGTGCGGGAGCTGTTTTTACTGTGTATGGAGGAGGCGCCGACGAATGGGGACTAAACGGGAGACTTTGCGGCTGTGGGCCGGTGATCTGCTGGTGATCACCCTGGGCAGCATCGCCTATGCGCTGAGCGTGTCCGTGTTTTCCGCGCCCAACGATATCGCCCCCGGCGGCTTCACGGGTATCGCCACCATGATCCACTATGCCTGGAATCGGTTCCCCATCGGCGTGACCACGCTGGTGCTGAATGTGCCGCTGCTGTTTGTGGCGCGGGTGCGCCTGGGGCGGGAGTTTCTCGCCCGCACGCTGCTGGGATTGGTGATCTCGTCGGTGCTCACCGACGTGTTCATCCTGTTTATGCCCGCTTTCCACGGAGAAAAAATGCTCACCTGCTTTTTCGGCGGAGCGCTGGCGGGGCTGGGGCTGGGACTGATTCTCTCCCGGGGCGGCACCACCGGCGGCACGGATACGCTGGCGCGGCTGCTGGAGCGCCGCTGGCCCCACATTCCCATCGGGCAGCTGCTGCTGATCGTGGACGGCTGTGTGGTGGCGGTGTCGGCGCTGGTGTACCGGCAGCTGGAAAGCCCTCTGTACGCCATCGTGTTCATCGTGGTGTCCACGATGGTGACGGATCGGGTGGTCTATGGCGGCCGCCGGGGCAAGATGGCGATGATCCTCACGAAGGAGCAGCCGGCGCTGACCCAGCGGATCATGAACGAGCTGGATCGGGGGGTCACGCTGCTGGATTCTACCGGCGGCTATACCGGAGATGCCCAGAAGATGATCCTGTGCGCCGTCAGCCGGGAGGAAGTGGTGCGGCTCAAGCGCATGACCTTTGAGATGGACCCCGGCGCATTCTTTATGATGCTCAGCTCCGATGAGGTGCTGGGGGACGGCTGGCTGCCGCCGGAAAAGAACACTTGAGCGGTGCGGCCGGAGACGGGAATATGCCGCTCTGTCCGCAGTTTCGGCTGCGGCCTGCGGCAGACGGGCGGCGCTTTGCTCAGGGCAGAAGGTTTCTGCCCTGGACAGGTGGGGCCCCGGCAGAGAGAAAGGACGGATCATTTCGCTATGAATAAGCAGGAGATCTATACGCTGCTGACGGAGCGGCGCATCCCCTATGAGGTGACGGAGCACCCGGCGGTATTCACCATGGAGGAGTTGTCCCGGGTGGAGATGCCGTACCCGGAATCGGATGCCAAAAACCTGTTCGTCCGGGACGATAAAAAGCAGCACTATTATCTCATCTCCGTTCGGGGAGATAAGCGGGTGGATCTGAAGGCTTTCCGCCGGGCGCAGGGGCTGCGGCCGCTGTCTTTTGCCACCGCCCAGGAGCTGTGGGAGAAGCTGGCGCTGACCCCCGGCTCGGTGACGCCACTGGGGGTGCTCAATGATGAGAGCGCACAGGTGCAGGTGTATCTGGACGAGGACTTTCGGGCCGCGCCGGGGCGCATCGGTGTGCACCCCAACGAGAATACCGCCACCGTGTGGCTGCAGGCGGTCGATTTGATGGAGCTGATCCGCGCCCACGGCAACCCGGTGGAGATGGCGTCCATCCCGGTGCGCAGCGCCGGGGAATGACCGCGCGTCCCTTATATGCGAACCGTCCCGACGTCTGCCGCGGAATTGACCGCGACAGAACATCGGGATGGTTTTTTGTTTTGAGTGATGGGGGTAAAGATTGCTCGAACAAAGATCGCCCGAGCAGAGATTGCCCGAGCAGAGACCGCCCAAGCAAAGATCGCCCGAGCGAAGATTGCTCGAGCACTCTTTGCTCGGGCACTTTTTTCTGGACAGCTTTTGTCTGGTCGCTTTTGCCCGATCGTTTTTACCCGAGCCACGTTTGCTCCGGCAAACGTGGCTCAGGCAGTCTTTTTCCCGGGAAAAACCGACGGCGCAAGCCGGGGAAATGGCTGCTCCGCTCCGGGATGGCGTGCAAAGGGCCCGGCTCTACGTCCGTGCGCCTTTGCCGAATAGCTTCACGATCCGGCGGGCGGCCTCCCGGGTCTCCTCCGTATCGCCGAAGGAGGACAGCCGGAAATACCCCTTGCCGCACTGTCCGAACCCCTCGCCGGGGGTGCCGACGATCTGCGCCTGATGCAGCAGCCGGTCAAAGCACTCCCAGCTGCCCATGCCCTCCGGACACTGCATCCAGACATAGGGGGCGTTTTGACCGCCGCAATACCAGATGCCGCACTGATCCAGCGCTGCCATCAGCACCCGGGCGTTTTGCTTATACACCCGGATGTTTTCATGAATTTGCCGCTGCCCCTCCGGGGTGAACACCGCCTCGGCGGCCCGCTGGGTGATGTAGGAGACGCCGTTGGTCTTGGTGGTGCGGTTGCGCACCCACATGGCTTGCAGGCACATCCCGTCCCGCACCAGTTCCTTGGGAATCAGCGTATAGCCGCAGCGCATTCCCGTGAACCCCGCCGTCTTGGACAGGGAGCAGATTTCCATGGCGCAGGTGCGGCTGCCGGGGATCTCAAAGATGCTGTGGGGGAGAGTCTCGTCCTCGATGAACGCCTCATAGGCGGCGTCGAAGATGATCACCGCTCCCTGCCGGTTGGCATAGTCCACCCATGCCTGCAGCTTTTCCCGGCTGTATACGGCGCCGGTGGGGTTGTTGGGGGAGCAGA
>DJEF01000048.1:26087-36903 GCA_002431285.1 Ruminococcaceae bacterium UBA5905 | reverse complement strand
TCATAGGCGGGGGCGTGGATCACCCGGTGTCCGGCGATGATGTTGGTGTCCACATAGGCGGGGTAGGTGGGCTCCACCACCAGAGCGGTGTTGTCCGCTCCGAACAGGTCCATGACGGCCCCCAGATCGTCCCCGGCGCCGCAGGAGATGAAGATCTCGTCCCGCTCAAAGGCGATGCCCCGGGCGGCGTAGTAGCCTTGCACCGCCACCTTCAGGTCGTGAGCGCCGCATTCCGGCATATAGCCGTGGAAAGTCTTTTTCTGCGCCTGATCGTCCACCGCCTTGTGCAGCGCCCGAATCACCGCGTCGCACAGGGGCAGGGTCACATCCCCCACCCCCAGCCGCAGCAGGGTCTGGTCGGGGTGCTCCCGCCGATAGGCTTTCACCCTTTGCTCGATGTTGTAGAATAAGTAGGAGCCGTTCAGCTCCTTATAGTGCTCGTTGGGATGCACGATCCATCCACCTCTCCCTCGCATACAAACGCCGCCGGGCCGGTCATAATGGCTCGGCCGTCCGGTGTGATCTGCACCTGCAAATCGCCGCCGTCCAGCGTCACGGTCACCGCCGTGTCCGGCGGGCAATATCCCGCCGCCACCGCCGCCGCCACGCTGGCGCAGGCGCCGGTGCCGCAGGCTAAGGTAATGCCGCTGCCCCGTTCCCACACCCGCATCCGCAGGGCGGCGGGGGACAGCACCTGTACGAATTCCACATTCACCCCGCCGGGGAACGCCTTGTGGCGTTCCAGCGCCGCTCCCAGCGTGGCGAGGGGCGCGGCCGCCGCATCCCCGGTGAACACCACGGCGTGGGGATTGCCTACCGACACCGGGGTGACGGTCACCACCTGCCCGGCGGCGGTCAGCGCCCGGGGGGCGGAGACGGATGTCGGCCCCATGTCCACCGTCACGCTGTCCACCCGGCCGCCGGTGACGGCCAGGGTCAGGGTCTTGATGCCGGACAGGGTCTCCACCGTGAGGGTGGTCTTGGCGGTGTAGCCTTTCTCATAGACGTATTTGCCCACGCAGCGGATGCCGTTGCCGCACATCCGCGCCTCGCTGCCGTCGGCGTTGAATATCCGCATTTGGCAATCCGCCGTTTCCGACGGCAGGATCCAGATCATCCCGTCGGAGCCGACCCCGAAATGCCGGTCGGACAACCGCACCGCCAGCGCCGCCGCATCCGGCGGCAGCGCGGGGGCGTAGACATAGAGATAGTCGTTGCCCAGCCCCTGCATTTTTGTAAAGTGCATCGGGTCATGCCTCCTTTCGGGATGATGGCGATGGGCTTACCGCTCCGCCTTCTCCAGCGCCGCCGCAATAAAGCCGTGGAACAGCGGGTGCGCCTTGTTGGGACGGGATTTGAACTCCGGATGGTACTGCACCCCCACATAGAAGGGGCGGTCGGACAGCTCCACGGTCTCCACCAGCCGTCCGTCGGGGGACAGACCGGACAGGGTCAGGCCGGCCTTTTGCAGCACCTCCCGATAGTCGTTGTTGAATTCATAGCGATGGCGGTGCCGCTCGGAGATGACCGGCGCACCGTAGCACCGCTCCATGGTGGTGCCGGGCTGGATGTGACAGGGATACGCCCCCAGCCGCAGGGTGCCGCCCTTGTCGATGTTGTCGCTCTGGCCGGGCATAAAGTCGATGACTTTGTTTTTGCACAGCTCGTCAAACTCGCCGGAGTGGGCGTCGGGAATTCCCGCCACATTCCGGGCGTATTCGATGACGGCGATCTGCATTCCCAGACAGATACCGAAATAGGGCACCCGATTCTCCCGGGCATAGCGGGCGGCGAGGATCATCCCCTCGATGCCCCGGCTGCCGAAGCCGCCGGGGACGATGATGCCGTCCAGCCCCGCCAGCTTTTCCGTATAGTCGGCGTCGGTGAGGGTCTCGGAGTCGATCCAGTGGATGCGCACATGGGTGTTCAGGGAATAGCTGGCGTGGCGCATGGCCTCCGCCACCGACAGATAGGCGTCGTGCAGCTGCACATATTTGCCCACCAGACCGATGTGCACTTCCTTTTCCCGGCTCTTGATGCGCTCCACCATATCCGTCCATTCGGTCAGGTCGGGAGCAGGCGCATCCAGCCCCAGCTCCCGGCACACCACGCCGGAAAAATTCGCCTTTTCCAGCATGAGAGGAGCCTCGTACAGACAGGGCAGGGTGATGTTTTCGATCACGCAGTCGGGCTTTACATTGCAGAAGAGGGAAATCTTGCGGAAGATGGATTCCTCCAGCGGCTCGTCGCAGCGCAGCACGATGAGGTTGGGGTTGATGCCCATGCCCTGCAGCTCCTTGACCGAGTGCTGGGTGGGCTTGGACTTATGCTCGTCGGAGCCGCTGAGGAACGGCACCAGCGTCACATGGATGAACAAGCTGTTCTCCCGGCCCACCTCCAGCGAGATCTGCCGCACCGCCTCCAGAAAGGGCTGGGACTCGATATCGCCGATGGTGCCGCCGATCTCGGTGATCACCACATCGGCATCGGTCTGCTTGCCCACCCGGTAGACGAAATCCTTGATCTCGTTGGTGATATGGGGGATAACCTGCACGGTGGAGCCCAGATATTCTCCCCGGCGCTCCTTGTTCAGCACATTCCAGTACACCTTGCCGGTGGTCAGGTTGGAATAGCGGTTCAGGTCCTCGTCGATGAACCGCTCATAGTGCCCCAAATCCAGGTCGGTCTCGGCGCCGTCCTCGGTGACATAGACCTCGCCGTGCTGATAGGGGCTCATGGTGCCGGGATCCACGTTGATGTAGGGGTCCAGCTTTTGCGCTGCCACTTTCAGACCCCGGCATTTCAGCAGCCGCCCCAGAGAGGCCGCCGTGATGCCCTTGCCCAGCCCGGATACCACGCCTCCGGTGACGAAAATGTACTTTGTCATGTGTTTTCCCTCTTTCATTGTTTGTAGGTGGACAATATCTGCTCTGCGATGACCCGTTTGGTCACGCAGCGATCCATGGCCTGTTTTTCGATATAGCGGTGGGCGTCCTGCTCGGTCATTTTCAGCTGCTCGATGAGTAGCCATTTGGCCCGGTTGACCAGACGAATCTCCTCCATCTTTTCTTCGATGGAGGCGGCCTTCTGCTCCATGCGGCGCAGCCGCTCCCGGGTGCCGCACAGGAGCAGCAGCGACTGGTTCAGCAGCTGGGCGGAGGTGGGCTTGGACAGGACCAGCACGCCGTAGGGCGAGACCCGGGCGTTCACATCCGGATAGTGCTCCGCCCCCACCAGCAGCAGCACGCCGGTGCCGGAGGAATCGCATACATCCAGCGCCAGCCGGGTGCCGAAATCGTCCGGCAGGGGGGTGCTGACGATCACCAGATCGTAGCGCTCCTCCAGCAGTCTGCGCCGGGCGCCGGAGGCGTCCGCGGCGGTGACGACGGGGGTGTATCGGCCCTCCGGCAGCAGACGACGCAGAGAATCGTTGAATTTTTCCGAGGCCGACACGATGAGGACGCTGTATCGGTGTTCCGGCAGGCCCATGGTTCACCCCCCTTTCCGGTGATCTGGCGGCGGTTATTTCGTATAGAAGTCGACGACCGTCTGCGACAGACAGGCGGCAATGAACCGGCTGTCCCGCGCCTCCGTTTTCGCCTGGGGCAGGCTGCCGGGCAGGGTGCGGAATCCGGCGGCGGTGTCGGCGGAGGCGGTGTAAAGATTCACGTCTGCCGCCGGCGGCAGCGCCAGCTGCTGCCGCACCCCATCCAGCCCCGCCCGGATGAGCAGCGTGAAGGCCAGATAGGGATTGCACAGCGGATCGGGGGAGCGCAGCTCCGCCCGGCGGTATTCGCCGGTGGCGGCGGGGATGCGGATGAGCTGGGAGCGGTTCTCGTGGGACCAGGAGATGTAGCGGGGCGCTTTGTTGCTGCCGAAGCGGCGGTAGGAGCCCTCGGTGGTGTTGAGAAACACCGTCATTTCGGGGATGTGCCGCAGGATCCCGGCAATCACGTGGGGCATGATGTCCTCCCCGGCATTCTGCACGGAGAAATTGATGTGCATTCCGTTGCCGGGCTGATCCTCCAGCGGCTTGGGGGAGAAGTCCGCCCACAGTCCGTTGCGGGCGGCGATGGTGTTCACCACCGTGCGGAAAGCCACCGCATTGTCCGCCGCCGTCAGCGGGTCGGAATAGCGGAAATCAATCTCGTTCTGCCCGGGTCCCTCCTCATGGTGGGAGCTTTCCGGCAGAATGCCCATCTGCTCCAGCGTCAGGCAGATTTCCCGGCGCACATTCTCTCCCTTGTCCTCCGGGGCGATGTCCATATAGCCTGCCCGGTCATAGGGGATGCGGGTGGGCTCGCCCTCCTCGTCCCGCTTGAAGAGATAAAACTCCATCTCGGAGCCGAAAGCGAACGTCAGCCCCGCCTGCCGGGCCTCCTCCACCGCCTGTTGCAGCAGGGTGCGGGTATCGGCGGCGCAGGGGGTGCCGTCGGGATGGGTCACGGCGCAGAACATCCGCACCACCTTGCCGTGATCCGGCCGCCAGGGCAGCAGGGACAGGGTGGAGGGGTCAGGGTGCAGCAGCAGGTCGGAATGGACCTCCCCGCCGAAGCCCGCCACGGCGGAAGCGTCGATGGCGATGCCGTCTCGGAAAGCCCGCTCCAGCTCCTGAGGCATGACGGAGACGTTTTTCGGCTTGCCGGTGATGTCGCAGAAGGCCATACGGATGAATTTCACATCCTCCTCCGCCACATACTGGAGAACTTCCTCTTTGGTGTATTTCATGGCTGTGCATCCTTTCTGTCAGTTGGATACATACATTTGCTTGTAGGGGTTATGGCTGTCGGGGGTCACCACGGTATATTCCGCCGCCAGTAGCGGGCGGGGATCATACCCGAACAGGGCGCAGAACCGCTCGATGAGAGGGGCCAGCTCCGCCCGATCCTCCGGGGCGGCGGGAGCCACCACCGTGCGGTCGGGGAATTTGACCCCCGCCGCGTGTCCTCGCAGGAACATCTTGCCGCCGTGCATCCCGGTGCAGGGGAAGTTGCCCACAATGGGCTTGCCGTCGGCGTGCAGCCCCAGCACCAGAATACGGCCGCCGGCCTGGTATTCCCCCAAAAAGCTGCCTGCCCGCCCGCCGATGACCAGCACCGGCTGCTTCTCCCCGTATTCTTTCATATGAATGCCCGCCCGGTATCCGGCGTTGCCCTGCACATAGATGGCGCCGCCCCGCATGGCGTAGCCGGCGGCGTCCCCCACACTGCCGTGGATGACGATGACGCCGTCGTTCATGGTATCCCCCACGGCATCCTGGGCATTGCCCCGGACGGTGATGGCAGCGCCGGCGAGATAAGCGCCCAGCGCGTTGCCGGGGACGCCCTCGATCTCCACCGTGGCGGTGCTCATCCCGGCGGCGATATACCGCTGTCCCCGGCAGCCGGTCAGGCGGCAAGGCTCCGTCGCCTCCCGCAAGCGGGCATTGAGCGTGGAATATTCCGCGCCGGCGGCATCAATGACGATCATAGTATAACACACCCTTTGCCGTTTTTCTACGTTTTTCTTGACGTGCGGTTCATTCTCCGGCGTGGGCGACGCCGAGAATGGACAGCTCCTTCTCGTTCAGGCCCACGCCCCGCAGCATCAGTCGGTTGCCCCGCAGCGCCTCAATGGAGTTGATCCCCATGCCGCCCATCAGCTCTTTGATCTCATGCTGCCAGGCGGTCATCAGATGGCACAGCCGTGCGGCGCCCTCCACGGGGTCCAGCCGCTTGACCAGCTCCGGGCGCTGGGTGGCGATGCCCCAGCTGCATTTGCCGCTCTGGCAGGAACGGCACAGGTGACAGCCCAGCGCCAGCAGCGCCGCCGTCGCCACATAGCAGGCATCGGCGCCCAGGGCGATCGCCTTGACCACATCGGAGGCGGAGCGGATGCTGCCCCCGACGATGAGAGAGACCTCATTGCGGATGCCCTCATCCCGCAGTCGCTGATCCACCGCCGCCAGCGCCAGCTCAATGGGGATGCCCACATTGTCCCGGATACGGGTGGGGGCGGCGCCCGTGCCGCCTCGGAATCCGTCGATGGCGATGATGTCCGCCCCGCTGCGGGCGATGCCGCTGGCGATGGCGGCAATGTTGTGCACCGCTGCCACCTTGACGATGACCGGCTTGCGGTAGCCGGTGACCTCCTTCAGCGAATACACCAGCTGATGCAGGTCCTCGATGGAATAAATGTCGTGATGGGGCGCCGGGGAGATGGCGTCGCTGCCCTCCGGAATCATGCGGGTGCGGGACACGTCCCCTACGATTTTGGCGCCCGGCAGGTGACCGCCAATGCCCGGCTTGGCGCCCTGTCCCATCTTGATCTCGATGGCGGCGCCGGCGTTGAGATACCGCTCGTGGACGCCGAAACGCCCCGATGCCACCTGCACCACGGTGTTTTCCCCGTAGACATAAAAATCCTCGTGCAGCCCGCCCTCGCCGGTGTTATAGCAGATGCCCAGCTCCCGGGCAGCCCGCGCCAGACTTTCGTGGGCGTTATAGCTGATGGAGCCGTAGCTCATCGCGGAGAAAAGCAGGGGCATGGACAGCTCCAGCTGAGGCGGCAGAACGGGAAGAATGTTCCCGTCCCCGTCCCGCTGCACGGATTGGGGCTTTTTGCCCAGAAACACCCGGGTCTCCATGGGCTCCCGCAGGGGGTCGATGGGCGGATTGGTGACCTGGGAGGCGTTGATGAGCAGCCGATCCCAATAGACCGGCAGAGAGCGGGGGCTGCCCATGGAGGACAGCAGCACGCCGCCGGTATCTGCCTGCTTGTAAATTTCCCGGACGGTATCGGCGCCCCAGTTGGCGTTATCCCGCAGGGTGCAGTCGTTTTTCACGATTTTCAGCGCGTGGGTGGGGCAAAAGGACACGCACCGCTGACAGTCGACGCACCGGCTCTCGTCGATGGTCAGCTGTCCGGTTTTTTCATCAAAGCCGTGGACTCCGTAGGCGCATTGCTGCACGCAGATGCGGCAGCCGGTGCACCGGTCGGGGCGGCGCACCACCTCGAACTCCGGCGGTAAATAGGAAATGCCCATATCAGTACGCCCCCTCTTTCACCCGGACGATGATCGGTTCGCCGCCGCCCGGGGCGTAGATGTGTTCCGCCTCCGGCTCCATGGCGCGGATGGCGGCCTCCTCGCTGGCGATGAATACCCGGTCGTCCTTTTCCGCCATCACCATGGAGCGGAGCTTCAGCCGGTCGTTGAGCGCCATCAGCCCGCCGTGAAAGCCCAGAATGATGGAAAAGGGACCGGTCACCAGCAGACTGGCATAGACGGTGCGCAGATAGGCGAGCCGGGCGGCCTCCTCCGGCGGCTTGCCCTCGATGGTGCTCCAGAAGGGGGCGGCGATGACCGCGGCGGTCTCCTCCAGCGTCAGCCCCTGCCGCCGCAGCAGATAGTCAGCGATATAGGTGATCGCCTCGGTGTCCGTTTGCAGTGTGCAGCGATAGCCGTACATCTCGATGCAGCGGCGGTTGGCGTCGTAGGAGGAGATTTCTCCGTTATGCACCACCGAATATTCCAACAGGGCAAAGGGATGCGCTCCGCCCCACCAGCCGGGAGTATTGGTGGGATACCGCCCGTGGGCGGTCCAGGAATAGCCCTCGTATTCCTCCAGCCGATAGAACCGTCCCACATCCTCCGGATAACCCACCGCCTTGAATACGCCCATATCCTTGCCGCTGGAGAATACATAGGCGCCCCGCAGCTTGCTGTTGATGTGCATAACGGTGCGCGCCATATATTCCCGCTCGTCCAGCTGGAGCCGGGACAGGATGGATGACAGCGGCGCCACGAAATACCGCCAGATGAGGGGCACATCGGTGATCTCCGGGATTTTCCGGATGGGAATATTCTCTGCCTTGACGATTTCAAACCGATCCTTCAGCAGCGCCTCGCATTCCGTGCGGGCACTGTTGTCGTCATAGAAGATGTGCAGGGCATACAGCTCCCTATACTCCGGATAAATGCCGTAGGCGGCGAAGCCGCCCCCCAGTCCGTTGGAGCGCTCGTGCATAGGCACCATGCTGTCGATGATGGCCTGCCCGTTCATTTTCCGTCCGTCCCGGGAGATGACGGCGGCGATGGCGCATCCCGAGGGGATCCGCACCTGACCTTCCCGCACCATACTCTCTCCATCCTTTCTGCCACCAAAAGAGAAAGCGTCCACCCACCGCAGAAGGGACTTCTGCCGTGAATGAACGCCTTTGCTCATTAACGGAATGATTTTAGCACAACCCCCGCGGCTTGTCAATTGCTTTTGGAAAAAATCGTCGATTTTCTCATCCGGCCATTCACGAGCGGTGCGGGGGACGGTTGCGGGGGCGGTATCGCTCGATCCAGCCCTCGATCTCCGGGGTGCAGGGGATGTTGGCGGTGCGGTACAGGCGGCAGCGGGTGGGGAAATAGCCGATCTCGTATTCCCCCCGGCGGGTGGGCAGCCGGTATTTCTGTCGGGCGGACAGGCTGGCGGGGGCGTCCTGTGCTCCCCGCAGCTCCAGCTTTTCGATGGATTCCCACCGCAGGAACGGTTGATAGCCGAAACAGTACCCCACCGTGATCCCCTCGTCGGTGAATCGGTACCACACCGGGAATACGACGGCATAGCCGACGGCGATGACCCCGGCGGCGATCAGCAGGCCGATGGCCAGCCCCCGGCTGCTGTCCAGCGTATATATGCCCATAAGGCCCAGAACGATCGCCATGGCGATCATCAGGCACCAGTGGATGCTGACGCGGGTTTTCCGCATGGGAGATACCTCCGATCGTGAAAAGAATGGTTAGACAAAGCCGTCGGGATACAGCCGTTCCCGGAACAGAATATTCTCCCGCTTGGTTTTTCTCATCAAACAGTATGGCTCCGTTCTTAGACCGACGATACGCACTCTTTTTGCACCCGGCCGAAAAACGTTTGTGCTCGGATTGGTTTGTCTGACGGTCAGAACACCCGGCGGATGCCGGGGATTTTTTTACCCACCCAGGAGATCGCCAGCGACACCGGGACGGCGATGAGGAATGCCAGCAGCACGTCCGCGAACCCTGTGATTCCCAGCGCGTTCAGCACCGTCCGCGCCACCGCCAGCACGACCGCATGGACGGCGTACACGCCCAGACTGTTGTCCGTCACGAAATACACGGCCCGGAGGAATGCGCCCGGCTCCTCTCCGGTGCATCCGGCATACCGGTTTTTCACCAGACAGAAGACCGCCACGGAGACCGCCAGCGTGTGCAGCGACAGATTGTCGTAGAACAGGTAGGTTTTCCCCAGACACGCCGACAGCAGCATGGTGCCGAATACCGTGACTCCCAGCCCGACCAGCCCCGCGCCCACCAGCCACCCGGTCTTTTTGACCGGCACCGTGTGGAGATACCACCCCAGAATATAATAGGAAGTATAGCCTCCCACATACTGAAATCCCAGATTGTCAAACAGCTTGACGGAGCCGACCCGGCTGTCGAACAGACCGGCCACCTCCAGGATCCGGGGAATCAGATAGGCAAAGATAAACGCCAGCAGCAGGAAATACCGCACATACCGGAGATTTTCCCGCTTGACCCACAGACGCAGCAGCGGAGTGATGGCGTACAGGCCGAGGATCATGGGGATGAACCAGAGATGATAGTGCCCGTTGATCAGCGCCCCCAGCAGGGAGGAAACGGAGAGCTTCTGGTGCTTCAGCAGCGGGATCACCAGCTTGAACAGCACCCCGTAGGCCACGCTCCAGAATACGTAGAATATCCCCAGCCGAACGAAACGGCTCAGGAGCTTTTTGCCGCCGGTTTCCCGGCCCTCGTCCAGCATCAGCGCCCCCGATACCATCACGAATACCGGCACGGCGAACCGGGACAGGGAATCGAAGATGTGCCCGGCGTAAAAATCGGCGGTCCCGAACGGATAGGTGGCATAGGCGGAGCTGCTGTGCAGCAGCACCACCGCCAGACAGGCGAGACACCGCAGCACGTCCAAATAGACGATGCGGTTTTTTCGTTGGCGATCCATGGCGTTCTCCTTTGGCTCTGTTGTGCGTCCTGCGGCGTGCGCCGCATGGGAGCTGACCCCAGTGTAACACAGGGCGGCGGAGATTTCAAGAAAATTTGTCGATCTTCCGGACGGACGCTGCTCGGTTTCGGTCTCGGGGGCGCGGCAGCCTTGCCAAAACGGGGGCTTTGTGGTATACTCGACCGTATGTTGCGGTTACCGTGATTTGGGATAAGGAGTTGTGACGAAATTGAACTATGCGCTGGCAATATTCGACATGGACGGGACGATCCTCAATACGCTGGAGGACCTGACGCTGGCCACCAATGCGGCCATGGCGGCGCAGGGGATGCCGCTCCATACGGAGGATGAGGTGCGCCGGATGGTGGGCAACGGCATCCGGCGGCTGGTGGAGCGGGCGGTGCCGCCCGGAACACCTCCGGCTACGGTGGAGGATACGCTGGCGGCGTTCAATGAATTTTATGCGGCCCATTGCGCCGACCACACCGGCCCCTATCCGGGGATACCGGAGCTGCTGACGGCGCTGCGGCAGGCGGGGGTGCGCACCGCCGTGGTGTCCAACAAGGCGGATTACGGGGTGCAGGCGCTGTGTCGGCGCTATTTCCCCGGGCAGTTCGATGTGGCGGTGGGGCAGCGGGACGGCATCCGTATGAAGCCTGCGCCGGATGCGGTGCGAGCGGTGTTGGAGACGCTGAAGATTCCGCCGGAGCGGGCGGTATTTGTCGGGGATTCCGATGTGGATGTGCAGACGGCGCAGAATGCCGGTCTGCCCTGTCTGGGGGTGGACTGGGGCTTCCGGGAGCGGCGTGTGCTGGAGCAGGCGGGGG
>DJEF01000048.1:21150-26030 GCA_002431285.1 Ruminococcaceae bacterium UBA5905 | reverse complement strand
CCGACGCCGCCGCGCTGCGGCAGGCGATCCTGGGCTGAGCCACACCCGCCCGGCGCGGTTTCGGCCGGGTCTTGCACGGGTCGGGGGAGAATTTGTGCAAATAGCACTACACATGGATGCGTTTTTCGGAATAAGTCAAAAATCGCATTCGGTTAGGGAAAAAGCTATTGAAAAGGACGAAACCCTGTGCTATAATTCCTTACAGAGTGTGTCTCTTTGTCGTGTGCGGCGGTGGTTTTCGGTCGCTCCGAGGATGAGTCACCGGTTTTTTTCTCCGCCGGTTCAGGCGGATCGGCAAAAATTCGACGGAAAGGAAGCCAAGTTATGAAGAAGAGACTCTTTGCCTTGCTCTTGGCGTTGGTGATGCTGTGCATGGCCATGCCGTTGGGCGTGTTGGCCGAGGAAGCTCCCGAGGAGTCGGACAATCAATTTCCCTTTGACGGTGAAGCCGGGGATAACGATGTTTCTTTCGGCAACATAAGCGGCTGTAAGGACGGCCATGACTGGGGCGAGTGGGAAGTGACGGTAGATGCCACCTGCACCGCCACTGGCGAGCGGAAACATACCTGCACTCGGTGCCAAAAGGTCGAGACCGAAACAATCCCGGCCGCTCATAAGCTGACCAAGACCGAGGCGGTTGCTGCTACCTGCGGTAAAGCCGGTAACATCGAGTACTATACCTGCTCCGTCTGCGGCAAGTATTTCAGCGATGAGAAGGCTGAGCACGAGATCGAAGAAAAAGACTTGACCACCCCGGCCACCGGTGAGCATACCTATGACGACCAGTGGACATACGTGGACGTGGAGAATCACGCGCACAGCTGCACCGTTTGTCATGAAGCCACCAAAACGGAAGCGCACACTTGGGATGAGGGTGAAGTGACCACTCCGGCGACGGAGACCAAGCCGGGCGAGAAGACCTACACCTGTACGGTGTGCAAAGGCACCAGGACGGAGACGATCCCCGCCACGGGTGACGGCGATAACGACTTCGATTTTGGCCAGATCAGCGAATGTAAGGACGGCAAGCACACCTGGGGCGAGTGGGAAGTGACGAAAGAAGCCGACTGCACCACCCCCGGCGAGCGGACGCGTACCTGCGCCAAGTGCAAAAAGGTCGAGACCGAGACGATCCCGGCCGCTCATAAGCTGACCAAGACCGAGGCAAAGGCTGCTACCTGTGAAGAGAATGGTAACATCGAGTACTATACCTGCTCTGCCTGCGGCAAGCACTTTGACGATGCGGAGGGCAAGAACGAGATCGCGGAGAACAGTTGGGTCATTGAGGCCAAGGGTCACGACCTGACCAAGACCGAGGCGAAAGTGGCCACCTGCGAAGAGGCGGGCAACGACGCGTATTACACCTGCTCTGTCTGCGGCAAGCATTTCAGCGATGCAGAGGGCAAGAACGAGATCGAAGAGGACAGCTGGGTCATCAAGGCTGAGGGCCATAAGCTGACCAAGACCGAAGCGAAAGCCGCTACCTGCGTAGAGGCGGGTAACGACGCGTATTACACCTGCTCTGTCTGCGGCAAGCATTTCAGAGACGCAGAGGGCAAAAACGCGATTGAGGATGGCAGTTGGGTCACCCCGGCCACCGGTGAGCACACCTATGGCGCGTGGAAGTCTGCGGATGAGAGCAATCATACGCACACCTGCACCGTTTGCCACGAGGCGACCGAGACGGAGCCGCACACCTGGAATGAGGGCGTAGTGACCACCGAGCCTACGGAGACTGCGGCGGGTTTGAAGACCTATACCTGCACCCTGTGCGAAGCGACCAAGACGGAAACGATTCCCGCCACGGGCGACGGCGATAACGACTTCCCCTATGGCGATATCAGCGGCTGTAAGGACGGCCATGACGGTGAGTGGACGGTGGAAACAGACGCCACCTGCACCACCCCCGGCAAAAAGACCCGCACCTGCACCAGATGCGGCATGATCGAGACTGTGACGGTGGATGCTCTGGGTCACAAGATGACCAGGACGGAGGCAAAGGATGCCACCTGTCTGGAGAATGGTAACCTTGAGTACTACACCTGCTCTGTCTGCCACAAAGTCTTTAAGGATGCAGCGGGTGAGGAAGAGTACGGGGAGAATGAGTGGATTATCGAGGCCCCCGGCCATCACTCTTGGAGCGATTGGACGCCTGTTGAGGGCAAGGATCAGCATACGCGTACCTGCTCTGCCTGCAACGAGACCGAGACGAAAGATCACAACTGGGACGAGGGCGTAGTGACCACCGAGCCTACGGAGACCGAGCCGGGCGAGAAGAAATATACCTGCCCGGATTGCGGCGCTACGAAGAAGGAAGAGATTCCCCCCACCGGTCAAGTGATCAAGGGCGATTTGAACGGTGACGGCGTGGTCGACGAAGAAGATGTTGACTATCTGCTGATGTACATCATTTTCGGTGCAGACGAGTATCCGGTTAATCAGTCTTGTGATTTTGATGGAAATGACGTAGTTGATGAAGGCGATGTTGACTATCTGCTGATGTATGTGATTTTCGGTGGAGAGGAATATCCTCTATCTTAATTTCGGAGGAGGTATGTATTGATGAAGAGAGTAATTTCTCTGTTGACAAGTGCATTGGTGCTCTTGTTGATGGTTGTTCCTGCGATGGCCGCTGATGCTAATTTTGTGACAACGATTGATGCATCGGCAGATACAGTGGCCGTAGGAGATAGTGTCACCTATATTGTGTCCGTGAGCGGCGAGGACTGTACCGCTCAGAAACTTGCCGGTGTTACTATTACGTACGATAAAACCTATTTTGAATTGGTTTCCGGTGAATTCTTACAGGCTGATCAGCCGAACTATAACAGATCGCCATTCGACCTGGCAAAGGGAAATGGTGCCGTTATGTTTAATGTAGCACACGATTTTAGCGGTCAGGCTTGGAAAATCGTGCTCAAGGCAATTGCAGAATCTACCGAGCCGCGGACCGTGACTATTTCTGTGAGGTTTGGAACGAATAGCGCTCCTATTGGACCGGTTGAAGCATCTGTTAAGACCACCGTCACCCCCGCTCCGTGCGAGCACGATTGGGGAGAGGGAAAAGTAACCACCGAGGCCACTTGCACCGCAGATGGTGTAAGAACCTACACCTGCTCGAAGTGTCAGGACACTAAGACGGAGCCGATTCCGGCGCTGGGTCATGAAATGACCCACCACCCGGAGAATGCTGCCACCTGTGGCGCACCTGGCAACTCTGCGTATTATACCTGCTCTCGCTGCAATAAGTATTTCAGCGATGCAAAGGGCGAGAAAGAGATTGCCAAGGATAGCTGGGTCATCCCGGCCACCGGCAACCACGACTATGATGAGGTGGAGACGAAGAAGGCCACCTGCACCGAAAAGGGCGAGAAGAAACTGACCTGTAAGGTGTGCAACGACACCAAGACCGTGGAGACCCCCGCTTTGGGTCACGAGACGACCTTGACCCCGGCGAATGCGGCCACCTGCGGTGCAGCCGGCAACTCTGCGTACTATACCTGCTCTCGCTGCAATAAGTATTTCAGAGATGCCAATGGCGCGAATGAGATTGCCAAGGATAGCTGGGTCATCCCGGCCACCGGCGAGCACACCTATACCGAGACGGTGACGAAACAGCCCAGCTGCACCGAAAAGGGCGAGAAGAAGCTCACCTGTAAGGTGTGCAACCATACCGAGACGGTGGAGATTCCCGCTCAGGGTCATGACATGACCAAGACCCCGGCGAAAGCGGCGACCTGTGTGGCGGCCGGTAATACCGAGTATTACAGCTGCTCTCGCTGCCAAAAGTATTTCAGAGATGCGAAGGGCGAGAATGTAATCGCTAAGGATAGCTGGATTATCCCGGCCACCGGCGAGCACACCTATACCGAGACGGTGACGAAACCCGCCACCTGCACCGAAAAGGGTGAGAAGAAACTCGTCTGCTCCGTGTGCAATGACACCAAGACCGTGGAGATCGACGCTCTGGGTCATAACGAGGAAACGGTTGAAGTGACCAAGCCGGCCACCTGCACCGTGGATGGCGAGAAAGTGTACAAGTGCTCTCGCTGCGGCGAAGTGCAGAAAACCGAGGTCATTAAGGCTGAGGGCCATAAGTTCAGCACCGAGTGGACCGTCGATGTAGAGGCCACGGTGGGCAAGGCCGGTTCCAAGTCCCACCACTGCCTGAATTGCGACGAGAGAGCGGATGTCACCGAGATTCCCGCTCTGACCGACAATACGCCCACACCGAAGCCCGACACGCCCAAGACCGGCGAGAACAATGTCTGGTATCTGTGTGTGATCGTGCTGGTGATTGTCAGCGGCGCGGCGGTGACGCTCACGGTGTTGCGGAAAAAGGCGCGGTAAAACATACGCGTTTGTTCCCGTGATACATGGCGCACAAAGTGCATAGTAAGACCTGTCTAAAAAGGGCGGCGTGTGAAAACACGCCGCCTTTTTTCGTCGCCCGCCGGGGATGGTTCTCCGCGGCCTTTTTTTGATAATGGCGGTGGTTATCGTTGCCTTCACTACCGGCATCCTCTTCTTACCCGTTGTAGCACTGTTTCCCGGCTGCCCCACTGTTCTTCCAGCTGCTCCGCTGTTCTTCCGGCTGCACCGCTGTTCATTCGCATCAATATCATTACTCTATCCCGTTGTTAACCCACCGCGTCACTGTCGTGCCGCCGCATCCCACTGTTTTGCCATAGCGTCTCTCGCCGGACCGCATACTCCTCACCGGACGGGAACTTCTTCGCTCGACTGCGATCTCCTTGCGCAATCGCCGGTCACGTTGCCGCTGTCCGCGCCGTTCGCATAGTCGGCACCTGTCCTTGTCGCCCGTATTTGTTTACCCGTTGGTTCCGTGGTTCACGCCGTCCGTATTTCGTTCACCTGTC
>DJEF01000048.1:16548-21054 GCA_002431285.1 Ruminococcaceae bacterium UBA5905 | reverse complement strand
CCTATGTGTGATCTGCGCGGCGCATCACGCTCTCGCCGGTTGCGATACCCGTGGCTATCTTGCTCGGCGGCGACGCACCTGTCCTGCGCACCTACCTGCCCGTCTACGTACTGTTTACATCGCCCGTACTGCCCGTTGGTTCCGTGGTTCACGCCGTCCGTATTTCGTTCACCTGTCGTTCGCGCCCGCCTGCTGCACAGCCCATGTCCTATGTGTGATCTGCGCGGCGCGTCACGCTCTCACCGGTTGCGATACCCGTGGCTAACTCGCCCGGCGGCGATGCGCCTGTCCTGCGCACCTATCCGCCCGTCTACGCGCTGTTTACATCGCCCGTACTGCCCGTTGGTTCCATTGTTCACGTCGTCCGTATTTCGTTCACCTGTCGTTCGCGCCCGCCTGCCGCACAGCCCGTGTCCTATGTGTGATCTGCGCGGCGCGTCACGCTCTCACCGGTTGCGATACTCGTGGCTATCTTGCTCGGTGGCGACGCACCTGTCTTGGCCACCCTCCTTCGGTCTGGCCGCGCCCCTCCGGGCTCTGCATCCCTCCAGTCCGACCACAGCGGGTTCCGCGCGCATTGGATCGCTGCATTATGGCGATAATTCCCCTACTGGCCGCTCAAAACGGGTTTGCACAGCTTGTTCGCCCGGTCAAACTTTTCCGCCGATACCGGCCACCCACCTCCGGTGCACCTATGGCGATTTCTGTCCAAACTCACATACGGCACCGTTCAACGCACTAAGCCCGCGCGGCCTGTCCCGCCGCGCGGGCTTAGTGCACAACAAGGTTGCGTGGAACAGTTTTTTTGCAAGCCGTTCCCTATACTGCAAAAAAATGAAAATATCGGTTGACATTACCGGATTTGTGGAGTATTATGCATTTGATTGGAGTTGGTTGGAAATGTTTGCAAATGAGCGGATGTCGTATATATGCGAGCGGCTCAAGAAAAGCGGCGCGGTCACGACGGCGCAGATCAGTCGGGAGCTGGATGTCTCGGTGGAAACGGTGCGGCGGGATTTTCTGGCGCTGGAAGAGGAGAACCGGCTGGTGCGGGTGCACGGCGGCGCGGTTGTGCCGGTGAGCAGCGTGGAGCGGCTGTCGCTGCAGGATCGGATCGGCGTGAACCGCGAGGAGAAGCGGGTGGTCTCCGAGGCGGCCTGCGATTTTATAAAGGATGGAGACATCATCGCCATCGACACGGGCAGCACGGCGGCGGAATTTGCCGAGGTCTTGCGGCTGCGTTTTAACAAGCTGACGGTCGTCACCCATTCGCTGGATGTGTTTGAGCGCCTGCAGGGAAAGGCCGGATTCAAGATCATCCTTGTCGGCGGTGTGTTTTTGCCGGATGAGCAGGCCTTTTGCGGCATGACGGCGCTGGAAACCTATAAAATGCTGCATTTCGACAAGGCGTTTATCATGCCGGCGGCCGTTTCCTTGAAAAACGGCATCACCGATTGCGGCGAGGTCCTTATGACGGTGGAGCGGCAGATGCTGGACAGTGCCGACGAGGTGTTTGTGCTGGCCGACAGCGATAAATTTGAAAAAACCGCCCTGTACAGACTGGCGCCCATGAGCACGCGGCTCACCCTCGTGACCGATTCCGGGCTTTCGGAGGATCTGAAAGCGCTCTACGAAGAAAACGGCATTCGGGTTGCCGTAAAGGGGTGAAGAAGATGGAAAAAAAGATGCAAAGTGCCTGGCGCATCGGCTCCCTGTGTATTGCCACCTATCTGGCGAGCTATGTCACCAGAAACATCCTCAGCGTGTCCACGCCGGAGATGATCAAGGAGGCTTTTTTTACAAAGGAATATACGGGGCTGCTCTCGTCGGTCTGCTTTATTTTCTACGCTGTGGGGCAGCTGATCAACGGATTCATCGGCGATCGGGTGCACCCGAAATACATGATCATCATGGGGCTTGGGGTCAGCAGCCTGAGCACCTTTGCAGTGCCGCTGGTCGACAGCCGGACGGTCCATTTCACGGCCTTTGCGCTGATCGGCTTCGGGCTGTCCATGCTGCGGGGGCCGCTGATGAAAGTGATATCCGAAAACACGGCCCCGGTGCACGCCCGAATGATCTGCACGCTGTTCAGTATGGCCGGATTCGCCGGGCCGTTCATCGCAAGCCTGTTGTCCATCGTGTTGGCGTGGCGGGCGGTATTCATAGCGACGGGTATCCTGTCGGTGTGCATCACCGTGGCGTCGGTCGCGGTGATGACGGTGCTGGAAAAGCGCGGGGAGATTTGCTTCACCCCGAAAAAAGAAGCGGGTGTGCTGGCCGGCATCCTCGGCGTTTTCAAGCTGGAGGATTTTCTGTTTTATATGTTCATCAGCGCCATCGGGGAGATCGCCGGTTCCTCCATCACCTTCTGGATCCCCACCTATACCACCGAGCATCTGGGGTTTTCGGCCGAGGCGGCGGCGACGGTCTATTCGGTCGTATCGCTGACGACCCTGTTCACCCCGTTCATCACGCTGCTGATCTATGAGAAATTCATCCACAACGGGGTCAAGCTCGCGCTGGTCATGTATATTCTCTCGGCGGTGTTCTTTGTCGGGGTGCGGTTCACGGCGATGCCCATTTTCAATGTGGCTATGCTGATCGTCGCCAAAATGGCGGCGGCCGCGGCCTCCAGCATTGTGTGGAGCGCCTATATCCCCAGCCTTGCCAGAAGCGGCAAGGTCTCCAGCGCCAACGGGGTGATCGACGCGGCCGGTTACGCCATGGCGTCGCTGGCGAATGTGGTGTTTTCCGGCAGCGTGGCCCGGCTGGGATGGGGCGGCATCGTCAGTATGTGGTGCGGGATCATGCTGGTGGGCGCGGCGGTGTCGGCCGGCAAGCTCCTGCGCAGAAGCAAATAGCCGATAAGCCGGTAACGTGCCTGAATTTACCGCATCCGACCGGAGAAAACAACAGCAGCCGGGCGACCCCCGAATGGGGATCGCCCGGCTGTTCAGTATAATCACAATAGCGCCGCGGCGTTGTTTTGATGCGGCCGGATTTCCGGCGCGCGTTTTCAGCGGCTCTCCAGTTCGATAAAGAACGTTACGCCGTCGGCGGCGTTTTCCACACCGTAGGGCATTCCGTGGGCCTTCATGATGGCAGCCACCACGCTCAGCCCGATGCCGCTGCCGCCGTAGGCCCGGGTGCGGGCCTTATCCACCTTATAGAAGCTCTCCCAGATGCGGGACAATTCCTCCGGAGGGATGGGCTCGCCGGTATTGAACACCGTAACGCGCACCCGCTGCGCCGACGGGCGGGTGACGGCAGTCCGCACCACCCCGCCGGGGGTCACGTGGTTGAGGGCGTTGGACAGATAGTTGGTCAGCACATTTTCAATCAGGAATGGGTCGGCGTACACATCCACAGCGCCGGAAGCCGCCCATTCCACGGTCGCGCCCTTTTCCGCAAAGCGCACCCGCTCCCGTTCCAGCAGATTGCCGATCAGCTCGGCGACATCGAAACGGCAGATCTCCAGCTGACTGCCGCCCCCCTCCAGCTGCATGAGCATGGTCATACGCCGCAGCATCTGGGTGACCCGGTGGGCCTCGTCCTCGATGACCCCGCAGTAATACTGCCGGTTCTCGCCGCCGCCGTCGATATCCTCCCGCAGACCCTCCGCATAGGTGCCGATGAGGGCCAGCGGGGTTTTCAGCTCATGGGACACATTGGCGATGAACGCCCGCCGGGAATTGTCCAGCTCCTCCCGCTGGCGGATGTCCGCCTGCAAGCGGGCATTGGCGTTCTTCAGTTCCGTGACGGTGGATTCCAGCGCCGCCGACATGGCGTTGATGCTGTCCCCCAGCGCCCCGATCTCGTCCTGCTGCTTGCCGGTATAGCGGCCGCTGAAATCCAGCTGCGCCACCTGATCCGCCAGCGCCGACAGCTGGCGCAGCGGATCGGTGAAGGAGCGCGCCACCAGCCAGGTGAGCAGCAGCCCCAGCAGCAGCGCCCCCGCACCGGCGAACAGCAGAAAGCGATTGGTCTCCGCCACGCTCTCTTCGATCGCCGCCACCGGGGAGCGAAGATAGATGTGCCAGCCGTTGCTCAGCGAGCCGACCAGCAGAATCGCCTGTTCTCCCACCGGGGAGTCGGCCAGGATGACGTCCTCTCCGGTGACGGCCACTTCATAGGTGCCGGGGGCATAGCTGCGGTTGCCGTGGATCACAAAGCGGTCGGCATTGAGGGTGCTGTACAGCACCTGCCGGTCGCTCCACAGAAGGGTGGCCACCGACCCGGAATCCTGTAAATCCGTGAGGGTGCTTTGCAGCCGTGTGCTGTCGCCGCACACGGCGTTGATGGTGGTGAAGGCCCGCACCACCTGCTGCTTCTTGCGTCCCACATAGTAGTTTTTCAGCGCAAAGGTGTTGAGCAGCAGCACGGCGGCCAGCACCGCCGCCACGCACCCCGCCACGCTGGCAAACAGCTTCCACACCACCGAGCGGCGCAGGCGGGGGCGGGTCACAGCGCGCCTCCTGCTTTCGGGTCGAACTTATAGCCGATGCC
>DJEF01000048.1:16089-16497 GCA_002431285.1 Ruminococcaceae bacterium UBA5905 | reverse complement strand
GATGTAGCCGCCGTAAGGGGCCAGCTTGTTGCGCAGCTTTTTCACATGGGTGTCCACCGTCCGGGCGTCTCCCTCATAGTCGAACCGCCACACGCTGTCCAGGATCCGATCCCGGGACAGGGCTACCCCCGCGTTGGTCATCAAATAGAGCAGCAGCTCATATTCCGTATAGGTCAGCTCCACGGGCCTGCCGTCCACCCGCACCACCCGGCCGACGGTGTCCACCGTCAGCCCGGGGGCGCTGTCCTGTTTCGTTTCCGACTGGGGCTGCCCCCGGCGCAGCACCGCCTCGATGCGCGCCAGCAGCACCTTCAGGCTAAAGGGCTTGGCGATATACTCGTCCACCCCCAGCTGAAACCCCTGCAGCTCGTCCTCCTCCTCGGAGCGGGCGGTGAGCATGATCACCGG
>DJEF01000048.1:0-15995 GCA_002431285.1 Ruminococcaceae bacterium UBA5905 | reverse complement strand
TCACGTCCAGCAGCACCAGATCGACATCCCGGCGGGACAGGATCTCCAGCGCCTCTATGCCGTCGCCGGCCTCCAGCACCGCATAGCCCTTAATCTGCAAATAGTCCCGCACCACCCGGCGCATCCGCACCTCGTCGTCCGCCACCAGGATTGTTTTTTCTTCCGCCATTGGGATCCCCTCCTTCGGTTCTGCAACCTCATACTGGTAGTATGTCAGAAAAATATGTCCAAGCTGTGAAAAATCGGTGGCCGCTTTGTTATTTTTCCGGCGTTGCCGCGGCGAACCGCCCTTCCCGGTCATAATACCGCAGCAGCAGCTCCACCATCTCGTCGTAGCTGATGACGCCGCTCTCCACCCCGTTGGCCTTGATGAACCCGTCGTTCACCTTTTGGGAGGATTCCATCACCTGCCCCTGGAACTGTTTCCAGTAGTCCCGCCGCTGCTGCAGATCCCGCTGCACGCCGGCGCTCAGCCGGGTATACGCCTGTTTCCACAGGGTCTTGTCCGCTTTATACAGGGCATTGCTGCAATAGATATAGGCGCTCAGCGCTCCGGAATAGACCTGCTCCGGCTGTCCGCTGGCGGCACACGCCAGATAGCCGAGGAAATTGCACTCGTTCTCCTTGGCAAAGCCCATGGTGTGCGCCAGCTCGTGGGTGACGGTGTGCATCAGCTCGCAGTCGGGCACGTCCACATTGACGCTCGCCTCTCCCAGCCAGGGGCAGTAGACCCCCGTGTAGCCGGTATATGACCACTGGTGGGAAAGAGCCACCGCTTTCACCCGCCGGGTGCCGGTGACGAGATACGGATAGGTCCGGCGCAGCACGGCATACCCGGCATCCCCCTGCCGCAGCGCCTGGGAGAGGGGCTGGGACAGCACCATGCAGCCGTTTTCGTCCTCCGTCAGCTGTGCTCGGGCATCCGTCGCCTGTTGCGCCAGATCGGCGGTGAGGGTGTACAGCTCCTGGGCCGTATATTGCCGGTCCGGCAGCTCCATGAGGGTGGCCAGCGGCAGGCGGGAAAAATTGGCGCCGTCCATCACCATAAATACCAGCCACGCCAGAGACAACCCCCACGCCAGCACCCGGCAGCCCCGTCCCAGCCGTTCTCGGCGTCTCGGGCGGCGGATGAGCCGCACGATCCACAGGATGAGCAGCCCCAGTCCCGCCGGAATGCCCAGCACCACCACCCATTCGGTCAGCGAAAAGGGCAGCAGCGACAGCAGCCACTCCACCGGGTAGGACACCGCCCGGAACAGCCCCCGAGTCACGGCGTATTCCGTGAATCGGGGGAAATGGGGCAGTATCCAGTACATTCCGGCGGCGATCCCCGCCGGAATGAGACACCACAGCAGACTGCGCCAGCGAAACGGTTTCTTCATCCCGATCTCCTCCCGTTGTATACAAAAAAGGTGTCGAAAGCCGCCGCTCCCGAACACCCCAACAGTCACCAGTATAGCACAAATGCCCCGGCCATTTCAAGTGGTATCCTCACTGAAATTTTCGTTTTTTCCTTGGCGGTTTTGCGAATGGACAAAAGCTCCCCGACGGGGTATACTGTAATCACAGAGACGGAAGAAACCAGAAACCCATGAAGCAGATGGGAGAAAAGGAGGACTGATTCCCATGGTCAGTGACGATCCGCCCGTTTCACAACAGAAAATTGATGCAGAAGGGAATGAGTCCGAAGATTTACTAACGAAGTAACCCGACCAAAATACACCCCAAGGAGAAATGGTGAGTCCAATGCACAGTTGAGTTCGAGTAGGAATATCCACGATCGAATATAAACGGTGAACTCCAATGTACTAAGTAAATTACCCGCCCGGGTCGCATGACCCGGGCGGTTTTCTGTCGCCGTCGATAATATACGGTTCGTATAATCGGCCGGAATATATACTATCCAACGAGTCTGTGCAGGCATTCCACCCCCATGCACAGCAGGAATCCCACCGCCGTGGGCAGCGCCGCGGCCAGAGCTGTCCAACGCCAGCTGCCGGTTTCCCGGCGGATGGTGAGCAGGGTGGTGGAGCAGGGCCAGTGGAACAGACACAGGAGCGCGGCCGACCCGGCCGTCCAGACGGTCCAGCCGTGGGCCGTCAACGTTTGGCGCAGCAGCTCCATGCCGCCCAGCTCCGGCAGCGTGCCCGTGGCGGTGTAGGCCATGAGGGCGATGGGCAGCACGATCTCGTTCGCCGGGAATCCCAGGATAAACGCCAGCAGGATGACCCCGTCCAGCCCCAGCACCCGTCCGAGGGGGTCGAGCGCGGCGGCGATCTGCGGCAGGAGGGGCGCGCCCCCCACCGATACGTTTGCCAGCAGCCATAAGAGCAGTCCTGCCGGGGCCGCCACCGCCGCCGCCCGCCCCAGCACGAACAGGGTGCGATCCAGCACCGAGCGCACCAGCACCTGCCCGATCTGGGGGCGGCGGTAGGGAGGCAGCTCCAGCGTGAAGGAGGAGGGGACGCCCCGCAGCACCGTGGCGGACAGCAGCCGGGTCATCAGGAGGGTCATCAGCACCCCCAGCAGAATGATCCCGGTGAGCAGGGCTGCCGCCCGCAGGCTGCCTCCGGCGCCGCTGCCCACAAAGAACAGGGTCAGCAGGGTGAGCAGAGTCGGAAACCGCCCGTTGCAGGGGACGAAGCTGTTGGTGAGGATCGCCAGCAGCCGCTCCCGGGGGGAATCCACGATCCGGCAGCCCACCACCCCGGCGGCGTTGCATCCGAAGCCCATGCACATGGTCAGGGCCTGCTTGCCGCAGGCGCGGCAACGATGGAAGGGGCGGTCCAGATTGTAGGCCACCCGAGGGAGATACCCCACATCCTCCAACAGGGTGAACAGCGGGAAGAAGATGGCCATGGGCGGCAGCATCACCGCCACCACCGCCGCCAGCACCCGGTAGACCCCCAGCACCAGCGCCCCGTGGAGCCATTCCGGCGCGCCGACCCGCTGGCACAGCGCGGTCAGCGCCGTCTGCCCTCGGTCAAACAAGGCGGCCAGCAGCTCTGACGGGGCGTTGGCGCCCCGGATGGTGAGCCAAAATACCAGCAACAACAGCAGCACCATCAGCGGGTAGCCGCCCCACCGGCCGGTGACGATGCGGTCGATCCGTCGGTCGGCGGCATCTGCCGCAGCCTGGGTCGTCACCGTGCCCCGGCAGATCGCCCGGGCGGCTGCATCGGCGCTGGCGGCCAGACTGTCCGACAGGGCGGCGCCGACCAGCCCCGCCTGTTCCAGATGCCGCCGCGCCACCGCCAGCGCCGGGCATACGGACGCCTCCTCCGCCAGCGAGACCCCCAGGAATTCATTCAGCGCTGCCTGCATCTCCGGCTCCCCCGCCAACAGCTGCAATGCGGCGAACCGGGGGCTGAGCCCGCCCCGGAGGAACGGTTCCACCGCGGGGGTGAGCACCGCCAGCGCCCGTTCCACCGCCGGAGCGTAGCTCACGGGCGGGGCGGAGCGGGCGGCTGTATGTATTCCGCACAGGGTGTCCGTCAGGCGGCGCAGGCTGCGCTTTTTCCGGGCGGCCGTGCCGCACACCGGCGTTCCCAGCCGCCGGGCGATCTCCGGCAGATCCAGCGTGATGTGCCGCCGCCGGGCCTCGTCCAGCAGATTGATACAGACCACCGTGGGCAGCCCGGTTTCGAGAATTTGCAGCACCAGCCGCAGATTCCGCTCCAGACAGGTGGCGTCGCAGACCACCACGATTCCGTCCGCGCCGCCGAAGCAGATGAAATCCCGCGCCACCTCTTCCTCGGCGGAATGGGCGGCCAGCGAATAGGTGCCGGGCACATCCACCAGCAGATAGTCCTGTCCATGGGCAGAGAAGCGGCCTTTGGCGCCGGAGACGGTCTTGCCCGGCCAGTTGCCGGTGTGCTGGTGCAGACCGGTCAGGCCGTTGAATACGGTGCTTTTGCCCACATTGGGGTTGCCGGCCAGCGCCAGCACCCGTTCCCCCCGGCAGGGGCAGACGGTCAGCCCCGTGTCCAACGCGCCCCGTCCCACCGATCGTCCGGTCAGACCCATGGCTGATCGTCCTCCTCCCGCCGCACCTGCACCAGCCGGGCGTCCTCGTCCCGGATGGCGATGATCGCGCCCCGTATCCGGTAGGCGGCCGGATCGCCGCCGGGGCTGCGTCCGACACAGTCGACCCGGCTGCCGGGCAGCAAGCCGATGTCCGTCAGCCGCCGCCGCATACCGTCTGCCGTATATAATGTCTGCACCAGCGCCGATTCTCCCGGCTTCAGGGTGCATAAAGGCTGCGTGTGCTCCATGTCTCTCCATCTCCTCTGTCTCGTCCGGGCAAGCCGGGCGGGCGGTCTGCGCCCCGGCCGGTTTGTCTGCGCTCATTAACAGAGTATGCGGCGTCCCGGACGGGGTGACGGGCAAATGTGGGACGGCTCGCGGAAAATAGGACTTTTCTTTTGCCCGGGAATCTGGTACAATAGCAGTGATCTTTGTTCGGACAGGAGGGTTCTCATGAGCCGGAGCTTGACGCGGGAGAGAAGCATGGCGTCCCGGGCGTTTTTATGGACGCTGGGGATGGCGGTGCTGCTGTTTCTGCCATTTGTGATCTATGACCGGGGGTATTTTACGTATTACGGGGATTTCAATGCCCAGCAGATCCCCTTTTACCAGATGGCCCATGATGCGGTGCGCAGCGGCCAGTTCGGGTGGAATTGGCTGACGGATCTGGGGGCGAATTTTGTCGGCTCCTATTCCTTTTATCTGCTGGGCAGCCCCTTTTTCTGGCTGACGCTGCCCTTCCCGTCGGCGGCGGTGCCCTATCTGATGGCGCCCCTGCTGGCGCTGAAGATGGCGTGCGCCTCCCTGACCGCCTATGCCTATACCCGGCGGTTTTTGCAGCCCCGCATGGCGGTGCTGGCGGGGATGCTGTATGCGTTCTCCGGGTTTTCGCTCTATAATGTGTTCTTTAACCACTTCCATGAGGCGATGATCTGGTTCCCGCTGCTGCTGCTGGGCATCGAGCAGCAGATGCAGGAGCGCCGCCGGGGGCTGTTCGCCGTGGCGGTGCTCATGAGCGCCCTGTCCAACTATTATTTCTTCATCGGGCAGGCATTTTTCGTGATGATCTATTGGGTGGTGCGGGCCTCATCCGGCGCCTGGGAGCATCGGGTGCGGGGCTTTTTCGGCCTGTGGCTGCAGGCCCTGATCGGGGTGGCGGGCGCCGGGATATTGCTGCTGCCCTCCTTTTATTCCGTCATTCAGAACAGCCGCTCCACCGAGTATCTGGAGGGATTCGGCTTTCTCATTTACGGCACCAATCAGCGGCTGTATGACATTCTCCACAGCTTCCTGTTCCCGCCGGAGCTGCCTGCCCGGGCAAATTTCTTCCCGGACGCCAACAATAAATGGTCGTCCATGTCGGCGTGGATCCCCGTATTCGGCTGCACCGGCGTGATCGCTTATTTCCAGTCCCGGCGGCATACGGACTGGCTGCGGCGGATGCTGGTGGTGCTGTTCTTCTGTGCTGTGATCCCGGGTTTCAATGCCCTGTTCCAGCTGTTCAATCAGATGTATTACGCCCGGTGGTACTATATGATGGTGCTGCTGCTGATCCTCGCCACCCTGTCCTGCTTCGATGAGGAGCAGCCGGTGGAATGGGGACGGGCGCTGGGCTGGGCCGGTGGTCTGACCGGGGCGTTCGTGGTGTTCATCGGACTGCTGCCCAAGAGCTGGACGCCGGACGAGGAGACCGGCAAGCTCAAGTGGGGGCTGGAGCGGTATCCGGATATGTTCTGGATCTATGTGGCGGCGGCGGGGCTGTGTCTGGCGGTGACGGGGCTGCTGGTCTACCTGTGGCGGCAGGACCGGCAGCGGTTCATCGGCTGGTGCACCGCCGTGTGCATGGCGGCATCGCTGCTGTTCGGCTGGAGCTATATGGCGGCAGGCAAATCCATCGGCAATTACCCCGACGACTATGTGATCGACAAGCTGATCCGGGGCGGGGATTTCACGCTGCCGGACGGGGAGATTTTCAGTCGGACGGATATGCACAAGGGCATGGATAATCAGGGGATGTACTGGCAGATGCCCTGTATTCAGGCGTTCCACAGCATCGTCCCCGGCTCGGTGATGGATTTCTACAATTCTGTGGGGGTGAAGCGCAGCGTCGGCTCCCGCCCGGACAGCAGCGCCTACGCGCTGCGCAGTCTGCTGTCGGTACGGTGGCTGTTCGATTTCGACATGGAGGCGGGCGGCATCGAGCTGTATAACAAAAAGGCGGAGGACGCCTTTGTGGCGGACGGAGCGAATGCCACCATGCCCGGCTGGAGCTATTACGGCACCCAGCAGGGATTCCGCATCTATGAGAACGAGTGTTATATCCCCATGGGCTTCACCTATGCGGGCTATATCACCCGCAGCGAATATGAGGAGCTGTACGAAGATAACCGCCAGTTTGTGCTGCTGAAGGCGCTGGTGGTGGAGGATGAGGATGCGGCGGCGGTGCCGCTGCCCCATCTGGATCCCTATGACTTCGACTATAATGAAACCGCTTACAAGACGGATTGCGCTGCCCGGAAAGCGGGGGCGGCATCCGCTTTCACGGTGGATAAGACCGGCTTCAGCGCCACGGTCTCCGCCGAAGCGGAAAACTGGGTGTTTTTCAGTGTGCCCTATGAGAGCGGCTGGCGCGCCACCGTGAACGGACAGCCGGCGGATATTCATACGGTGAATGTGGGATTTATGGCGGTGGCCTGTCCCGCCGGGGAGAATGTGACGATCCGCTTTGACTATGAGACCCCGGGACTGCGGTATGGGCTGTATATATCCGCCGTGGGGCTGGTGCTGCTGGCGGTGTACCTTATCTGCGTCGCCCGCCCCAACCGCCGGGCAAAGCAGGCGGCGTCAATGCCGCCGTCTCCGCCGTCTCCGGAGCCGCCGGCTGTTGGGGCGGCGCAGCCGGATGGCGCGTTTGACCTCTATTCCATTTATCATCCGGAGGACTGAGCGCCGTCCGTGCAGGGCACGGCAGTGTTCTGTGTTTTGAACCTATTTGCTGCTTATTATGTGTTATGTGATACACTTCGGTATGGATTCATTAAGCTGGACTGTCATTGAGCGGCGGGAGACCGCCGTACAGAAACCTACGGAAAGTGGGGATGGATATGCAGAAGGAACTGGATTTCGCCTGCGGCGGCACATACGACGTGATCGTTGTGGGCGCGGGCACGGCGGGGGTGTTTGCCGCCGTCAGCGCGGCACGGCGGGGGGCGAAAACGCTGCTGGTCGAGAAGAATTCTCTGCCCGGCGGCACCATGACGGCGGCGGGCGTCAACTATCCGGGGTTGTTCCACGCCTGGGGCAGGCAGATCATCGACGGCCCCTGCTATGAGGCGATTCGCCGGACGGAGGCCATGGGCGGCGCGGTCATTCCGGAGATCGTGGAACGGCCGCAGGCCCACTGGATGATGCAGATCCGGCTCAATACCTTTGCTTTCGTGTCCGTCTGCGAAGAAATGCTGACGGAGAGCGGCGTGACGGTGCGGTATCACTGCACGCCGGTCTGGACGGAGCTGAGCGAAGCGGGCGTCCGGCTGGGCGTTGCCGGTAAGGGCGAGCGGCTGTATTTCTCGGCAAAAGTTCTGATAGACGCCACCGGCGACGCCAATCTGGCGACCCTGTGCGGCTTCGCCACCGAGCGCAGCGAAACGCTGCAGCCGGCGACGCTCATACAGGATATCGCCGGGTATGCCCGGGAGAAGATCGACGCCGATACGGTCACGGAGCTGTATGAGGCGGCGCTGAAAGCGGGAACGCTGGCGGAAGGAGATTTTCAGTATAACGACCCGATGAAGGCGTTCCGCGAGGGACGCATCAGTATGCATATCGGCGGGTACGATGCCTCCACCATGGCCGGGAAAACCGCGCTGGAGCTGGCCGCCCGCGCAACGCTCAAACGGATGCTCGCTTTTCTGCGCACCGTGCCCGGCGGGGAGGGGGTCTATGTGCGCAGCTTTGCGCCGGAATGCGGCGTGCGGGAGACCAACCGGATCGTCGGCGAGGGATATATGAGCGTGGACAACTATCTGAGCGGGTATGTGTATCCGGATGCCGTTGCCTATTGTTTCTACCCCGTGGATCTTCACGAAACGGTCGGTGTGCATCAAATCCACCTTGCGCCGGGCATCGTGCCGACGATCCCGTATACGGCGCTGATCCCGAGGGGATCGGATCGGCTGCTGGTGGCCGGGCGCTGTGCGGCCGGGGATACGGAGGCGAACAGCGCCTATCGGGTGCAGGCCGCCTGCATGGCGATGGGGCAGGCGGCGGGCGTGGCCGCGGCCATTGCGGCGCGGACGGACACGTCGGTCCGGCAGGTGCCGATCGGGGCGCTGCGGCAGGAGCTGGAGGCCATCGGCGCGGTTGTGCCCCGGGACGCATCCGTATGAAAGCCCACAGACACAGGACGGTGAGGGCTTTTTGGAAACGCAGAACGATCGAAACTTATCCACCGATGATCCCGCTGAAAAAGCCGTCGGCAGACTCAGTCTGCCGGCGGCTTTTGTATGGTTTCTTGGAGAACCGGTGCACCCGGGGAACTTAAAACCTCAGGCGTTGCGGCGGTCATGCAAGAGTGCCTCCTGCTCGACGGTGACGCCGTATTGCAGGATCGCCTGAATGGCCTCGGTGAACAGCGGATACTGACCGGCGTGCAGTTCCGCCGCCAGCTGATCCAGGTATTTTTCCGGGCGGGAAAGGCCGCTTTCGTGATACTGCTCCACCACACGGCCGTCCATCCGCATCGGCTTCAATGGGGGGAAAATGCCTTGCAGATGGTCGAACATCCGGAAACCGCCCCGGTCGATATCGGCCCAGAACCGCACCTCTTCGGTCCCGGACAAGGCGTCGGACAGCACGGCGAAGAGCTTTTTCTTCTGCGGACTTAAAAACCCGCCGTGGTAGACCACCAGTTCATCCGGCTGCTTTTCGGACAACAGATACTCGTCGTAATTGGTTTTGTTTTCGATGAAGGTGACCCGGCAGATGCCCGCCGGCTCGATTTCCGTCACCGCGTCCACCAGCGTGCTGGGCAGCGCGATGCCGTATGGCTCGGCGGCGCGGACGTCGAGAGAGCCCCGCTGCGTCCGGATGAGACAGGCTCCGGATATTTCGTATAGCTCCGGGCGGGCATAAATGCCCAGCAGCGCCAGCTGATCCCGCTCGCCCAGCTCCGTCTCCTGACAGGCGGCGGCCAAATCGGTGCAATATTTCCGCGCGATGCGCAGAAATGTCTCCCGCACATGGCGCTCAAAGTATTTCGTGTCGTGAAAGCAGCGGCTGCTGAAGGCGCGCATGGTGATGCTGTCGTCCAGCGCTGCATACTGCCGGAAAGCGCAAAGCAGGTCCGGCAGCGCCCGGTCGTTGTCTTTGCAGAAGGGCGGGATCTTCAGCTGCTCCCGCGCCGCCGTGCACACCTCCTCCCGCCAGTCCGCGATCCAGGGGACGGAAACGGCCGCCAGTTCCCGCGACACACGAGCGGCCAGCCGCTCCGCCCTTTCGCGCGGATGCAGTCTTCCCGCCAGCGCATAGCACGCCGGGACCTGCTCCAGATTCAGAATGACGGCGGAGAAAACCACCGGCTTTCTGTCCCATTCCAGCTGTATCAGAGACTGCCGCTCCAGCGCCTGCGCCGCGGCATTGTAGGCATCCCGGACGGCGGCATCCTCAAAGTCGTATTCCGGCAGCTCCTTTTTGTCCACGCGCAGCATAACGCGGCGTTTGGAGGTATGGGGCTTCGAAAGGTGCTTGCTGTTCTCGAACCGGTCTAACAGCCGGTTCAGAATGATCTGCGTTTCTTTCATCCTGCGTACTCCTTGTCAAAGGGAAGAATGTGCATCCGATAGCCGCTCTTGTCCACCAGCAGGGTGCGGTCTGCGAGGGGCATGATGTCCGCCACCTTATCCGGCGGAGTGCAGATGATGGCCTGCAGCCCCATTTTTCGCAGCAGACGCACGCTTTCCGTGATGCGGTCGCTGTCCATTTTATTGAACGCCTCGTCAAACACCACCAGCCGCACGGAATTGGCCAGGCTGCCGGTTTCGTTGACCCGGTATTGCTGGGCAAAGGAGGCCAGAACCGCGATATAAAACGGGGTTTGCGTTTCGCCGCCGGATTTGGTATTCAGGGTTTGGGACAGCAGCTGCGTTGAACCGTTCTGGTCGGTCGTTTCCAGATCGAACCGCAGATAGGTGCGGAAATCGGTGTACCGGACGATATTTTCCTGCAGCTCGGTCTGCTTGCGGGCATTGAGCTGGGTATCGTCCGTGGTGGTGATCTGGCTGAACAGTTTTTCGATCAGCGGACCGTATTTTTCCTGAAAAGGCATCGCCAAAAGCCCCAGATCCCCCTCCATCAGCTCCGGCGCCATGATCATGTCATAGTATTCCGCATAGTCCGGATTCCGCTCCACACAGAACTGATACCGATCCGTCCCGAATTGCGCCTGCTTCAGTGCCCGGTTCAGTTCCCTCACCTGACTTTTGACCTGATCAATGCTGGATTTCAATTTGGCGAGGAAATCGTTGCGGAACTGCTCCATGGCGCTTTCCCGGGCGGCCCGGATTTTTTCGCGGTATTGGGGGAGCTCGCTCTCCTCCAGCGCCCGCTGCTCCGCCGCGAATTCGTCGTTGTCCATGGCTTCGATCAGGAAGGAGCAGGGCTTGAATGTATCGGCATACTCCCGGCGGGCCGCAAACAGCGCCGCCTGCGCAGACGCGCGCGCCTTTTGGCTTTGGGCGAGACTGTCGTTGAAATTCCTGCGAATTTTTTCGGCGCTTCTCAGACGGGCGAATTCCTGTGTATACCGCGGAATGCCGACGGTCTCCCGATAGCTCTCGGGGAATGTGTCATTCAGCAGATTCTCCGCGTCGGCAAGCTCTCGGCGAGCCTCCGGCAAAGACGCCTCCTCCAGGTCACGGATGCGTTCTTCCAGCTGCCCTTTTTGCCTGTTGGATTCGTCCTTTTCCCTGTCCAGCTGACGAATCTCCGTTTTCAGGGTTTCGATCGTCCGTCTCTGCTCGTCGAGCCACAGGAGATCCAGCCGCGCCAGCTGTTCGTCGAGCGCAGTTACGTCCCGGTCGATGGCGAGACAGCGCTGATGGGCCTCCAGCTTCTCGGCGATATCGTGTTCCACAAAGCGCGGGGTGAAAAGCGGTTCCTCCAGCGCGGAGAGGGCGCTCTGTATCGGGCTCCAGTGTTGCAGCTCACTCTCCAGCTGCGCCAGCTCTTTCTCCAGCCGTTCCCTCTGCAGCTGTACGGCGCGGCGGCCGATGTAGGCATCCTCCATCCGGTCCCGGGAAAGCGGGCGGGCGACGTATCCCTGATACAGCATACCGTCGGCGGTGATGGCCGTCTTATGGCCGCGCAGCTGCTCCGCGCGGTCGCAGCGCATGACCCGTCCCAGCAGATAGTCCACATAGCTGCGGGCCAGCGGGTTGTCCGTTTCCACCATGTCGGCCAGACTGCCCTCCGCGGCGCGGATCGTCTCTTTCTCCCGCAGCTTTTCGATGTCCACGAGCCCGAATGCGCGGAACTGCAGCTCGTTTTTGAGCCGGTCACAGATGCGCAGCGCTTCCGGGTAGTGCTCCGGCTCCACCAGGAGATAGAACTTCTGGCTGTTCAGATATCCCTCCACGGCGCCGCGCCAGCGTTCGTCGGAAACCTCCAGCAGATCTGCCAGAATGTGCACGGAGATCGGCTGGCCCGCCGCGCGGCGCAGTGCTTCTTCCAGCTGCTCTTTGAATGGGATCAGTCCCCGGGGGTAATCCTTGATATTTTCACGCAGACGGGTGAGGATGGCGGTTTTCTCCTCTTTCTGCCTTTTCCAATCGGCTGTGCGGTTTTCGATTTCGCGGAGGGCGGAGCGGGCCGCCTGATAAAAGGCGTCCGTGGCCTCCTGCGCCGCCCGGAACGGTGCGGCGGAGCCGGAGAACATTGCGGGGCCGCCGTCGGCGAAGACGGCGAAGGCGTTCCCGGCGCTCTCCGCCGCCCGTCGCACGGACGCCAGCCCGTCCCCGGTGTCCCGGTCCGGCACCTCTGGGCAGAGCTGTGTCATCCGGGTCATTCGCTGGGATTCTCGGCGGATCTCCTGCGCCAGATTTTGGATGCCTTCGTCCAGCTTTTTCTGCTCCTCCTGTAAGCGCCGTTTCCGCTCTCGCAGGCGATTTTCTTCCTGATAGACGTCGCTTTGGGCGCAGGCCTGTTCCAGCTCCCGGCGGCGCTCCTCCCGCTGCTCGATCCGGCGGGACAGCTCCTCGATGCGCTCGTTCACGGAGGCAAGCTGGTGGATGCAGTCCTGCCTATCCAATTCCCGCCGGTCGATCTTCGTCTGTGCCAGCTCCTTTTCCGCCCACTGCACCAGAAAGGACTGGATCTGCCAGCGCTCCGTGGTCAGGTTCATATCCTGAAACAGGCGGCCGATCTGGCGCAGCGCCGCGAGCTTCTCCTCCTGCCGCTGCGCCAATTGCTCATGCCGTTTATAATCCCGGATATTCTGCTGCATCAGCTCGATGTCGGGTCTGTCCGGTATATCGCAGATATTCTCCGTGATAAATTTCTGGATATCCACAATGGGGCGGAAAGAGATCGCCTTTTTCATCAGCCGCAGGATCGCATCGGAGTGGATATTCCATTTGGCCAGCATATCGCGGCGGTAATCTTTCTGGGAGTCATAGAATTCGACTTTGGTGTAATTCTCTTTCAGATATCGGCGCAGGTCTGCAATCTCCATCGCCTCTCCCTGCTCAATGAAGCAGTTTGCCGGCAGGGTGCCGGTATAGGTGAAGAAGTAATCTCTCCGTCCGCCGTCGCTGCGACAGTCGAACAGCACGCCGGTCACAAAGCTGCCGCCGTTCAGCTCGTCCTGCCATTCGCAGGCGATATAAGTGGAGAAATCCTTTCCCCGGCGGGAATGGGGATTGTGCTCGTCCATGTCGGCGCGCAGATAGCCGTCGAGGGTCCGCTGGGATTTTTCGTTGGCAGCCTGATTGAAATTCCGGGCGTTTGTCTCCCCCAGCAGGACGATCTGCAGGGCGTCGATGACCGTGGATTTCCCCGCGCCGTTTTTCCCGGTCAGGAAATTGATATCTCCCACCTCGATGAGCTCCTTGCTGAAATAGAGCCAGTTAATCAGCAGGATCTTCTTGAGCTTCTTCATCGGTCTCCTCCTTTCGCAATGCGGCGGCGACAAGATTCAGTTTGTCGGCGGAAACGGCGGACAGGATCGTCGGCAGGATGGTGATGCGGCAGCGGCTCTCATTGAATTTTCCCTCGATGCGCTGAATGACGGAGTGGTTCTCCAGCCGGGTCAGCGCCCGCTTGACCTCCTCCATATTCGGCTTTGAGGGGAATACGGGATAATCCGTGACCACCTTTTCCAGAATATCGCGCACTGTGCAGGCGGCATCCTGCTCCATCCCCAGACGCTCCAGATTTTCTTCGTAGATCAGCCGCAGCGCCAGCAGGATGGCCGTCTCCTTTTTGCTGAGATTGCAGCGGTTTGCCTCGTCGGTATTCAGCACGTAAAAGTATCCGTTGAGATCGTCCCGGCGCAGATCCCAGTCCAGCAGGCTCAGATAGTCCTGTACAGCCTCATAGTGCCGTGCCAGGAACAGATAATCCGGGTTGTCCACGCGCCCCTTGCCCGGCACGCAGACCGTGCGCACGATATAGGTGCGGCTGAGCAGCTGATTGCATACGGAGCGAAACTGATCCAGTTCTTTGGCCGTCGCTCCGGTGATGAAGTCAAAATTCATGGCGTTTTCTCCTTCCGGTGTATTTGTATCTGTGGGATCCGATATCCGTTTTCCTGAAAGAAGCCGTCCATTTCCTCCACGGTGTAACCGGCGGAGGGGCTTTTGCTGCCCAGAATGGCCAGCAGGCTCATAACATAGTCTTTGTCCCCCCGGAGGGACAGATCTCCGGAGCCGCAGGTCTCCGCGTCCCCCAGCCAGCCCTGTACGTAGGCCTCCACGGCCGCCCGGCCGTATTCCGATCGCAGCAGCTGCGCCGCCCGGGCGGCGGCCTCCGTATCCGGCTGTGTGTCCTGTATGAGCACCGGCGCGGCCTTTGTCCGTTTCCCGGGACGCTTGCGGTACCACAGACTCTTTTCGGACAGGCAGGATTGCTCATACAGCTGAAAGGCGGGCTGTATCTCATCCACCAGGTCCGAGGCCCGGCGATTTCCGGAGAGGGCCGTCAGGAGCGTGTTCAGATTGCCGCGGGCGCTCTGATCCCGATTGGTCAGATTTTCGATTTTCTGCGTGGCGGCGCGGGTGTATCGCCGAACCTGTGTGTCGATCTCATCCAGATAGTCCTGCTCGATGCTGCCGTAGCGGTCCTCGATCCAGAAGATTTTCCGCAGCAGGTCGGCGCGGCATTGCTCCGGCGTTTCTCCGCGTTTATCCTCGCAGGCGGCTTTCGCCATGGCCATCAGCAGTCCGTCGTCTTCTGTCCATGCCCGCAAAATTGTTTGGATGGGCACACGGTATTTCGGAACGGAATCTTTGATTTTCAAGGGGCGTATGTAGGCCTGGATCACCTTCTGCCCGAAATCGTTGAAGTGGGAGGCTAGCACCTGATTGAGGTCCTGCATATCCATCTGCACCTGAAAATAGTGCTTCACGTTGTGATAGACCATCTGCAGCAGACGGATCAGCGCGCAGGTGTTGTCATAGGCGCTGTAAACGGCGGCCATTTTGTCGTATACGGTTCCGCTTTCGTGGGCGACTTTCAATGTGGAATAGGTGCCGAACACATAGGAATACCCCCGGATCGGGTTGTCGTCCCGGAGCTGATGAAACAGCTCCAACAGACGGCTGCTGTATCCCGGGACGGTGATGTATTCCTCGAAGTCGTCGCCCCGTTCTTTTTCAAACCAGCCTTTGCCGCAGAGCTTGCGGATCAGGAAACGGGCGCGGCCGGGGATATCCCGCAGCTCCTCCTCGTCGATATCCTCCCCGTCAAAGGTGGCGTCTGCCAGCTGCTGCTCCAAGCGGCTGCGCAGCATGGTATACAGGGTGTCCTCGCGTATTTTGAGATTATCCTGATAGACGGCGTACAGCACGTCCAGCGCATCGGCATACAGAGCGCGATTGGGAGAGGCCAGAGGGGAGAAAAGCTCGCCGGGTATCGCTTCAAAAAATTTCATGAAACTTCCTCCTGCGTGAGACATCTTGGGGTGGGCGGCTCGGGCGACGGTTCTCATACCGATCCGGCCGCCGCGTTTCATACCGGAGAGGCACGGGCGGCCGCTGGCAGTGGCCGTGACATCCCATCGTCCGCTTTCGAACTGAAATGTTCCCTTTATTCACATTATACCGCGTTATGTCTCGAATGGCAACTGCTTTTGTTCGGGGAGCGCTATCCTTTTCCGTAACCGACAGTCTTTCGGGCGCACTGGCGCCGGGCCTTTTTGGCGGCGTTCTTTTGAACCGGCCGTACGGAGAATAAAAAAACGAAGAAAAACAAAATTTTCCCTTGCAATTTAGGGGATGCTGTGTTATAATAGCGCTTGCGGTTGCAAAAGCGGCTGCAATATCCGGGTGTGGCGCAGTTGGTAGCGCGCTTGACTGGGGGTCAAGAGGCCGTGAGTTCAAGTCTCGCCACTCGGACCATATCGAGTGTTCTTAACCAACCTGAGAGTTGGATGAGGACACTCGATTTCTTTTTGCCTTTTTGCGCCTCTTTGTATGTATGAGCAGGAGTCGTCCTGCTCTTTTTTATTATGCCGATTGTGCGTTCGGAACATATTCCACGGCAACGCCCTTGCGGGTTTCTTCTCGGTAGTTGTGTCTGCTCACAAGGCTCGGCAGTTCCAGATACCCTACAAACTTATAGTGTATCTTTATCATCTGCTTGCGGTTTTTGCCCGTCCCGGTCACTTCGTACACATCTATACGGTCAATGAGTTCCCGCAGCAGCGGTGCAGTCAGCTTATCCATCTGCATAAATTTCCGAACGGCGGCAATGAA
>DJEF01000024.1 GCA_002431285.1 Ruminococcaceae bacterium UBA5905 | reverse complement strand
CCCGCCGCCATGCTCACCAGCACCGGCGGATTTTTGCGCTCCGCCAGCACCGGTTTCAATTCCAGCAGCAGAGCGGGCAGCACCTGAGGCTTGACCCCCAGGAACACATAGTCGCTCTCCCGGGCGACCCGGGCATTATCCGCCGCCGTCGCCCCCAGCTGTTCCGCCAGCGTTGCCGCCTTGGCGGCATCCCGGTCGGCGATGAGCAGGTTCTCGCCGCTTTTGGCAACCGCCGCCGCCAGCGCGCCGCCCATATTGCCGGCGCCGATAAATCCAATGGTCATCGTTCGTCCCTCCTCAGCGTACCTGTCCGCTGCCCAGAATAATGTACTTATAGGTGGTCAGTTCCCGCAGCCCCATGGGGCCCCGGGCGTGAAGTTTCTGGGTGGAAATGCCGATCTCGCACCCCAGCCCAAACTCGCCGCCGTCGGTGAACCGGGTGGAAGCATTCACATACACCGCCGCGCTGTCCACCGCCGCCGTAAAGCGGGCGGCGGCCGCCGCATCCTCGGTGACGATGGCCTCGCTGTGGTGGGTGGAATGGGCGGCGATGTGGCGAATGGCGTCCTCCACATCGTCCACCACGCCCACCGCCAGCACATAATCCAGAAATTCCGTGTCAAAATCCCGCTCGCCCGCCGGAGCGCCGTCGATCAGGGCGGCGGCGCGGCTGTCCAGCCGCAGGGTGGCGGGATGCTCCCGGCCGGGATCGGTGAGACGGCGGGACAGCCGGGGCAAAAACTCCGCCGCAATATCCCGATGCACCAGACACACCTCCGCCGCATTGCACACCGAGGGGCGGCTCATCTTGGCATTGTCGATGATCTCCAGCGCCATCCCCAGGTTGGCGGACTTGTCCACATAAATGTGGCAGATGCCGGTACCGGTCTGGATGCAGGGCACGGTGGCGTTCTCCACGCAGGCGCGGATCAGCCCCGCCCCGCCCCGGGGAATGAGCAGATCCACCAGCCCGTTCGCCTGCATCAGCTCTGTGGCGCTCCGGCGGGAAGTGTCCTCAATGAGCTGTACCAGCTCCCGGGGCAGCCCCGTATCCTCCAGCGCATCCTGCAGCGCCGCCACAATGGCGGCTGCCGTGCGGTAAGCCTCCTTGCCGCCCCGCAGCACACAGACATTGCCGCTTTTCAAGGTCAGCGCCGCCACGTCGCTGGTGACGTTGGGACGGCTCTCATAGATGACCGCGATTACCCCGATGGGCACCGCCACCTTGCGGATACGCATACCGTTTTTGTGGACGGTCTCCTCCAGCACCCGTCCCACCGGGTCGGGCAGCTGCACCACCTGCAGGATACCCTCGGCCATACCCGCCAGCCGGGCATCGGTCAGGGTCAGCCGATCCAGCATCACCGGGGAAATACTGCCCCGGGCATCCTCTACATCCAGCCGGTTGGCAGCCAGAATGGACTCCTGCTGCGCCGTCAGCGCCGCCGCCATGGCGGTCAGCGCCGCATTCTTCCGCTCCGTGGTCAGAGCGGACAGCTCCGCCGCAGCCTCATGGGCTTTCTGCAATATCTCCTGTGTTGTCATGCCTGTATCTCCTTTGCCAGAAACCGGGTGCCCACCGGCTTTCCCTCCACGATATCGTACAGCAGATCGGGGGTCTCACCGTTGGCGATCACCATGGGGATCCCGGCATCGGTGACAATCCGGGCGGCATGGAGCTTCGTGCTCATGCCGCCGGTGCCCAGGCTGCTGCCGGCGCCACCGGTCATGGCCTCGATCTCCGGAGTGATGGCCTCCACCACCGGCAGCAGCCGGGCGGTGGGATCGGCGTGAGGATCGCCGTCATACAGACCGTCGATGTCACTGAGCAGCACCAGCAGGTCGGCGTGCACCGCCACCGCCACGATGGCGGAGAGGGTGTCGTTCTCCCCGATGGTGTTTTCCACCCCCACCTCGTCGGTGACGACGGTATCGTTCTCATTGATGATGGGCAGCGCATCCAGCTCCAGCAGCCGGGACAGAGTATTGCGCATATTGCGGCTGCGCTGCTCGCTGTGGACGTCCTCGCCGGTGAGCAGCACCTGCGCCACCGTATGGTTATGCTCGGCAAACAGCTTGTCGTAGGTATACATCAGCTCACATTGTCCCACGGCGGCCGCCGCCTGTTTCGTGGGCATATCGGCGGGGCGGCCGGGCAGATGCAGCTTGCCCACCCCCATACCAATGGCGCCGGAGGAAACCAGCACCACCTGATGTCCGGCGTTTTTCAGATCGCTCATGACGGCGCACAGCCGCTCCACCCGCCGGATATTCAACAACCCGGTACGGTGCGCCAGCGTGGAAGTGCCGACCTTGATAACAATTCGCATAGAGGAACCCTCTCTTTTATGATAGCTTTATTGTGTTAGCATAGCACACCGCACCCCGGTTTGCAACAGAAAACCGCTCGAAAACCCGAAAAAAGCGCAGAAGTTACCGAATGTTGCGGCTTTTTTGCAGTTTTCGGATTTACATTTTGTATATTTCCATATATAAGTACGATTTGTAATCGCGAAACCCGACGGATTGCTCCGCCGGGTCAAACAATGTCGCCGCTTTTATTTTAAGCCTGAGCGCAGAGTGATTTTGTCCGTGCGCCGGGCGGGTTTATGCTGCCTGTATCGGCGGCGTGGTTGAGCGGCTCCGCCGCCGCTCAACCGCCCCGGCTTTATTGCGCACCGGGCAGGCTTGCCGCGTCGATGGCCGCCAGCTCCTCCGCCGTAAACACCGTATTCTGCGCCGCCTGCACGTTATCGAGAATCTGCTCCGGCTTGGATGCGCCGATGAGCACGGACGTCACCACGCCGTCCCGCAGCACCCAGGACAGCGCCATCTGTGCCAGAGATTGTCCCCGGTCGGCAGCAATCTCCTGCAAGCGCCGGATCTGCGCCAGGCGCTCCGGCGTGACGGCGGATTCCTGCAGGAACCGACCGTCGGTGCGGATGCGGCTGTCCTGCGGAATGCCGTGGAGATAACGGTCGGTGAGCATCCCCTGCGCCAGCGGGCTGAAAGCGATGATGCCCTTTCCCAGCCGCCGGGCGGTATCCTTCAACCCGTTCTGCTCCACGGTGCGGTCGAAAATGGAATACCGATTCTGGTTAATGACAAAGGGGCAGCGCAGCTCCCGCAAAATGGCGCAGGCGCGCTCCATCGTCGCGCCGTCATAATTGGACAGACCGGCATACAATGCCTTGCCGCTCTGCACCGCCTGCGCCAGCGCACCCATGGTTTCCTCCAGCGGGGTGTGAGGATCCGGACGGTGATGATAAAAGATATCTACATAAGGCAATCCCAGCCGGGCGAGACTCTGATCCAAACTGGCCAGCAGATACTTCCGGCTGCCCCAATCGCCGTAGGGGCCATCCCACATGGTGTATCCCGCCTTGGTGCTAACGATCAGCTCATCCCGATAGGGATGCAGATCCTCCCGGAGAATCTGCCCGAAATGGGTCTCGGCGCTGCCGGGGGCAGGGCCGTAATTATTGGCCAGATCGAAATGAGTGATCCCGTGGTCAAAGGCGGTGCGACACAGCTGCCGCATGGTCTCGTAGGGGGTGGTGTCCCCGAAATTGTGCCACAGTCCCAGGGATATGGCCGGTAGCCGCAGTCCGCTGTCCCCGCAACGGGGATAGGGCATGGTTTCGTAGCGCGTTTCATTGGCTTGGTACATACAGACATTCTCCTTTCCATATCAGTACCGCCCGGTATATCCGGTGCAGCGTCGTCCTAATTGAACCGGTACAGCAGCTTTTGCACATCGTCCTCGTAGAGGTTATTTCTGTCCACCGTCACTGCCTCGGTATACAGCTCCTTCGTCAGCTTTTCCCCGCTGATCAGTTTGGCGGCACTCTTGACCCCCAGATAACCCATGGCAAAGGGATTCTGCACAATCAAGGCATCCATCTCGCCGGTCTCCAACAGAGCTATCGAGGCAATGTTGCAGTCAAAGCCCACGCCCCGCACCCGCTCGGTGCGGTTGACCTGCCGGATGGCTGCGCCGATGCCCAGCGTCATCCATTCATTGAACCCCACCAGCGCATTGATCTCCGGGTTATTTGTCAGCAGATAATGCGCTCCTTTCGTAGCCTCCTCCACGGTGCTGCCCACCTCCACTGAGGCGATCACCGTGGCGTTGGGTATACCCTCGATGGCCTCCCGGAAGCCCTTTTCCCGCCGTTTCACGTTTTCCGTAGATCCGGCGGCGCTGACAACACCGACGCATATGGGGATCTGCGTATCCAGCCGTTTGGAAACAATCTGCGCTGCGGTCCGCCCCGCCTGCTCATTATCGGTGCCGACAAACTGGCTCACCCCGTTCGACTGCACCCCGCTATCCACGGTGATGACTTTCACTCCATGTCGGAGTGCGTCATCCACCGCTTCAGCCGTGCGCACATAATCGACGGCGGACAGTACGATGGCGTCCACACCGTTTCCCACCGCCTGCCGGATCAAAGTATTCTGCGCGGTGTAGTCCTCCTCCTGCTCCGGCCCGACGAAAGAGACAGACACCTGATATTCCGTGGCCGCGGAATTCACCCCGTCCTGCATCTTCTGAAAAAAATCCGAATCCACAGACTTAACAATCACCGCCACCCGAGGCTTGTGCTCCGCCGTCTTGCCGCAGCCGCCCAGCCCCGCCAGCATAAGGCAAAGACACAGGCACAGGCAGCTCACGCGCCGACGCTTATCCATGGCGTTCTCCCTCCTCCAGAATTTTGGGGATCCGCACCGTCACGGTGGTGCCCACATCCGGCTCGCTGTGGATGGTCAACCCATAGGGGCTGCCGAAATAGATATGCAGCCGGTCATTAACGTTCTTAACGCCGATGCCGCCGGAATCGGTGCGCTGCTTTTCGAGAATCTTCCGGCACTGCTCCTCGGTCATGCCCACGCCGTTATCGGATACCGTCAGCAGAATATCCTTCACGGAATCCGGCGCCTGCTTAACCGTAATGACGATCTCGCCCTCGTCCACCATCCGGTCGATGCCGTGATAGATGGCGTTCTCAATGAGGGGTTGCAGGGTGATCTTGTTGCACAGATAGTCCTCCAGCGCCTCGTCCACCTCAAACCGGTACTGAAACTGATCCCGATAGCGATAGCTTTGGATCACCAGATAGTTTTTGGCGTGCCGAATCTCATCCCGCAGGGGGATCAGCTCCCGGCCGCGGCTGATGCTGATGCGGAAGAGCCGGGCCAGCGCCCCCACCATGCGGGAGGCATCCTCCGTCTTCCCCTGTTCGCACATCCACTGAATGGAATCCAGCGTATTATACAGAAAATGGGGATTGATCTGCGCCTGCAGCGCTTTCAACTCGGTCTTGCGCAGCTCGGTCTCCTCCCAGCGCACCTGCTCCATCAGCTCCCTTATCTGGGCCGCCATATGGGCAAAGGACTGGGTGAGCAATTGCAGCTCCGCCACCGATTCACGGGCAGGCTGATAGGTGAACGCCTCTGCTTTCGTTTCAAACTCATGCATCGCGGTCAGCAGCCGCTGCACCGGCCGGGTGACAATTCCGTGATAGATCCATAGCACCAGCGCCACCAGCACCGTACCGATGAGCACCGTCAGCAGCGCGCTGAGCAGAAGCTGACGATTCCGTTCCCGGTACAGCTCGGCGGTATAGCTTTTTCCCACGATGCGCCAGCGCCCATCGTCGGTGGCGGCCACGGCCACAATAAAATCTTTCCGCGTATATACGCCGCTGCTCAGGTCGGCGAGGGCGTCCGTCTCCTCCTTGAGCCCGGCAAACAGCACCTGCTGCTGGGGATGGTAGATGATCTCCCCCCGGCTATCGGCGATAAAGCAATACCCCCGGCGGCCGATGCTGACCCGGTCAATATACTGAGACAGTGCGGTAAAGCGGAAATCCGCCACGATGTACACCCCGTCGCCGCAGACCGGCTGCTCCACATGGGTGGCAGCAGTGACGACCCACAAGTAAGCGCCCTCGAAAGCGGTCTCCACATGGGGACGGGACACCGCGAAATCTCCGGCCGAGCGCAACAGCGCAGGATCAAAGGACAGATCCTTATAGATCGTATCCTTCAGCCGATAGGCGCTGCCGGTACACAGCCGGATATCGCCGTTCTCATTATACACCATCACGGCGCACAGCTCATCCTGCGAATCCGCCAGCGCGCGCACCCGATCGGTGATCTGCTCCATCGTGCCGCCCTTGCGAATCTCCGATTTGATGGCCGTTAGACTGGAGCGCATGGCCAGGAGCGTATTGTCCACCGACACCGCCGCCTGCTGCACCGCCTGCTCGGCGCTGATCTGGGCATCCCGGGACAGCGCCCGGCTATATACAGTGCCGAAGATCGCCATGGACACCGTTCCCACCGCCAGCGTCGCGACCACCATCGCCGCCACCGTCAGCGCCGACAGGCGCATGACTTTTCGTTGTTTCATGCGGATACCCGTCGCCGTCGCGCGGCCGCGACGGCATCCTTTCTCTCAGACTCGGGGCAGCCCGGCACGTCGTCCCGCCCGAAGGTTCCCCCCGTCAGCCGTCCTCGCCCCGGCTCAGGCTGCGGATCTTATTGGGGGATTCGCCGTAAAATTTCTTAAAGCAATAACTGAAATAATGCTGGTCGCTGTATCCGCACTTTTCCGCGATCTCCAGCATTTTCATGCCGGAGCAGACGATCATATCGTAGGCTGCCTTCATGCGCCGCTCGGTCAGCAGCGTGATAAAATTCTTTTTCTTCGTTTTCTTGATGAGGGTGCTCAGATAGTTGGGGCTGACCGACAGCATATTGCTCACCCCGGTCAGGGACAGAGTCTCGTCGGAATACTGCCGGTCGATGATCTCCACCACCCGGTCGCACAACACCTCGCTGTCCCGCCGCTGCGACTGGGTAATGATGGCCTTGGCATCGTTGCAGAAAGAAATCAGCTCCTGCTGCACCGTCGCCTGGCTGGAATAGGCGGTGATACGGGACACGATGGGGTTGGAGGACAGCAGCCGGGACAGCGCCGCCTTGTCCGACACGGCGCTGACCACCCGATAGACGGTGGCGATGATCTGCATGACCAGCAGATTGGCGTATTCCGGGGTGCTATGCGCATACAGCCCGTTGATAAACTCCGTCAGCGATGCGGCGTCCCCCACTTTCAGCAGCTGCTCCAGAGTAGCCGCCACCTTTTCCGCCTGGTCGATCTCCAGCTCTACATCCCGCTCCTGGTCGTTGATGAAGCGCACCTCGCCGGCTCCGTCGGTGGTATACCGGCGGGCGGTGATGGCCTGAAAATAAGCGTCGGAGCAACAGGAAAGCTGGTGGAATTCCCGGCTGACCCCCACGGTACAGTGCTGCCGCAGCATCCGGCGGGCGGTCTGCACCAGCTCCCGCAGGGGCAGCTCCAGCAGATTCGACAGTTCTCCCGTCTCGGGAAGAACCACCAGCGTGACCGCCCGGCCGTAGACCACAAAGGTCTCGCTGGTGAGATACCGCTCCATCACCTTGCGGATAAACTCGGCGTGGCTGCGCTCGGTGACGGCATTTCCCTCTCCGTCCCGGAACTTGGACACCAGCACACACAGCCGATATTCCGTTTGATCAGGCGGCAGCAGTCCCAGCCGTTGAGCCTCCTCCAACAGCTTGTCCTCCGGCGAGCGGGTCTCGTTGCCGCCCAGCATGAGGGGCATGAGAAACTCCTCTATCTCCGCCCGACGCAGCTGCCGAGCGGTGTCCGAATCCGGCTGCGCCAGCACGCTGCCCACCCGCTCGTCCATCCGGCGGCGAATATCGAACAGCTCCTTGGACAATTCGGACGAGGAGATCGGCTTGAGCAGATATCGAATGATGTTATATTCAATGGCGGTGCGGGCGTACTCAAAGCTGTCGTATCCGCTGAGGATCACGATCTGGGTCGCCGGGCGCAGCTGCCGCACCCGAGCGGCCAGCTCCAGCCCCGAGATCATGGGCATCCGGATATCGGTGAGAATCAGGTCCGGCTCCAGCGTCTCCACCAGATCCAGCGCCTCCACCCCGTTCTCCGCTTCGCCCACCACCTCAAATCCGGCGGCAGCCCACTGCACCTTGTTCACCAGCGCCCGGCGCTGCTCCTGTTCATCGTCAACCACAAGGACGGTATAGTTCATATAATTGTACCTTCCTTTCTTTGGAGATTCTGCGGGCGGCCCCGCCGCCCCGGGGCGGCGGCAACCACATAGCCCGTCCCGTTTACCATTATACCCTTTTTTTCAAAAAAAGCAACCGGCCGCCGTAAGTTTCCGGCGGCGGGGAAATGCCGTCGGGACTCAGCCGGCAGCCGGTCACAACAGAGGAGAAAACAAAGAGGAACGCAATATTTTGAGTCGGCAGCCTATTGCTGCCATTTGGCGTACAGCGTCATGGAGGTCTCCACCTTATCTGTGGCCATGTCCCAGGCACGGGTGCAGTCCCGGTCGGTATACCAGCCGGCAAAGCGCCAGCCCTCTTTCACCGGGTCCTCCACCGCCGGAACGGTTTCGGAGTGGAGCACCTTCACGCTGTCGATGTGGGAGCCGCCGTCGGTGTCGAACTTTACGGTGAAGCCGTTGTGCCGCACCACAAAGACGGTGACGAGTACCAACGCGGCGATGAGCACCGCCACCATGATGTTGGCGGACTTCACCGACATCTTCACCCGAGCGTAGAGCCCGCCGCTGCGGCGGGGCGCTGCCGGGGTCGCCGTGGTTTTCTCGTCCATGCCGACCGCTCCTTTCCGAAAAAATCCTGTCTGGAAGTATTACTTACGCGCCAGATACTTACGCATATCAATGGCACAGGCCACCAGAATGATCAGACCCTTGATCACATACAGCATATTGGGGTCCACCGACAGGAAGTTCAGCCCCACGAAGATGATCTGGAGCAGAAACACGCCGATGACGATGCCGCTGATCTTACCGGTGCCGCCGACAAAGGACACACCGCCGATAACGCAGGCGGCGATGGCGTCGGATTCGTAGTTGAGCCCCGTGTTGGCGGAGCAGGAGGCGATCCGGGCGCCCTCGATAAAGCCGGTGATGCCGTACATGGCGCCCGCCAGCACGAACACCAGCACGATGGTCCAGAACACATTGACGCCGGACACGTTGGCGGCCTCTTCATTGGAGCCGACGGCAAACATATTTTTACCGAACTTGGTCTTGTTCCAGACGACCCACATGAGCGCCGTCAGGATGACGGAATACAGCACATACCGGGGAACGGCCACGCCGTCCACCGTGAATAAGGCGCCCCGCACAAATTCCAGATAGGAATCGTCCAGCCCGGACAGGGTCTGACCGTTGTTGCCCCCCAGCATGAGGAACATCAACACCAGACCGAACACGATCAGCTGGGTAGACAGAGTGACGATAAAAGGATGGAGCTTAAATTTCGCCACAAAGAACCCGTTGACCAAACCGATGACGGCGCCCACCGCAATGACGATGAGCAGCACCGCCCACAGGGGCATCACGCTCAGATTCGGAAAGATCTTGTTCACATAGTCGCTTTTTTGCAGCAGCGCCGCCGCGATACAGGCGGTCAAGCCCACGCAGCGCCCGGCGGAAATATCCGTACCGGTCAGCACGATGGCACCGCCGATGCCCAGGGCAATGGGCAGCTTCGCCGCCGTCAGCGAAATAATGTTGACGATGGAGGAGGCCGACAGGAACGCCGGCACCCGGATGGCGATATAAACGATCGCAATGGCGATGATGATATACATCGCATTGTTGAACAGCAGATCGGTCACCGCGCGCCGCTTATCCAGCGCCGATTTTGCCCGGAATTCATCCAGATTCCGCGCCAGACGGCTTTTCTTTTTTACAGCTTCTGACATGAATTTTCATCTCCTTATGCATATTTGGCGGCCAACGCCATGATTTGCTCCTGAGTGGCGGTGGCGGCATCGACCTCGCCCGCCAGCCGTCCGCCGGACATGACCAGTATGCGGTCGCAGACGCCCAGCAGCTCCGGCATCTCCGAAGAGACCATCAGCACGGTTTTCCCCTTCTCCGCCAGGTCGATGATCAACTGGTAAATTTCATATTTGGCGCCTACATCAATGCCCCGGGTGGGCTCATCCAGCAGCAGCACCGTGGGATCGGTGAGCAGCCACCGCCCCAGAATGACCTTCTGCTGATTGCCGCCGGACAGGGAACGAATCTTCGTCTCCTGATCGGGGGTCTTGACGCGCATGGCCTGAATACACCAGTCGGTGTTTTTCTGCTGTTTCTTTTTGCTGACGAAGGGGCCGGTGCTGCACTTTTTCAGGCTGGAAATGGTAGCATTCTCCCGGATATTCAGGATCCCGAAGATGCCCGTCGCCCGCCGCTCCTCCGTGAGCAGAGCAAAGCCGTTTTTGATGGATTCCCGGGGATTGCGGTTTTTCACCGGTTTGCCGTTCAGCCGGATGGTACCGCTGCGCCGGGTGGAGACCCCAAACAGGTTCTCCAGCAGCTGGCTGCGGCCGGAGCCGTCCAGACCCGCAATGCCGATGATCTCGCCCTTGCGCGCCTGAAAAGACACATCCCGCAGTTTCGTATACATATCGGAGAGCCCCTCCGCCTCCAACAGCACATCCCCGATCTGATTGTGCTTGGGGGGATAGATATTGGTCAGCTCCCGTCCCACCATGAGCTTGATGATCTCGTCGGTGGTCAGGTCCTTTGCCTCCCGGGTGGCCACCCACCGGCCGTCCCGCATGATGGTCACTTCATCGGAGATCTCCAGAATTTCTTTCATTTTATGGGAGATATAAATGATCCCGCATCCCTCATCCCGCAGCATACGAATGATGCGGAACAGATGCTCCACCTCTTCCTCGGTCAGCGAGGAGGTGGGCTCGTCGAATACGATCACCTTGGCCTGATAGGAGACCGCCTTGGCAATCTCCACCATCTGCCGCTGAGAGACCGGCATCTTGCTCATGATGGTCTTGGGGTCCACCACGATCCCCAGCCGGTCAAAGACCTCTTTGGTGGCGGTGTACATCTTCTTTTCGCTGGTCAGCGGCACTCCCCTCGCCACCGTGGGGAACCGTCCCAGCCACATATTGTCCATGACGCTGCGCTTGAGCGCCTGATTCAGCTCCTGATGCACCATGGCTACGCCGTGCTCCAGCGCCTCCCGGGAATTCCGGAAGCTGACCTCCTGTCCCTCCAGGAAGATCCGGCCGCCGTCCTTGGAATACACCCCGAACAGGCATTTCATCAGGGTGGATTTTCCGGCGCCGTTTTCCCCCATCAGCGCGTGTACCGTACCGGCCTTGACCGTCAGACTCACGCCGTCCAGCGCCTTGACGCCCGGAAATGCCTTTTCGATATTCTCCATGCGCAGCAGCACCGGCTGCGTGTCCGCCGGCTGTGTCTGCGTGGCTAAAATCCGCTCCTCCGCCATATGTGTTTCATCTCCTATCTGTTGTGTGCTCGGTCCGGCCCGGCCGGAGGCGGCACATATGCCGTCCCCGGCCGAAAGCCGGCTGCCGCTTATTCGCCGGTATAGGTGCCGTAGGGGATATTCACCCGCCACTCGCCTACCTTGTTGGCCTCGTCGATGCCCTCGAAAGTGCCCTTATCGTTGATAAAGTTCTGCACGATGGTGGAGATCACCTTGGCCATACCGTCGGCATCCTGCTTGATGCTGCCGGTCATGGTGCCGCTCTTGATGGCGGTTTTTGCCGCCTCGATGGCGTCCACGCCGAATACCGGGATGGTCTTGCCGCCCTCTTTGTTATAACCGTTGGTCTGCAGAGCGGAGATGGCGCCCAGCGCCATGTCGTCGTTGTTGGCGATGACCAGCTCCACCATGTTGTTATTGCTCTCGCTGTACCGGGCCAGGATCGTGGACATATAATCGGTGGCCGCTGCCGCCGCCCAAGTGCCGTTCTGATCCACCAGATACTTCTGAGCGTTGGAGGAATCGTAGAATTCCAGCGCCGGTTTACCGGCCGCCGTCAGGATCGCATCCGCATCCTCCACACCGTACTTGGTACGGGCGATGGCCTCGGCGTTGCCTTCCTGACCTTTGAACATCACGTAGCTGATCTTGCCGTCGCCGTTGAGATCCAGCTTATCGAAGTTTTCCAGCACATAGTTGCCCACCAGCTCGCCCTGCATATGGCCGGCCATCTCATAGTCGGTGCCCACAAACACGCATTTGTCATAGCTGGTGACGACGCTCTCGTTCACGGAGCGGTTGAAGAAGATCACCGGGATGTTCTTCGCCTTCGCCAGATTCACAATGTTCTGTGCCGCATCGTCGGAGCCGGTGTCCACCACATTGACGATCAGCGCCCGGGAGCCCTTGGCGATGGCCGTGGTGACCTGCTCGGTCTGGGTGGTCTGGTTGCCGTTGGCGTCGTAATTCTGGTAGTTGATGCCCGCGTCTTTCAGCAGCTTATCCATTGCGGAACGCACACTGGAGATGTAGGTATCGCCGTAGGTGTAGTAGAAAACCGACACCTCGCCGTCCGTACCGCCTCCGGTACTGCCGCAGGCAGCCAGCCCGAGAACCAGCGTCAGCGCCAAAGCCAGCGCCATCAGTTTTTTCGTAAATTTCATGGTTGTTGCCTCCTTTTAGGTGTTTGATTTTATTCACGACTTTCCGTGTCGCTGGCTTCATTATAGGAACTCGAAAGCGGAATTTGAATGGGATATTTTAAGCAGTATGTACGAAAATTTACAACAATGCAGAGGACTACTGCATAACTTTACCGCTTCTTTCCACCAAAGCAAATGGCTGGAAACGATGGAAAAACCAAACAGAAAACGATCCGGAGAAACCAAGTCGTCTCCCCGGATCGTCCGATGTTCCGGACCGCCTTTCGCGATCCATATTGTCTCAATTGCCGCACTCGATGCTGATGGTGTTGAACTGCTCCAGCAGCTGCTCTACGGTGGCCTGCCGCTTGGCATCCCCCGCCAGATCCAGCACCGCCTGTCCCTGATGCATCATCAGCAGCCGGTCGCCGTATTCCACGGCAAAGCGCAGATTGTGGGTCACCATCAGGGTGGTGACCCCCTTTTCTGCCACCAGCCGACCGGTCAGCTCCATGACCGTCTCGCTGGATTTGGGATCCAGCGCCGCCGTATGCTCGTCCAACAGCAGCAGGTCGATGTCGTTCATGGTGGCGATCACCAGCGCCAGCGCCTGCCGCTGCCCGCCGGAAAGGCTGCCCACCGCTACCCCCAGACGTTCCTCCAGACCCATGCGGCAGCGCGCCAGCAGCTCCCGGTAATAGGCCCGACGCCTGGGGTTGACCGCTCTGCCCAGCGAATAGGCGCGGCCCTTGTTGTCCGCCAGCGCCATATTTTCCAGTATCGTCAGATCGGCGCAGGTGCCCTTCTGGGGGTCCTGAAACACCCGGCCGATGCGGCGGGCGCGCTTATATTCCGGCCAGCCGGTGATGTCCGTTTGGTTGGCGTAGATACGTCCCCCATCCGGCAGCAACGTACCGCTGATGAGATTGAGCATGGTGGTCTTGCCGCTGCCGTTGGAGCCGACCACCGACACAAAGGAGCCGTCCGCCACCGTCAGGTTGAAATCGGTGAACAACCGATTTTCATCGGGAGTGCCGGGCTTAAAGGTCTTTTCGATGTGTTCCAGCCGGATCATGCCGCCACCCGCTTTCCTTTTTTCTTTACGGAGCTGAGCACCAACGCCACGGTGAACAGCGCCGCCATCAGCAGCTTATTGTAGGCGGAGGGCAGCCCCACCGCCGATGCCAGCACCAGACACGCCTGATAGAGAACGGAGCCGAGAATCACCTGGGTGGTGGGGCGGAGAAACCGCACCCGGCCGAACAGGGACAGGCCGATGATCACCGACGCCAGACCGATCACGATCATGCCCAGCCCCATGTCCTGGGTGGCGCTGCCCCGGCTCTGGACGATGAGCGCTCCCGCCACGGCGGCGTAGCCGTTGCCGATGGCGAGCCCCAAAATTTTACTGCGGCCGGGGTCCCGACCCAGCATGGTGACGTATTGGGCGTTGTTGCCCGCCGCCCGCAGCAGCAGCCCGCATTTGGTCTTGAAGAACAGATCCATCAGCACCTTGAACAGCACCGCCACCACCAGAAACACCACCAGCTTACGCACATAGAAGCCGTCGGCCACCTTGGGCAGCAATGTGGCGGGGAACACCGTCAGCAGAGTATCCCGCCCGGTCATCATCACCTGTGCGCTGCCCATTGCTTTCAGATCGCCGCCGTTGATGAGCGCCGCCGCCACCAGATTGACGGAGATGAGCCCGGTGGACACCAGAATGCCGCACAGCAGCGGACGGATATGCAGCTTCACGTGCAGCAGCCCGGTGACGGCTCCCGCCGCCGCCCCCGCCAGCAGCGCCGCCGCCAGCGCCAGATAGGGGGTGATGCGGTTGCACAGCAGGCTGAACACCAGCCCGCCGGTCAGCACCGTGCCCTCCACCGACAAGTCGGGGAAGTCCAGCGTACTGTACGATACATAAAATCCCATGGCCAGCAGAGAATACATCAGCCCGTCGGACAGGAATATACTCAGATAGTTAAATAGCATGGATCGTGCTCCTTTTCGGCAAGATCGGGCACCGACGGCTTCCGTCGGTGCCCGGATGGCTTACTGCTTTGTGGTGACCTTCTCCGCGTCGGCATACTGCTCCGGAATGGTCAGCCCCAGCGCCGTCACCACATCCGTGTTGATGACCGGGGTCGCCTCGGTGATGGACTCCACCGCCATCGCGGCCGGTTTGACCTCGCCTTTCAGCACCCGCACCGCCATATTGCCGGTGGTCTTGCCCAGCGCCACATAGTCGATGGACATGGAGGCCAGACATCCGTTGGACACCTGCTCCACCTCGCTGCCATAGACCGGGATCTTTGCCGCGTTGGCCGCATCCAGCACCACGTTCAGATTTTCCACTACGTTGTTATCGGTGAAGTTGTTGATGCAGTCCACCTTGCCCGCCAGCGCCGCGGCCGCCGCCGGAATATCCGAGGCGTTCTGCACGCCGGTGGCTTCAACGGTGATACCCTGCTTATCGCACAGCTCCTGCATCCGCTTGAGGTTGGAGAGGGAATTCTGCTCGCTGGTGGTATACAGGATGCCGATGGACTTGACCGCCGGCTGCATGGCCTTAATCAGCTCCACCTGCGCCGCCAGATCCAGCACGTCGCTGGTGCCGGTGCAGTTGCCGCCGGGGGCGTTCATATCCTTAACCAGATCGGCAGCCACCGGATCGGACACCGCGCAGAAGATGAGGGGAATGTCCGTACCCTCCACCGCCGCATAGGCCGCCGTCGCCGCCGGGGTGGCGATGGCCACGATCAGGTCGCAGCCTTTGCCCACCATATTCTGGGCGAAGGTGCTGCAATCTGCCGCCGCCGAACTGCTGGAGCCGATCTGCCGCTCCACCGTATAATCCAGCCCGGAGGCCTCCAGCGCCTGCACCACACCCTCATAGCAGTTATCCAGCGAGGGGTGGCTCATATACTGAATAATACCGACCTTCAACGTATCCTGCTTCTGGCCGCCGCAACCTACCAGACCCAGCGCCATCAGCAGCGCTCCACACAACACCAATGCCAATACACGTGTATACTGTTTCATCACTATTTACCTCTTTCATTCATATGATCGTAAATCCATGGGCGGACGGAATTTCCAATGGGAGCGACGCCATCGCCGCCCGGGGGATTGTGTGTAGATCGCTCGTTTCATCGCTCTCACTCCTTCAAAAATCATACAAAAAACGCCTGTCTCAACATCTCTGTTGGGACAGGCGTTATAAACAAACCTGCGGTACCACCCGACTTCGCCGGAACCATCTCACGCTCCGACGCACTCTTCCATGCACCTCATTATGCACGCTCCCTTTATAACGGGTGGAGATCCCGACGCCCCTACCGACCGCGCAGCGGTGTTCGGTTTGCCCTCCCGAGCCCATTCGCCACCGCCGCTGTCGTCGCAATCTCACCGCCTGCGACTCTCTTGGCACAGCCCTGCCTGTGGGTACTCACTCTCGGTCAAAGGTTTCGCTTTTTCACAGTATAGCGCGCTAAAGCGGATTTGTCAACACTTTTTTACAAATTTTTTCAGAATTTGCACTCCGGCAAAATCCGGACCGTCCAGCCGCCGGCAGCCGCACCGGTCGCCCGTTTCGCCGCGCCGCGCATCTCGCCCTGCGACGCGCCCCTGGTCCGGCGGGTCAGATTCACCGCGAAGCGCCGCCCCCGGAGAACCCGCCGCCTCCGCCGGAGAAGCCGCCTCCGCCGCTTCGGCCGCCGGAGAACCCGCCCCCGCCAAAGCCGCCACCAAAACCACCGCCAAGGAACACGCCCGGTCCGCCAAAGCCTCCGCGACCGCCAAAGCCGCCGTAGCGGGAGCGCAGCAGGATCAGCAACGCCACCGCCAGGATCGGCACCAGCAGCACCAGCTGCGCCGCGTCGTCTTCCTCCGGCAGCTCCTCGGACAGAGAATACTGCTCCTCGGTGAGCCCGTATTCGGCATACACCTGATTGAGCAGCGCCTTATAGGTCTCGGTCAGCCCGTCGCCCCAGCGGTCGGGGGTGTCGTATTGCGGCACCAGATAGGTGTCCAGGATACGCCCCGCTTTGGAATCGGGGATGGCACCCTCCAGCCCGCTGCCCACTTCAATGCGGCTGTGGGGTCCATCGGTGGTGAACAGCAGCAGCAGACCGTTATTTTTCTGCGCATCTCCCAGCTGCCACTGCCGCGCTACCCCCAGCGAAAACTCCTCCAGCGCCTGTCCGCCGGTATTCTGCACCGTCACCAGCACCACCTGGGCATCGCAGGCGCGGTAGAGCTTGACCCCCGCCTCATAGACGGTCTGTGCCTGTTCCTCGGACAAAATCCCGGCATAGTCGTTGACGAAAAACCGGTCGGTCGGCTCCGGATAGGCGGATTTTGCCGCCCCGGGCAGAGCCGTTGCCGCTGCCGCCAGCACCGCCAGCGCCACCGCTGCCAGCCGACGCGGAAGCCGCCACACGCTCATAGCGTTCACCAGTTAAAGGAGACCTCCGGCACATTATCCGCGCCGGAATCTGCCTGAAAATAGTCCACCTTGTCGAACCCGAACAGCCCCGCCACAAGATTCCGAGGGAACTGCCGGATGGCGGTATTATACGCCTGCGCCGCCTTGTTGTAGTCGTTGCGGGCGGTGGTGATGCGGTTTTCGGTTCCCGCCAGCTCGGTCTGCAGCGCCACAAACTGGTCGCTGGCTTTCAGATCCGGGTAGGCCTCGGTCACCGCATTGACCCAGACGGAGATGGCCCGGTTCAGCTCCTCCTCCGCATCCGCCTGCTGGGCGGCGGTGGTGGCTTGCCCCACCTTGGTCCGCGCCTCGGTGACGGCGGTGAGAGTCTTTTGCTCATATTCCGAATAGCCCTTGACGGTGCTGACAAAGTTGGGGATCAGATCCGCCCGGCGCTGCAGCTGGGTCTGGATGGTGGCCTGCGCCGTCTCCACCCCCGTCTGCAAGCTCACCAGCTCGTTATAGCCGCTGACAGCCGCGATGGCAAAGATTGCCACCACCGCCAGCACCACGATCAGTACGATGCCGCCCTTTTTCATAGCGCACACTCCTTATCCATACAATAGCGTTCGATAAATTCCACCACCGGGGCGGGCTCCTCCAGACTGTGGGGATGGTGACCGCAGCCGGGCTTTTCAATCACCTCGATGTGACCGCCGGCCGCCCGGAAACGGGGGATGAACAGCTGCATATTCTCCGCATAGGGCACCACATCGTCCGCCAGCCCCACCACGCTGATGATGGGCAATCCGGTGCGCGCCAGCCGCTCCGCCTGATCCAGCGGATTCTGGGCAAAGCCCGGCGCGGTGGTATCGGTCAGCCCGTACCAGCGCTTGCATTCCTCCCAGCAGGCGGGATCGCCCACGCCGCCGCCGAAGCCGCCCGGCCAGGAGCGCACATCCAGCACCGGAGCGTCCAGATACAGACCGCCCACCCGGAAGGGATACGCCGTCGCATAGTTGACCGCATACAGCCCGCCCCGGCTGAAGCCGAACAGCACCGGCCGCATGTTCAGCTGAAATTCCCGCTCCACATGATCCTGATACGCCCGCAGATATTCCACCGACGCCTGACAGCCATACATATTGCTGACCCGGTGGTAGCCGATGTGCCAGCCCTTGGCCAGCAGCGCCCGATCCACCGTATCGAATGCGCCGAAAAACTCCGTGCGCCACACCCAGGGCTTGCCGGGCAGCGGCTCATGGGGGCAGATCAGCAGGCTCTCCCGCCCGTCTACGTCAAAATCCAATCGGGTATATCCGTTCCAGTCACCGGTTTTCATCACACATATCTCCCTTACAGTATTTCCGCTTCTGTCAGCCATATTCTACCGCAAACCCCCAAAGCTGTCAACCGCCAAAAGGGCGAAAACCGGCGGGAAATAGCCGCTCCCGGCTTTCCCCGACAGTCCTCCCGGCGCTGCGGCAAAAAATCCCCGGTTTTGCGCCGTCGATGCGACACATCCGGCGGCAGGCCTGTCCTACAATAGCGGTGTATGGTCCCGCCGGAAATCTCTCCGCAGAAAGGATGGAAGTTCTCGTGAAATCCACTACCGCCATCGGCGCTGCCCCCGGCAGCGCCGCCGGAAAACCCACCGTCGCCGTGACCCTGCTCTGGTGTCTGCTGGGGCTGCTGCTGCCCCGCGCCACCCTGTACGGAGAGCTGGCGCCCTTCGGCATCAGTCTGGCGGCAGCCGCCGCCGGCGGGACGCTGCCGGTGACGGCATCGCTCATTGCCGGATATCTGCTGGCAGGCGGCATCCTGTATCCGCTGCGATACATCGCCGCCGTGGCCGTTGTAGGCGGGCTGCGCTGGGTGCTGGCGGCGGTGCCGGGCTGGCGAGAGCGGCCGCTGACGCCGCCGCTGATGGCCGCCGCCGCCGATCTGCTGACGGGGCTATTCTTTCTGGGGCGCAGCGGCATGGACGCGTTCCGTCTGCTGCTGCTCGTCGCCGAAAGTCTGGCCGCCGCCGGAGCAGCCTACTTTTTCCGGATCGTCGGGCAGTTCACCCGGCGGGCGGCGGAACCCCGTCCGGCCCGACGGCTCCAGCTCACCGCCGGGGAACAGGCGGCGCTGGTGCTCACCGGCGCGGTGGCGCTGATGGCGGCCTCCACACTGGATATCCGGGGCTTCGCGCCCGGACGGGTGCTGGCGGCGGGGCTGATCCTGCTGCTGGCCCGTTCCGGCCGGGAAACCGGCGGCGCGGTGGCCGGGGTCGTGGTGGGGGCCTGCACCGCGCTGGCCGTGCCGGGGCAAACGGTGCTGGCCATGGCGCTGGCCTTCGGCGGGCTGCTGGCGGGGCTGTTCGCCCGATTCGGGCGGCTGGCGGAAGCCGGCGCATTCTTCATCGCCGCCGGGGTGGTGGCGCTGTCCGACAGCAGCGACGGAGCCCTCATCCATATCTATGAGTTGTTCGCCGGCGGGGCGCTGTTTCTGGCGCTGCCCCGCTCCTGGGACCGGCAGCTGTCCCGGCTGTTTCTCCGCAGCCGGGAGCTGCCCGCCGTGGAGGGGTTGCGCCGGGCGGTGACGCTCCGGTTGCAGGTGGCGGCCGGGGCGCTCCGGGAGGTGTCCGGCGCGGTCAGCGAGGTGTCCGAGCGGCTCTGCCGCCATCCGGCGACGGATATGCCCGGCCTGCAACGGGAATGCCGCCGGCAGGTCTGCGGCAGCTGCCCCATGGAGACCTTTTGCTGGGAGCAGCACGGAGAGGAGGCCGCCGCCGCGCTGGAGCGGCTGACCGCCCGGCTGCCGGAGCAGGGCTTGGTCACGCCGGAGGACATCACCGATTTCCTGCGCCAGAGCTGCCGCCGCAAGGAGCAGCTGACCGCCCGGCTCTCCCGGGAATACGACCGATTGTTGTTGCAGGAATCGGCATGGAAGCGCTTACAAGAAATCCAGCACTCCCTCCACGGGCAATGCGCCGGCATGACCGACCTGCTGACCACTCTGGCAGCCTCTCTGGAGGACCCCGGGCAGGTGGATACGGAGCTGTCCGCCCGGGTGATGGCGGTGTGCGAGGATGAGGACATGACCGTGCGGGAAGCCCTCTGCACCCGGGACGCGGGCAATCGGCTGACGGTGGAGATCGTGATCGACGAGGCGGAGCTGCCCACCCCGGGCGGGCGGTGGCTGCGGCGGCTCATGGAGGTCTGCGGCACCCGGCTGGCCGCCCCGGCCGCCGTCCCCTGCGGCAGCGGCACCCGCATCACCCTATCTGAACCGCCCCGGTTCCGGGTGGAACTGGGGATCAGCCGTCTGTGCTGCGCGGGAGAAAAGCTGTGCGGCGATGCCATCGACAGTTTCTCCGCGCAAGGGCACACCACCGTCATTCTCAGCGACGGCATGGGCTGCGGCGGCCGGGCGGCGGTGGACAGCGCCATGACGGTGGGGCTGTGCGCTCGGCTGTGGCAGGCGGGCTTCAGCCCCGCCGGGATCTTGCAGACCCTCAATGCGGCGCTGATGACCAAAAGCCGGGAGGAAAGCCTCGCCACGCTGGATGTGGTGCAGATCGACGCCTTCACCGGGCGGCTGGATTTCTACAAGGCGGGGGCCGCCGCCACCCTCATTTGCTCCGGGGGACGCATCTCCCGGCTGGAGGAATCCTCCCTGCCCGCCGGAATCCTGCCGGATGTGAAGCTGTCCCACGGATACGACTGGCTCGCCGACGGGGACATTCTGCTGCTGGCCAGCGACGGAGCCTATACCGACGGCATCGCCCCGGTGGAATCCCTCCTGCGGGAGCATCCGCCGGAAGAGGATATGGAGACGCTGGCGCGGCGCATCACCGCCGCGGTGCGCCGTTCCCAGACGGAGCACCAGGACGACATCACCGTGGCGGCGCTGCGGCTGCATCGGCTGGAGGATACCTGAAACGAGAAAAGCGGCGGCCGCTCCGAGAGCAGCCGACCGCTTTCCCGTTTATCCAGACAGTCGCGGGGGCATAGACCAACCGACCGGGTATCGCGAAAAGCCGTGCAGGCGCGGCGCAACCGGCCGAAAGCGCCGTCATCCCGCCCGCGGCGCTTCCTTTCCGCCGTCCCGCCAGACGTTCCCGAACACCGCCGCGCTGACCTCCGGCAGGATCCCCAGATCGAAACACAGCCGAGACAGCACATACTTGTCCCGGATATCCTTGGTGGCCTCAAAGGTCATGGGCAAGACGGCAGGGTCAATCCCGATATCCTCCGCCGTTTTCGGCGCATGGATCCGATCCAGGATCGTCTCGACCGTCCGGGCCGTGGGTATCTCCTGACGGATCACCGCCTCGATCGCATCCCAGTGCGTGACGATCCGCTGCAAACGCGCCCGGTGCTTTTCGGGGTTGTATTTCTGCTCCTTCTCCTCCAGCGCGATCATTGCCTGCGCACCCTTGCCCAAAAAGGCGCTCAGCCGAGCCTGATACGCTCCGTAGTCAAAATGCTCCGCGTACCCTGCCGCCTTTTCGGCATCCGGCGTATAGTTCCGCAGCCGGTCATAGATCTGCGCAGCATACAGCGTGCCGACCGCGCACTGGATGCCGTGCAGATCGACGGGGGTGCCGAATTCCAGCCCGCGCATATCCCACACGTGGGAGAAATAATGCTCCACTCCCGAGGCGGGGCGGGACACGCCGGCATAGTTCATCGCCACGCCGCCGATCACCAGCCCCTCGAAGACCGCCTTTACCGCCGCCGGCTCCCGGCGCAGCAGACCGTCCGCATGATCGGTGCAGGCCCGCAGCGCCGTGCGCACCATGTCCGCCACGGTCTCGCAATAATACTCGCCGGTGATGATGTGCGCGATCTTCCACTCGCCGAGACTGATATATTTCGCCAGCATATCGCCCAGACCGGCCATGAGCATACGCGCGGGCGCTTTGGCCAGAATATCCAAATCGCCGAGAATGTAGTCGGCACAGCGGGAGGGCAGCGAGACCTTCAGCCCGTCCCGCACCACCGAGGAGGTAGCCGAGGCATATCCGTCCATCGAGGGCGCGGTGGCCACGATGATATAGGGGGTGCCCGCCGTGTGGCTGACGATCTTTCCGATGTCGTTGATAACCCCCGAGCCGATCCCCACCACCACATCGCAGGAACGGTCAAACCGCAGGATGGCAGCGCCCACAGTCGTCTCGTCCGGTTCCGGCACCGTCCCGTCCAGAATACACAGGGAATAGGGAATGCCGTTACGCCTCAGATTGGCACAGACAGCCTCCCCGGCCGCCTTGTAAGTATTCCCGTCGGCCAGCAGAAACGCCCGGCTGCCGCCGCATTGACGCACACAGTCGCTCAGCCGTTCGATCGCGCCGCTCTCGGCGATGTATCCGCGGATGCGGGCGTTATGCTCCTGCCCGCAGCCGCAATGAAAGGATCGTTTGAATGCAGTATCCATATGTCAGTTCCCCTTTTTCGCTTGATGCAGTCCGCTTAATGCAACCAGTATAGCACATATACCGCACCACCGCAAGCCGCTGCCGCCAAAAAGCCGCCCGCCTGTCCGGTCCGGACAGGCCGAAAGACGACCGTTTCGGAAAGCCGTATATTCTTCCGACGCCGGTCGCATAGTATCGGCGGGTCGCATCTGTTATCGGCGCGGCATCCCTCCAAAGAATACAGACGGGATGCCGGTGTGCGGGCAACAAACCGGATACGCCCGCCCCCAATCCCCAAAAGTGCCTGCCCCACGGCAGCCCTATCTGCGGGGAAACCGAAAAAATGCTTGACAATTTGTCCGAATTGGCATACTATATAGAGCGTAAAAGGGAAAGGGAGTAGCCGACGAGCGATCGTTTCTCCGGCGTCAGTACGGTTTTCGGTTTTATGCCGCGAACCCGCTTGAGGATGAAATGGCAAGACTTTCGCTGAAGCGCAGGGGATGTGTGTCCCCGTATCGTTGCTTCAGCGGAGGCCTTTTTTATTTGTCCGGCGGCGCTCCTCCCATTCAAGGAGGTATATGCATGGCAGACCTGTTTTCCAATGCGCTGAATATCACCTGGCAGCAGGTGGTGATGTGGTGCGTCGGCGGTATTCTCATCTATCTGGCGATCAAAAAGGACATGGAGCCTACCCTGCTGCTGCCCATGGGGTTTGGCGCGATCTTAGTGAATCTGCCCCTGTCCGGCGCCGTCACCCAGGGCGCCGAGGAGGGCGTCATCGACGTGCTGTATGCGGCGGGCATCGCCAATGAGCTGTTCCCCCTGCTGCTGTTCGTGGGCATCGGCGCCATGATCGACTTCGGCCCCCTGCTGTCCAATCCCAAGCTGATGATCTTCGGGGCGGCGGCGCAGTTCGGCATCTTCTTCACCCTCAGCATCGCCAGTTTGTTCGGCTTCGATCTGAAGGACGCCGCCTCCATCGCCATCATCGGCGCGGCGGACGGCCCCACCTCCATTTTCGTAGCCAACTATTTTGAGTCCCGCTATGTAGGGGCGATCATGGTGGCGGCGTATTCCTATATGGCGCTGGTGCCGCTGGTGCAGCCCCCGGTCATCCGGCTGCTCACCTCCAAAAAGGAGCGGCAGATCCATATGGACTATAAGCCCGGGCAGGTCTCCCGCACGGCGAAAATTCTGTTCCCCATCGCCATCACGGCGGTAACGGGCATCGTCTCCCCCAAGAGCGTGGCGCTCATCGGCTTCCTGATGTTCGGCAATCTCATCCGGGAGTGCGGGGTGCTGGACAGCCTGTCGGAAACCGCCCAGAAGGTGCTGGCAAACCTCGTCACCCTGTTCCTGGGCATCACCATCGCCACCAAGATGCAGGCAAAATACTTCCTCACCAAGGAGACGCTGATGATCCTCGGTCTGGGACTGGTGGCCTTTATCTTCGATACGGCGGGCGGTGTGATCTTCGCGAAACTCCTCAATCTGTTCCTGCCCAAGGGCAAAAAGATCAACCCCATGATCGGCGCGGCGGGCATCTCGGCCTTCCCCATGTCCGCCCGGGT
>DJEF01000012.1:76117-76736 GCA_002431285.1 Ruminococcaceae bacterium UBA5905 | reverse complement strand
CTCCATCTCCCACCGCCTGTATGAAAACCGCGGCGGCCGCACGGTGGAGCTCAGGCCCGCCGCTCTGTGATCGGTATCATAGGATCTCCCGTGCGCGCCGGGCATTTTTCGACCCCGTTTCGAGAAAAATGTCCGGCGCGCACCGCATATGCCCATACGGGCGCTGCGGGCGATGCTCCCCCGGGCGGACAGCGGGGGGCCTGTGCTTCGCCGCCGGAGCGGGTTTGTTTGCCGCGCCGGGGGTGGCATTTGTCGCGCCGGGGATCGGAACGCCGCCGACCGAAATTATCGTCGGTCGGGGAAGTGATTATGTGAGTGATTCGATCGGCGGGATTCGCGAAAAGGCAAGCGGGGAGTAATTAAGAAAGAGAGGGGTTCCGATCAGGTAAGCCCTCTCCTTTTGCGTTTATGCGTTTCGTTACTGTGCCACATTATGGCGATATACTGACGCTACTATCTACAATGGCGGCAACGAGGCAACCCAAGGCAGAAAAAGAGACACCGGCAAGGTTTCAGCCTTGTCGGTGTCTCTTTGTACATCCAAACACGAACTTCAAAACAAAAATCCGGTTCGGATGACTCTGTACTGGTGGACAATAACGGACTCGAACCGCTGACC
>DJEF01000012.1:9322-76059 GCA_002431285.1 Ruminococcaceae bacterium UBA5905 | reverse complement strand
CCGCACGTCAAGCGGATGCTCTACCAGCTGAGCTAATTGTCCATAGCGCTCTCAACAGAGCGTATATCATTATAGCGGATAGTTGGAGGTTTGTCAAGAGCCGGACTGCAAAAAAATCCGGCTATCAATAAATCGCACATTCTCCCAGCGAATTTCGCCCGCATTTCCCCTGTGAGCCTCATGGAATATCCGTGTTCCCCCCCTGACCCGGCGGTCGTTTCCGCCGTCGGCAGCGGCATTCTCCCCCGCCGTTCCGCGCGAGACGCGTTAAGGCGCGCCTGCATCCCATCTCCGCGCAAGAGCCGACGCGTCGTGAAGTTTTCCCCTGTTTCGGGGCACACCGCCCATAACGGACTCACCCGGGCAATCCGCTCAAAAAAGCCGCCCGGGGAACTCCTCCTCGGGCAATCGGCGCGGAAAACTGTTCGGAAAATTTCTGCATGGGCAATTTCAGCTCAGGCAATTCAGCCGGGCAAAGCGAAACACCCGCAAGCCCGATCTCTCGGGCTTGCGGGTGCGGTCGGTCATTCCGGGCGCATCATTTCAGCTGGGCAATGGCGTCGGAGATGGTTTTCTCAAACGCTTCCTTGCCGTATTTATCCACCTCGGCCTTATTCTTCTCGCCGTGGGTGAGGCAGCCGGCGCCGCCGATACAGCCGCCGATGCAGGCCATCCCCTCCACAAAGTTGGCATCCAGCAGCCCCTTGCTCTTTTTCAGCAGCGCGATCCGGCACTGTTCAATGCCGTCGCAGGGGAAGGCTTTCAGTGGGAATTCCGTATCGCCGTGCTCCTTGAGTCCCTGGGCCACCGCGTCGGAAAGGCCGCCGGAGCGGGCAAAGATCCGACCGAAATACGAGGCGTTGTCCAGGCAGCTTTCCTCCAGCGCGGTGATATCCACATCCCGGGAGTCGAACATGGCCTGCAATTCCTCAAAGGTCATGACCACATCCACATACTGCTTGACCTGTTCCCTCTGCACCTCGGCCTTTTTGGCCGTGCACGGACCGATGAAAACCACCTTGCACCCGTCCTCATGCTCTTTCAGATACCGGGCGATGGCCGCCATCGGTGACAGGTTGTGGGAGATAAACGGCACCAGATCGGGGAAATTCTTCTCGATATAGCTGACGAAGGCGGGGCAGCAGGAGCTGGTGAGGAATCCCTTTTCCACCAGCTCGCGGCTCTCGGCGTCGGCCACCATGTCGGCCCCCAGCGCCGCCTCAACGACCGTGTGGAAACCGAGCCGCTTCATCCCCGTGATCACCTGTCCCAGCTTCGCGTAGTTGAACTGGCTGGAGATGGACGGCGCCACCACGGCATACACCTTGTAGCGCCGGTTGTTTTCGCTCTTTTTCAGAATGTCGATTACGTCCAGTATGTAGGACTTGTCCATGATCGCGCCAAAGGGGCACTGATATACACAGGCGCCGCAGGAGATGCACTTATCGTTGTCAATGGCGGCGGCCTTATCCTCGTTCATGTGGATAGCCTTGATCTTACAGGCGTTTTCGCAGGGGCGCTTGCGGCTGATGATGGCGGTATAGGGGCACACACGGGCGCAGGCGCCGCATTCCTTACACTTCGTCTTATCTATATGCGCCACATGGTCCTGATCAAACGACAGCGCTCCGAACCGGCACACGTCCTCGCAGCGATGCGCCAGGCATCCCCGGCAGGCGTTCGTCACCTCATAGCCGCCCATGGGGCATTCGTCACAGGCCGTTTCGATGACCTCGATCACATTGGGGTTATCCTTGTTGCCGCCCATGGCCAGCCGCACCCGCTCGCCGAGAATGGCGCGTTCCTTATACACGCAGCAGCGCATGGTGGGGATCTTTCCCGGCACGATCTGCTTGGGAATATCCATCACATTTTCCAGCAGCGTATCGTTCCATGCATGGCGGGCCACTTCACGGAGCACCTTATACTTCAAATGTTGCACCTTGGTATCAAATTTACGCATTGTCATGCCTCCTCAGAAATAGCTCACCTTAATGCGCTTGCCCATCTTTTTCAGACAGGCGGACAGTTCTTCCACCAGATTCATCTTGATGTTGAAAGTGATCGGCAGATCGGGATTCTGGTGCGCCGGGTTCACCGCGCGCCCCACATAGAAATTGATATCGGTAGCCTCCTCGAACAACAGTCGGCAGATGCGGGACGCCCCATCCCGATTGAACCCCCACTGCTCGTACAGCTCATTTTTATCCAGCGCGTCCCGGGCGTATTCGATCACCTTATTGATGGTGATGACCCCCTCCGTCACCAGATCCACTCCCTCGATCTCCGCGATCGGCGGCACATCGCTCTTTTCAAAATTCAGGCTGGCCTTCACCGGCTTCCCCAAATATTTGGCGGCGATGGAAGCGGTCGTTCCGCCGCACACGATATGCTTGCCCTCCTTAGAGAAAAACAGCGACATCATCCGGTCGCAGTCGTCCCGGTTCCGGGGAGGGCCGAAGAGAATATTCATCGGCTCCCGCCGCCGCACCTTCACCACGCAGGCCGTCGCGTCGTCGCCGGGATGGTAGCCGTATTCTTTATTGCACTGATCCACCAGCATCGTGGCCAGCGTCTTGGCCGTGTATCCCGCCACCGCGATAGACTGCATGAAGGCGGCGATATCCTCCCATTTCCAGCCGAAATTGAAGGCGATGCCGATGCCCGCGTGGGGACAGCCGTCGCTCATGGCGATCAGGATGTCGTTCTCCTGCAGCTTGACCACCGATTTCAGCACGGTCTTGCCGCCGATATTCAGCTCCTGCTTCGGATAATCGTACAGCTCATCGTTCCGGAGGAATATGACGTTGGGATTATCGTACTGAATGATCTCCGCCGTCTCGTTCTCGATCAGATGGAGGATTGTAAAGGTAGAGTACGCCACGCCGCGCACCGAGCAGATCGGGAGGGTGGCCGCAATGGTGGACACACAGTCCTCCAGCTGCAGCCCCTCCGCCAGCATCGTGGAGATGATCTTGGAGGTCAGGGTGGAGAGGATGCTGGCCTTCACGCCGCTCCCCAGACCGTCGGCCAACACGATGACCGACGAATTCTCCCCCTGCTCCACAATGTCGATATGGTCGCCGCAGAGCTGCTCCCCGTCGTGGTTGATGCTTTTCCAGCCGATATCGGCACACAGATTATTCATCGCCGATGGACTCCTTTAGTTTGGTCAGAGCGATCTTGGTCTCCGCGGCGGTCTCACCCAGCAGCGAGGCGATCTCCTGCACGATGCGCATCTGCTTATCCACGACCTTGTCCGCGATCTCCACCGTCTGACGGCTGATATCCTCTTTCTTCTCCCGCTGCAGCTCCTCCTCGGTCACGTCCCGGAGGATGCACAGGATCACCTTGTATTCCCGGTCGTATACAACGGTCTTTTCCACATATTTCTCATATTCTGCCAAATATTCCCGCTTATCGTGGATATTCCGGCCCTTGGAGAGAACGGTGACGAAATCGGCGGGATCCAGGATCCGCACCACCTGATCGCCCAATATATCCGACGGCGCGCGCAGATTCAGAATCTTCAGAGCCGCCTTGTTGACCTGCTGCACCTCCAGCTTTTCGTTGAGCACGATCAGACCGTTGGGTGTATTGCGGGCGATGGTATCGGTGAAATTCTCCGCCTTCTCCTTCAGGAAGGGCAGACACATGGAAATCTCGGCCTTGCCCTGTAAGATGGCGATAGCCTTCTCCCGGCAGGTGTTATAGCCGCAGGAGCCGCAGTTCAGCTCGTCGCTGGGCTTCATCTTGCCCATCTGGCGCAGGGTCTCCCGAATCTCCGTCTCACCGGGCTCGACGCCGCGCTGGGCGATCACGGCAAATTCCTTTTCCAGCGCGCTCCGCGCGGGCTGCGTCACGGGGAAATCGCCCCGTCCCGCGTAGCCGGTCACCGCCGCATAGTCCTTCACCGGGGAACGGTGGAATTTCTCCATCACCGGGCCGCCGATGCAGCTGCCCACGCAGGCCGACATCTCGATAAAGCAGCGGTGGACGTTACCGGCTTCAATGTCCTTGAGCGCCGCAATGCAGTTCTCCGTACCGTCGATGGCCATATAGGTATAGGCGGACTCATCCAGCGCCATCGTTTTCAGAATGCCGCCGGTGGTGGGGAACAGCCGGGCCCGGCTGTTTTCATCCTCATCCAGACGCTGCTCCAGCGGCACATTCTCGGCCTTCAGCCATGCCGTCAGCTCGTCGAAGGTCAGCACCGCATCCACGATGCCCTCATAATACTGGGCCTCGTCCTTCTTGGCCACGCACGGACCGATAAAGACGGTTTTCGCATTGGGAATACGGCTTTTGATGTCCTTGCAGTGCGCCTGCATGGGGGACAGCACATCGGCCAGATAGGGCAGTAGCTTCGGATAATGCTTCTGGATCAGCAGATTGACCGCATGGCAGCAGGAGGTGATGATCACATCCCGCTCCTCGCGGCACAGCTGCTCATACGCATTTTTCACGATGGTGGCGCCGACGGCTGTCTCCTCCACATCGTAGAAGCCCAGCTGTTTAAGCGCCGCGCGCATGGATTCGATCCCCACGCCGTCGTAGTTGGCGATAAAGGACGGCGCCAGGCTGACCACCACCGGGTCGCCGCTTTGCAGCAGCACCCGGACCTTTTCGGTCTCATCCACGATCTGCTTGGCGTTTTGGGGACAAACCACGAAGCACTGACCGCACATAATGCACTCGTTGCCGATGATATAGGCCTGATTCCCGGAGAAGCGGATGGACTTCACCGGACAATGGCGAATGCACTTATAGCAATTCTTGCAGTTGGATTTTTTCAGAGTCAAGCACTCCATGTATAAAACCTCCTACTCCGCCCCCAGCACGGTCAGCACCTTATCCTTGAAAAACTCGTCGAAATTCTCCGGCGTCACACCGGTGTATACGTCGTCATCCACCGAAACGGTGACACCCACACGGTTACACCGGCCGGTGCAAAAGCTCCCGGCCAGTGTCACATCGTTCTCCAATCCGTGTGCGTTGACGGCGTTCTGAAACAATCCGATGATGCGTTCCGATCCCTTCAAATGGCAGGACGATCCCACGCAAATCTGAACGATCATCTCATTTCACCTGACCTAAAACATGATCCCGGAAGAATGCCTCCACGGTATCGGGGGTGACCGAATAAAACTGTTCGTCCACGGTCACGCACACACCCTGCTGGCATTTCCCCATGCAGAATGTGCCCGCCAGCTCCACCTTGTCGCCGACGCCGGCTTCGTTGATTAAATACTGAAGCTGCTCTACCACCTGTCTGGAGCCTTTGATATGACAGGAAGAGCCGATGCATACGGTAACTTTCATGCTGTTTATCCTCCCTTATTCGTAATCCACCACGTCGATCCAGGTGTGCAGGAATTCCCGCTCGTGCTCGTTGCCCTTGACCGTCTGAGACGCGGCCACGATGGGCATCCACTTCTGCACATACTGCCGGGCGGTGTTGCTCTTTTCACAGAACAGATCCAGATACTTCCGGGCGCCGTCGATATCGCCGTTCAGCCAGAACAGCAGATAGGTGCGCGCCGCGTCGGCGGACGCATTGCCCTGGGTCGCATGGGACCAGTCGAGGATATAGGGCGTGCCGTCATCGGTGATGATGATGTTGGAGGGGTTGAAGTCCCCGTGGCACACCTTATTGTGCTTGGGCATGGCCTCCAGACGGGTGTGCAGATCATACCGCACGGTGGCGGACAGATCCGTTTCGCTGATCTTGCGGTTCATCTTATCCTTCAGCTTATTCAGTCCCTTGCAGGTCTTGGAGTGCATCTCCAGCTGCAGGTCCACAAACAGCTCCAGATACTCGTCCTTTTTCTCCGGATTCTCTTTCATCAGCTCGGCCAGCGTTTTCCCCTTGATAAACTCCGAGATGATCGTCCATTTTCCATCGGTCATGGTCACGCCGAGAATTTTCGGGATATGCAGGCCCGTTTCCTCGACCCGCGCCTGGTTCAGTGCCTCGTTGAGCACGTCGGCCTTGGAATAGGATGCGTCAAAGACCTTATACACCTGATTCCCGTCCCGATACACGGTTTTGTTGTTTCTTACGGCAATAATGCGGTTGAGTTCCATTGTCGTCATCCTCCCTCAGTTCTTTTTCAGGCCGCTCTTGGCACGGCGATAGGGCTGTTTGAAATCGTGGGCGTCGTCCGCGCCGGTGCCGAAATCGGCGGTGGGCATCGGCGGCTCCTCAAAGTGCTTTCCGCCGTAGTAGGCGTTCAGGTACATCTGCTTGATCTCGCTCATCAGCGGATAGCGGGGGTTGGCGCCGGTGCACTGATCGTCGAACGCCTGCTCCACCATGGCATCCAGCCGATCGAGGAAATCCTGCTCATCCGGCACATAGTCCCGGATGGTGGGCTTGATGCCTACGCGGGCTTTCAGCTCGTTGACCGCCTTGATGAGATTCTCCAGCTTCTCCTCGTCGGTCGTGCCGCCCAGATGCAGCTCGTCGGCCACCATTGCGTACCGCGCCAGCGTGTGGGGATGGTCATACTGGCTGAAGGTGCCCATCTTCACGGGGGCTTCCGCCGCGTTGAACCGCAGCACCTCCTCCAGCATCAGGGCGTTGGCGACGCCGTGAGCGATATGGTGGAAAGCGCCCAGCTTATGAGCCATGGAGTGGCAGACACCCAGGAAAGCGTTGGCGAAAGCCATACCGGCCATGGTGGCGGCATTCGCCATCTTTTCTCTCGCCTCCACATCGCTCTGGCCGTTGTCATAGGCGCGGGGCAGATAAGTGAAGATGGTCTGCAGCGCCTTCACCGCCAGCCCGTCGGTATAGTCGGTAGCCATCACCGAGGCGATGGCCTCCAGCGCATGGGACACGGCGTCGATACCGGAGGCAGCGGTCAGGCCCTTCGGCGCGGACATATGGAAATCGGTGTCGATGATGGCCATGTTCGGGAGCAGCTGATAATCCGCCAGCGGATATTTCACGCCCGACTGCTCATCGGTGATCACCGCGAAAGGCGTCACCTCGGAGCCGGTGCCGGCGGAGGTGGGGATGGCGATGAAGTAGGCCTTCTCCCCCATCTTCGGGAAAGTATACACACGCTTGCGGATATCAATGAACCGCATAGCCATATCCATGAAGTCCACTTCCGGATGCTCATAGAGCACCCACATGATCTTGCCCGCATCCATAGCCGAGCCGCCGCCCAGCGCAATGATGCAATCCGGCTCAAAGGCGCGCATCTGCTCTGCACCGGCCTTGGCGCAGGCGAGGGTCGGGTCGGGAGCCACATCGAAGAAGGTCGTGTGGGCGATGCCCATTTCATCCAGCTTATCCGTGATCGGCTTCGTATAGCCGTGATGATACAGGAAAGAGTCGGTGACGACGAACGCCCGCTTCTTACCCATCACGTGCTTCAGCTCATCCAAAGCAACGGGGAGACAGCCTTTTTTGATATACACCTTTTCAGGCGCCCGGAACCACAGCATATTTTCCCTTCTTTCGGCCACGGTTTTGATGTTGATGAGATGCTTCACTCCGACGTTCTCGGACACCGAGTTGCCGCCCCAGGAGCCGCAGCCCAACGTCAGCGACGGGGCCAGCTTGAAGTTATACAGGTCGCCGATGCCGCCGTGGGAGGAGGGCGTGTTGACCAGAATGCGGCAGGTCTTCATGCGGCTGGCAAACTCATTGAGCTTATCCTGCTCGGTGGCCACATTGAGATAAATGGAGGAGGTGTGCCCATAGCCGCCGTCGGCGATCAGGTGCTCGGCCTTGCTGAAAGCATCCTGAATATCCTCGGCCTTGTACATGGCCAGCACCGGCGAGAGCTTTTCGTGGGCGAATTCCTCCGACAGCTCCACGCTCTCCACCTCGCCGATGAGGATCTTGGTGCCCTCGGGGACCTTCACCCCCGCCAGCGCGGCAATCCGGTAGGCGGACTGGCCGACGATCTTGGCATTCAGCGCGCCGTTGATGATGATGGTCTTGCGCACCTTCTCGATCTCATCCGGCTTGAGGAAGTAGCACCCGCGGTTGGCAAACTCCTCCCGCACCGCGTCGTACACGTTCTTATGCACAATCACCGACTGCTCGGAGGCGCAGATCATGCCGTTATCGAAGGTTTTGGAATGGATGATGGAGTTGACCGCCAGAATGATATCGGCCGTATCGTCGATGATGGCAGGGGTATTGCCGGCGCCCACGCCCAGAGCGGGCTTGCCGCTGGAATACGCGGCCTTCACCATGCCGGGGCCGCCGGTGGCGAGGATGATGTCGGCTTCCCGCATCACCAGATTGGTCATATCCAGGCTCGGCGCGTCGATCCACTCGATGATGCCCTCCGGCGCGCCGGCCTTCACGGCCGCATCCAGCACCACCTTGGCGGCGGCGATGGTGGATTTCTTCGCCCGCGGGTGGGGAGAGATGATGATGGCGTTACGGGTCTTCAGCGCGATAAGGGTCTTGAAGATCGCCGTGGAGGTGGGGTTCGTGGTGGGGATCACCGCGGCGATCACACCGATGGGCTCGGCGATCTTCTTGATGCCGTATGCCTTATCCTCCTCCAACACGCCGCAGGTCCGGGTATTTTTATAGGCATTGTATATGTACTCGGCGGCATAGTTGTTTTTGATCACCTTGTCCTCAACGATACCCATGCCGGTTTCTTCCACCGCCATCTTCGCCAGCGGGATCCGCGCCTGGTTGGCCGCGATGGCCGCCGCCTTGAATATGGCGTCTACCTGCTCCTGGGTGTAGGTGGCGAATTTCTTCTGCGCTTCCTTGACGCGGACGAGGGTCTCTTCCAGCGCTTCCACGCTGTCAACGATCTTTCTTTCCATGAACATACTACCTCCGTTTTGGTTTTTGGTCTTGTTTGGTCTTACGGTCGGGGGAAACCGGGGTTATGCGGTCAGGCACGCTTTGCGCCGCATTGCCCCAGATGCGCCAGAGACAGGGCCAGATCCTCATACTGTACGATCGTGTCTGCCGGCGTATACAGACGGCACGGCGCAAAGCACCAGATCCGCCGGATGCCGCAGGCGCACAGCCGATTCAGCGTGGTCTGGGCCGACGCGGCCGGTGTGGTGATCACACCGATGCGGACGCGGTGTGCCCGGCAAAAAGGCTCCAGCATCCCGATGGGCAGAATGCGCTTCCCCGAGGGAAGCTCCGTCTCATCGGTCACATTGGTATCGAACGCAGCGGCCATCCGGATACCGTAGATGTCAAATCCGCTGTATTCCAACAGAGCTTTGCCGAGCTTTCCGGCGCCGACGATCACCGCAGCGTCGTTCTGCGCGGTCAGAAAATCCCGCAGGCTGTCCCTCAGCTCCGTGCGGTCGTATCCGATCCGGGGTCTGCCCTTCTTACACAGGGCGGCCAGATCCTTGCGCACCTGCACCTCGCCGAGTCCCAGCTCCGCTGCGATCCTGGTTGCGGAAATGTGTTCAACGTCCTGTGGCAGGGAATCCACATACTCCAGATACTGGGGGACCCGGCCAAGTGTCGCCTTCGATATTCCGCAGCTTTCCGTTGTCGCCACCTCCCATCTGCTTGTTAATATTTTAACAGATTCGAGACGGTGTGGGAATTGCCGAATCGGCAATTCGGTATTTCCTATTTCGATATACCATTTACCGATATCCGAATTACCGATATCCTGACAAAAAGCCGCCCGGCCGGTGCGCCCGTCTTTACGGAAACACCTTCCGCTTGGCCTTGACCAGCTCCTCGATAAACCGGTTGTCCAGCTCGGTCAGCTTATACTCCGCCCGGTGGATGAGCACATCTTTATACAGGCGCGTATTGTCCGGACAGGGCCGCTCCACCAGCTTATATCGCTTCAGCAGATCCTCCGGGATGGGCGATACCCACATATAGGTGTGCGGATTCTTGGAGAGCAGCTCAAACTGACTGCCCCGCTCATACACGAAGATTCGATTGCCCCGGTGCTCCGGCAGCTCGTTCTTTTTCACCTGCGAGAGGGGCAGCGACGGCACATACGGATCGGCGTGGGCAATTTCGGTGAAGCCGTCCAGCCGGTCGTATGTGACCGTTTCCTCGGCGGCGATCGGGCTCTTTTCGCTCATGGCCAGCACGTAGGAAAACTCCGCGACCGGCTCGCCCACCAGCCCCTTTTCGGCCATCATCGCCGTATAATAGGATTCGTACTGCTCGCCGTAGCGGAGGATGCCCAGCTTGTAATCCTCTTTCAATACGGTGTGGATCACCCGATAGGCGTTTGTTTCCTTATAGAACAGTTCCGCGCCGGAATCGGGATTTATCCGCTTGGAGAATTCGGCGAAAGCGGCGGCAATATAGCTGGCCCGCGGGACGGAGATCGAGAAATGCTCTCTGGCCTTGGAGCCGTCCTTGAAGATCGACTCGATGTCGTCGATCTGCTTCAGCACCTTTTTGGCGTAGCTTACGAACAGCTCCCCATCCGGCGTCAGGAACATCCCCTTGGCGCTCCGCTCGAACAGGGTGACGCCCAGATCCGCCTCCAGCTCCTTGATGGCGCGGGAAAGCGCCGGGGCGCCCACATACAGCTCTTCCGCGGCCTTATTGATGGAATTGGTCTTGGCGATCACCAGCGCATATTTCATGTGCAACAGATTCATGCACGATTCCTCCGCTTTTCAATATCAAACCGTAAACCGGGCTGCGTCATACGCATTATACCATAGGAACCGCATCTTTGTAAATAAGTGAAAATACACAGGATTATCCGATTTCCGCTATGCATGGGAAACTTTTCGGCTCCCGCGGAAAGCCAAAGCTCCGCCCGACGGGCAAAATCCGTCGTCCGCCGCTTGCCACAGACGGCGAAATGTGGTAGTATGGATGGGTAGACGAAACAATCGGGGGACAACCGTTTTTTCGTTTTGGCAGTCGAAGAACGCAGCAATACGGTCGTATGGCGCATGATGAGACAAACAAAACGGGGAAATATTCCGTTTCAGGAACTATTGTGTCCTGATTGTCTCGTCTAAACAAAGCATAGACGGAAAAGGAGAGCGAGAACCGATGAAACGCGCATTGACAAACGGGATCATTCTGGACGGAACGGAAACGATGATCCCGCAAACGGAGAAAGCCATTCTCGTAGAAGACGGTGTCATTACGGATATCGTGGCGGAGACCGCCATCCCCGCCGATTTTGAGCGGGTGGACCTGGAGGGGAAATACATCCTCCCGGGGCTGATCAATCTGCACGTGCATCTGGCGGGTTCCGGCAAGCCGAAGAAAAAGCCCTCCGACCCGGTGAAGCTGGTGCGGCTCATCACCTCGAATGCCGTCACCCGCAGTCTCGGCCGAAAGCTGGTGGCCGATTACGCCAAGACGCAGCTGCTCAGCGGCGTCACCACCATCCGCACCGTGGGCGGGATCGCCGATTTCGATACAACTGTCCGGGACGACATCCGCGCCGGCAAGCGGGTCGGCCCGCGCATTCTGGCATCCAATATGGCCATCTCTGTAAAGGGCGGCCACATGGCCGGGTCGCTGGCCTATGAGGCCGCCACGCCTGAGGAGGCCGCCGCCTATGTAGATCGAATCGCGGCAGACAAGCCGGACATCCTCAAGCTGATGATCACCGGCGGTGTGCTGGATGCGGAGAAGGTCGGCGAACCCGGCGTGCTCCGTATGCCGCCGGCGCTGGTCAAGGCGGCCTGCGACCGGGCGCACGCGCTGGGTTTCAAGGTGGCGGCGCACGTGGAAAGTCCAGAGGGGGTACAGGTCGCGCTGGAAAACGGCGTCGATTCCATCGAGCACGGCGCAAAGCCTACCGAAGAAATCATGACGCTGTTCAAGGCGCGCCAAGCCTTTCAGGTTTCCACGATTTCTCCGGCGCTCCCCTTTGCCCTGTTTGACCGGGAGGTGTCCCACGCCACCTATGAGCAGCAGGAGAACGGCAAGATCGTCTTTGAGGGCATCATTGCCCTCGCCAAAGAATGCCTGAAGCAAGGCATCCCCGTGGGGCTGGGCACCGATACGGCCTGCCCCTATGTGACCCAGTACGATATGTGGCGGGAGCTGTGCTATTATGTGAAATTCTGCGGAGTCAGCCCGCGCTTTGCCCTCTATTCCGCCACGCTGCTCAACGCGACCTTGGCCGGAATCGGCGCCGTCACCGGCTCCATCGAACCGGGCAAGCAGGCGGAGATGGTCGTCACGGACGAAAATCCGCTGGAAAACCTGCAAACGCTGCGCCATCCGGCCATGGTGATCATGCAGCAGCGGATTTTCCGCGCCCCGCGGGTTCGGAAAATTCCGGAGGTGGAAGCGGAACTGGACAAATGGCTGTGAGAGACCGGCTGTCGTCATGTTTCTGCCGCAACGCCCGCAGGGGTCAGGCAACATTGCCTGACCCCTGCGGCTTTTCAATATAGAGAGTAAATCCCGACCGATCCCGCCGGAAGTTTCTTCACGCATTGGCAGCGCATCCGCTGACCGCGAGTATTTCGGCCGTCGCGCCGGGAACAGTCCACGTGCCGGTCTCGCTGTATCCCCCGTACAGCACCCCGCGCACTCCGCAGCCGCAATGGACAGTCACGGGAGTTTCGGTGGTATTGTTGACGGCAATCAGAGTATCCGAAATCCGGTCGATATGCACCCCTCTCGGCACATGGAATCCGTTATCCGCCACCCCCGCTTTCCGACACACCGTCCGCAAAAACGCCTCAAACGCCGCCGCGTCATGCTGTGCGCCGTCTCCGAGATCGGTGCCGCAATAGATGAACCGACCCCGGCCGACCCGTTTGGACAGAATGCACGACTCTCCGTTAAATGTGCCGAGGACCGCGGCGTCCTCTCCCGACAGCGCCGCAAAGCGCAGCGCCCCGCTGAGAACGGTGCCGTCGGTCAACAGAATCGGATAGTATTTTCCGCCGCTCAATCCATAGGAGGCGATCGCCTTTTTCACATCGTCGGCTAAGCCGTCGGTGTTCATCCCGCCGTCCTCACCACCGTTTTTCAGGTGATAGGAGCTGGTGGTATAGGTCTCAACGATCCCCAGCCGCTCCGCCAGCCCACAGCCCGGCATCCGCAGAGAATGCCGTCCGGTGTTGACATCGTAGCCGCCCAGATGGGCTTCGCAAAGCACCGTCACACCGGCCTGCGCCGCCCGCACAACAGCCGCCGCCATCTCCCCGGTCAAGGCATAGCACCGGGGGAGGATCAGCAGCTTTGTGCCGTCAAGCCCACGGATGACCGCCTCATCGTCCACGATCCGGCAATCGTAATTGTTATAGTACAGCGCGTTCACATAGCTTTCGATGGCGGCGGCAAAGCCCTCCAGCTCACCATGCACACAATACTGAAACAGCTCATTTTTGCGTCCTTTCCAGATGGCGATCGACGGCATCCGTTTCGGGGAACGCATCAGCTCTTCCGTAATCGGTGCGATCTGCCGGGCAAATCGCCGGGCGGCATTGAGCACGCTGCCGGGACGGCCGTCCGGGAGCGTCGCTCCCCAGGCAGGCGACTCCGCTCCCAGAGTTTCCGGCCGGTATTGCCAGAACATAAACCCCCGGATGCCGGCGCCGATCTGCGGCACCAGATCCCGCACAAGATCGGCATAGGTGATCTGCTTCTGGTGCATCCGTATGGAGCCGTTGCCGATATGGCACTCCACATTGTAGCAGACCTTTCCCTGCGCCGCCGAGGTGGTCAGCACACTCCAGATCGGCGTAGCAAAATTGGTGGATGCAAACACATCGCACCGCTCTGCCAGCGCGAAATCATCCACCCCGGTCAGCCCGTTGAACACGGAGGAGGTGTTGGGCACCACGTGCAGATAGGCGGCGTGCCGGGTATCATAGCGGCGCACCGTTTCCAGCCGCCAGTTTGCCTCCGCAGTCATGGTGTCGAGACGGAATTCCCGGAAATCCATGAAATCCCCGAAGGTCGAACCGTTGAGGGGCAGCTCCACATCCGCAAAATCGCCGTAGCATTTCCCCCACACAGCGTTCAGCCGGGCAATCTCCCGATATTTTCCGGCGAGATATCCTGTAAATTTTTTGCGGCAATGGGGGCAAAAGCAGACCAGCTTGGCATCCTCCGGCGCGCGATAGACTCCGCACTGTTCCGGCTCGTTCCACACGTCCCACATATCCAGCGCCGGGTGGTCGGCAAAATGCCGAACGGTCTCTTCCATAAAGCGTACCCGCTCCAGCAGAGCGCCGGGATGATTATAGCAGGGGCCGGGGAAGCCGCCAATCTGCCGGAAACAGGTGGATTGAGGCTCCACCGTCTGTCCATCCGCCGTGACCATTTTGGCATCCGGGTATTTTTCATACAGCCACACCGGCGCCACGTCGCAGATCACATTCAGCGTCACCCGCAACCCGTTGCTCTCCGCTATGTCCATCAGGCGGTCCAGGTCCGCAAAATAAAAGGTGTTTTCCTCTCGGTGTACCCAGCGCCACTGCACCCAGAATTTGACGGAGTTGAAGCCCGCCTCCCGCATATGGTGCAGATCGCTCTCCCAACACTCCGGGTGCGGTGTCGGGGCGCGGTAATACTGCGTGCCGAAAATAAACGGGGGATCGGTTTTTTCTTTCATGACAGTCTCTCCTCAAAATGATGAATCGTGTGTTTCGCCGACGAAAGCCCCGGAGCCGCACCCGTTCGCGGGTACGGCTCCGGGGCTTGGTTTATAGGAATGTTACACATTTGTGCCCGGTGCAGCGGCCCCGGTCATTCCGTCCGATCCCACGGGCGGCCGCATCCGGCGCAGGGTCTGCGGCAGGGACGGCTCTCCGTCACTCCGCCATCTCGCTCATGCGCACCAGATCCCGGATATCCAGAACCCCGTCCCGGCAGAAATCATAGCTGACCGTCGGCTCGTTGAGACCCAACAGCGCCCGGCGGCAGTCTGTCAGCGTCTCTTCATTCACCGTCTCCGGCAGAGAATCCAGATAGTCTCCGATCTCCTCCAGCTGTGCCTTGCCGCTCACCGCCTCACTCTGGCGGGCGGACAGACGCGCCATACGGGTGCGCAGCTGCGCCGCCGCATCCCTGTACAGGCAGAAATCCGTGGGCTGGGCGTAGATCTCAGCGATGGCCGCATCCAGCTCCTGCGCCACAGCAGCGGCCTCTTCGGCGAGAAAACTCTCGGTTTCCGTATCCAGCGCCGCCTGCGTAGTCAAATAAGGGGCATCCGTCACGTGGTTCGTAATGGTGAAAGCAGGCTCCACACCGGCATCTCCGGAGATTTTCAGATAAATCGGCTTGCCGATGAGGGCGGTGAAATCCAGCGTGCTTGCCGTCAGATCATTGCCGGGGGTGTAGATCCGCAGCCGATAGACGCCGTCTTTTTCCACCAGCGACAAGGTACGCACCGTAGAATTGCCATAGAATCCGGAGAAACGGGCGGTCTGCTCGTTTCCGTTGGCATAGACCACATTCTGACCGTTTGCAAACTGGATCAGGTGGAAGGACACCTCCGTACCGTCACTGAAAGTGGGATCGTTAGAAAGAGCAAACTTCACCCACTGATTGCCGCTCGCCCGCGGCATATACGCCTTGACCTGGAAGCCGTCGGGGTTGATCGGCTCCGCCAGCGTCACCGAGCCGGCGGAGAGCACCTGGAAGGTGTACACATTGCCGTCCTCCGTGGCAGTCAGGCCGGTAGCGGCGGGAATATTGTATTCGGCAATGGCGCTGGCGCCGTTGCGGTCGCTGTACCGGTTCTGGGTGTTGAGGATCAGGTTATTCTCCACCTTGACCGTCGGACGCAGCGACGCGCCGGAATTCATCGACTTGGATTTCACATAGAAATGCACGCTGCCGTTGCGCTCCAGAAACTCCCGGCTGAAGTGGTTGTTCAGCTTGAGCGCCTCCTGCACCGCAGAGGAATACCCCTCGCCGGTCACGGCCTTGCCATCCACGGTCATATAGTAATCGTCGCCGACCTTGACCACCCCGATGAGCCAGTTCCGGGCACGGGTAGTACCGTTCGCCACAAAGCACGGTGTCACCGCGCCATCCGCCACCACATAGAAGGTGTTGACATTGCCGCTCTCGGTGCGGACGAGGGCAAAGGTACTGTTGGTGCTGCCGTCGCCGAGAGCATCCGCCATATCCGCCGCCAGCCCGAAGGTGGAGGACTGGTCGGTGGCCAGATTGCCGAAATAATAGCTCATCTCATACTGGCCGCTGAGGATGGGGTAGGCATTTTCCGTCACGATGGACAGCGCCGATTTCGGATCGTTCTGTCCGCCGAGGATCGTCGCCGTCAGCGCATTATCCTCCGTCCTGCTACCGATCTGAATATACTCCGGATCGCGCTGCACCCGATAGCGGGTGCCGTCGCCGGTGCGGTATACGCCGGTATCGACCAGCGCTGCAGCCGCCGCCCGGTATTCCTCGATGCGCTCAGCAGAGGTGACCAGCGCCTTGACCTCTGCCGGTGCGCTGTCATACTGCGCCGTCACCGCGTCGATGGTTTCCTTATCCTGCCAGAGCAGCTCGTCGATGGGCGGCAGCGCCGCCACGGCGTCGTCAATCGCTTTAGCCAGCACGCCGACCTGCTGCTCATACGCCCGATAAACGGCCGTGAGCTTTTCCTGCGCCGCCGCATCAAAGGCGATATCCGTCGCCAGATAGGCCTCCGCCAGCGCCTTTGCCGCCACGGCATCCTCCGTGGTGCAGGCCACCAGCGCCTCCCGCGCCGCGATGGCGCTGTCGTTGAAAGCGGGCACCGTGATGGCATAGGTGCGGGTCACGTTGGAGGCGGGCTTATTGAACCGGGCGTAGATGGGCTTGCCCGTTTTCAGCACATTGCCGGTGAGGGTCACATTGACCGGCTGCCCGCCCACATTGATCAGCAGCCCGGTTACATTCTCCTCATCGCCACTAAAGGTGAAGCTCGTACCGGTGCCGTTATACATATTGTAGTTCGCTGTAAGGGTCTTTCCGCCGTAGATGAAGTGTACATAGGTAGTATCCTTCTGCTCCGCGGTAGTAACGGACTCTACCGTGCCGTCGGCAAACGTCGGATCGTTGGAGAAAGCCACCGACAGCCACTCATAATCGCTGGTGGGGGCGGCATCCCGGGTGATCACAGCGCTGAACTTGGCGTCCTCCGCCGCGCCGCCCACCTGCGCCACCGGCAGACCCAGCCGCACAGAGGTGCCGGCCGCCGCCGCGGTATAGGTGTATTTCCGGCCGGCACTGTCAAACGCGACCGTCGGAATCGCTCCGGTAAAGGTCCAAGAGGAGGGCGTGTTGGTATCTCCGCCGAAGGTATAGCCGGCGCTGGCGGAATACGCCTGGGTGACCGACCCCAGCTTCACGATGCGGGCGGAGGTGCACCCCGGAGACTTCAGGAAGAAGTGCAGCATCCCGCCGTTTGCCAGCAGTTCCCGGGAGAAATGGTTCTCCAGCTTGAGATACGCCTGCGCCTCCTCCGCCAGCCCGGCGCCATCCACCACCTTGTCCCGGAAGGACAGATAGTAGCTGCCCTCCTGCTCCACGATGGCAATCTTGCACAGGCTGGCACGGGTCGCCGTGCCCTGCCACACATTATACCGCGTGCCGTTCACGAACACGCACAGCGTCGTAGAATTACCGGATTCCTCCCGGTAGATCTCCACCCGGTTGTCGCTCTCCAGCGCCGCCTCATCGGTAAAGCCGAAGCACGGCGAACCGGCGCGATAATCTGTGGCCACCCCGTAGACATCCTCCCCGGCCACAAAGCCGGTTTTGGAGACAACGGAAAAGCTCGTGTTGCTTTCGGTGGTCGTATCCGTCCGGGTAACGCTATAATCACCGGGCGCATTCTGGGTAAAGGTTACGTTGGAGCCCAGCTCCGTCAGCCATACCGAACCGTCGTCGAGCGTCACCTCGGCGGTTTCCGCCGCCGCGGTCAGCCCGAAGAACGGCACCGCCGACACAACAAAGGCCAACGCCAAACACAAGGACAAGACTTTTGTACAGGTCGTTTTCATGTCAGTTCCCCTTTCGCCGTTTTTATCGGAATTTCTTCCATCGGCTCCATTGTACCGATACCCCGGACGGAAAGTCAACCGCCGGACGGCAACAGAGCAAGATAGTGCGTTTGTTGGGCAACAATCGTAAATGTTTTTCTGATTTTTCGGAGAAATTGGTGAGTTTGTTCACCGCGCTGCGCCGAAGCACAGCAGCTCATAGGCATCGGAATACCCGGGGCTGACCCCATCCTTCCAATCCTTCATCTCAAAGAATTCCGGCGCAGCGCAGCGGCGGGTGACCGGGTCGGTGCTGTGGTGAGGGCCGTAGGTGTTGCGGTTACTGAAAGTATAGGCGATCTCCAGCTCGTTATCCCCTGCGACCGCATAGGCGCCGATGTCGATGGTCTCGCCGAACAGCACCGTCCCCACCGTGTGCCCGTTCAGCCGCACCCGCGCCACCATTTTTTTGCCGGGGAGACGGAGGGTCACATCCGGGTCGGTCAGATGCAGGGTTTTGCGCACCGTCAGAATGCCGGAGAAGAAGGGCAATCCGTCCGTCACCGGCTCGGTGACGCGCCGGGGCGGCGCGGCAATGTAAAAATCCTGCGCCGCCGCAAAGCCGTCCCCCACATCCCGGAATCCGCCGTCCGTATACACACCGAAATCACCGACACAGTAGATCGGCTCCAATTCCCGGTCATAGACCAGACAGTTTTTGAGGCTCTCGGTGACGTTTTCGCCGAACAGGGCGTAATACACGCGGTCGTCCTGGAACCAGTCGGCCTTGACCACCAGCGTGTTGTCCCCCTCATGCACCAGCGCCGTCACATCGGCGCACCACACGTCCGGATCCTTCGGGGAGCCGGCCATGGTCAGCGGACGGCCGTTGAAGGTGTATTCCGCCCCCGGAATCGGCTCCACCCGCAGGCAGAGTCGGCCGGGACGCTCCCGCACCGAAAAGGTATAGGCAAAATAGATGTCCCCCTCGTACCGCTCCTCCAGGAGTTTGGCAAAGAGCCCCGCCACCGGGTAGGGCTTGGAAAAGACCGCCCCGTCCCGGGAATACCGCACCGTATCCACCACCAGCGTATTTTCGTCAAAGGTGACGGCGTCCTGTTCCAGATACACCGGTATCTCCGGCTTGCGCGGGCGGGGGCGTGCCTGCGCTTCATCGGGAAACAGCACCATACACCCATTCGGCTCAAAGGTCAGCTCCAGCGGCACACTTTCGGTCTCCAGCGTGTTCAGATCCAGCCGCAGGAAAGAGCGATACCGCCCATCCGGCAGGAACCGCTGGGTATAGCTGTTTTCCCCGGAGGCGTTCTGCACCACCAGCACATCCCGCCCCTGCAGCCGGCGATAGGTATAGTACAGCTCCGTGTCCGGCTCCGCCACCCGGCAGGGCTGCGCCGCGCAAATCTCCGCAAAGGTGCAATTGCCCGTCAGATAGTCATAGGCGTAGCTCTCCGCCTCCCGATACCGGGGATTTTCGCCCAGCACCAGCACTTTGCCGCCGTTCTGTACAAACTGCCGCAGCAGCTCCTCGGTGGACCTGTCCATGGTCTGCACATGGGGCAGCACCCAATAGGTATACCGGCACCGTCCGCAGCAAAGCGCCGCCCCCTCCACGGAGCCGTACCGGGCCAGCAGCGTTTCATCCACGAAATGATAGTTGACCCCATGGGCGGACAGCCACCGCACATCCCGGCGCAGGGCTTCGTCCAGCGGGCGGATATGGAATTCCTCCTCGTTGGGCGCATCCCCCCGCTGATAGTCAAAATAGGCGCTGCGGATGGGATGCAGCACCGCCACATTCACCACTTCTTCGCTCTCGCCGATGAGCCCGCCCAGCCGCGCCACGAACGTGTTGAAAGCGGGGAACTCCTGCTCCACCCATCGGTTGATGCGGGAATAGTGCGCCGGATAATCGTGCTTGCGCAGTCCCGCCTCGGAATAGGGCACCAGATGGGTGCACAGCCAGTTCACCCCGCCCACAAACTGGAATCCCACAATCCGCCGCAGCTCGGTGGGGGTCACATCCCACCCGCAGCAGGCGAAAGACTCCGTGAGCACCTTCTTCTTCCCCAGCTGCGCCGCCACGGAGGAGACCTGCCGCACCGGCAGCTCATTGTCGGTGTCCCGCCGCAGCCAGTCGATGCCGGGGATATGCTCATAGGCATAGAACGGCATCACCCCGCCGCAGCACATCAGCTGATACCCCATGGAGGTCTCCTCGATATAATGCCCGGTGAGCTGCACGCCGTTTTCCGTGCACCAGTCGTACACCGTCTCGGAGAAAGAATGCAGCATCAGCGTCTGCATCGCCCGCCAATAGCGATAGCGGAAATCCCGGTAGCCGTCCTTTTCCACAAACAGCAGCCCCAGCCGGTCGAGAATATCCTCGTGGTAGGTCTCCCGGAAGTAAGCCGCCACCATATCCGTATAGGGAGTGCCCCAGCGCTGATACTGGGGCTCGTCGGTGAAAAAGCCCTGGATGCGGGCGGCAAAATCCACTCCGAAGCGCGCCTTATAGGCCGCGTGGGTCAGCGCGATGAACCGGCGCACCACCGCCGGGTTGCAGATATCGGCGGTGGAGGCGGCGGTGCGGATGTGGAGATTCAGATACGTGGCCCCCGGCTCCGGACGGTCGGCGCGGACAAGCCGCTCCCCCTCCAGTATATAGCACACATCCGCCGACGCATCCAAGGCGCCGACGGTATGCTCGATGTATTTATCCCGGTTCTGCGCATCCTCCAGCAGCCTGCCGCCGGCAAAGCCGCTGGGCCAGCCGTTCTCGTCGTAGATCCACGGCTCCATGCCCCGCGCCCGACCATAATCGCCGCAGGCCTCCACCGCCTGCATCCACTCCTCGGAGAGATAGTCGGTTTTCAGCCCGCTGCGGGCGTGCATGATGAATCCGCCCATGCCGTCCGCATACAGCTCGTCGATCTGCCGGAGCAGCCGTTCTTTCTCCAATTTTCCGTTCCACGACCAGAAAGGGAACGGCCGATAGGCCGCCGCCCCTGTCCGGATTTTTTCTATGATATCGCTGATGTCCACGAATCCACTCTCCACCATCCAAGCTGCCTGCTGCATAAAGACGCCGCACAAAACGCACCGAGCGGTTCTGTGCGGCATCGGAGCTTATTGCACTTTCAATATATGTACCAATCCGCAGAAACCGACAAAGATCGGCGCCGCCAGTGAAAACTGCGGGATGGCCGTCGGCGTCCCGGCGCTGTCCTGCAGCACCGTCCGGAACAGGCTATGATAATGCCCGGTTATGACCGCCTTGACGGTATCCGGTTTCCCCGCGATCAGATCCAGTATCTGCCGATCCTGCGCATCCCGGGCCGCGCCGCACAGCGCGCCGTCCCCCTGGGAAAAATCCTGCTGCTGCGTTTCAAAGCCCCAATCTGCCAGTGAGGTTTCCCCCTGAGAATTGGCGGTGCGGAAGGCAATATGCTGTAGAATCAGCACCTTGCAGCCCTGTTCCTCCGCCCGGCTCAGCTCCTGCCGCAGCCAGTCCAGCGTTCCCGGCCAGAAATGCCCGGTGCCGTTATCCAGCCCCAGCAGGATGAGATCCTCCGCCGCCTGCCGCTTCACAAAATGCAGGTCGTTGGGCCAGAACTGCTCCAGCAGACGAGCCTTTTCCTCGTTGGGGGTTTTCTCCGGCAGACCGGTGTCCATCTGCTTGCGGTATTCATGGTTGCCGGGGATGCACAGGGGCGTTCCCTCCGCCCCGAACAGGCATTGCTGCGCCAACGTCAATGCGCCGTGGGAGCAATAGTCGATCACATCCCCCAGCACCACCGTCTGGGGAAAGTGCCGACACACCTCCAGACAGTTTTCCACCGCCCGCACCGACGCGCCGTTATACACATGATAGAACCGCCGCCGGCGGGTCAGCCGCAGCTCCTCGTCCTGCTCATCCACCGCATCTGCCTGACAAAGATGGGGATCGGCGATGGCGGCGATCTCCACCGGGCTTTTCAGCCCGGCGGAGACGGGAATTTCGCAGACGATCTGCCCGGTATCGCACAGCCGATAGACCTTGGCAAAATTCTGCCGCAGGCTGCACACATCCGGCACCCGCTCCTGCCGGAAAAACGGGCTGTTCAGTCCCTGTTGCTCCATAGTGTTCCTCTTTCCGCTCAGTTCCTGTCCGGTATGGCCGTTCCGTCCGGCTCCTTGCAATCCCGCAGGATCACATAGGCCTCGTCCGAAGCATAGGGCTTCAGCATGGTGGAATCCAGCGTACAGTTTTCAAAGCGGATATTCTCAATGTGATAGGCGTTCTTCTCGGTATTCCCGCTGTTGGCACCCAGAATGATCGTCGCACCGGCTGCCTTGGTGATCGCGCAATTGCGGAAGATGATGTTCTTCGGCACCGGCCCCTCAATGCTTCCATAGAGGTCGATCCAGGTCCGCATATTGTAGAATTTCGTATCGGTGACGGTCAGCGGTCCCCGGAACCGGAAAGTACCGTTGAAATCGCAGCCGGTGATGGTGGAGCCGGGGGCGCAGCGGCTGGTGAAGAACACCAGAATGCTCTCGCCCGTCTCGTTCAGCCGCTCCAGAGACCGATCCAGCACGATAATATTGTCGATGCCCTGCTGCTTGATGACCCGGGTGACGGTGGCGGAACCCAGATCTTCCCCGGTGGTGGTATCCACCAGGTTGACGGTGTCCCCGGGCACGATGGTCACATAGGTGCCTCGGGTGTCGTTCCGCACCACATTCAGCCGATTTTTCGCCAGATTGTACTCCTTGAGATAGCAGGTGGTGCAGGAGATGTTGAACACATCGTCATAGTTGCCGGTGGCCACGCAATTCTCCCAATGGATGGAGGCGGTATTGTCCTTCACGTGGAACGCATCCCGCCAGGAGGTAAAGTTCATCCCCCGATCCAGATCGTTGTCTGCCGGGACAAAATCCACCGCCCGGAACGTCAGCTTGCCGGTATTGCTGCCGATATACATACCGAACCGGGAGCAGTCGTGAATTTTGATCGCAGACAGGGTGCAGGAATCGTTGCCGTCGATGGTAAAGCCCCGCTCGCTGGTGTGGCCGGTTCCGGGCATGGGGCAGATCATCCCGTACTGCTCCAGCAGCCCGTTGGCCGCCCAGTTATTGGTGTTGGCGTCCTCGGTGAATTTCACATAGAAGGTCCGCTCGCTCCGGCTCACCATCGTATAGGAGGCAACATACATATGATAGCGGCTGTCGTGACGATTGATGACCCCGAACCAGCCGGCGAGGGGCGATCCGTAGTTTTCTCCGTCCGCCAGACCGATATCCCGGTCGGCCCGCATGAGAATGCCGTTGCTGTCGGTGCGCACATAGGCGGCGGTGAATGCAGACTTCACCGCGTGGTCGAAATGGAAATTCTCCACCGTGCAGTCTTTCGTGCCCGACAGCGACACATACTGCCGCTTGTTTTTCAGCAGGAAGGTGCTGTTGCCCCCGTCCACGGTCAGCCCCCGCACCCCTTGCAGATAGATGGCGGCGGTGGGCATATCGTTGATGAGATAGGTCTTATCGCTTTCAAAAACCAGCCGGGAGCCGGGGCCGCAGTCCATGATGGCCGCAATGGCCCTGGATACGGCGGGGCCGTCGTCGGTGACGCCGTCCCCCTTCACCCCATAATCCCTGGCATACAGGGTCTTGACCGCATAGCTCTCGTTCAGGTACGTCGTGCCGCTCTCCTCATCGCCGAACAGGTCGAAGAGCGTATTGCGCACCTTATAGAGGATGTTGACCAGGAAGGAGCCGTCTCCGTCCCCGTCCCCGTCGCCGTCTCCGCCCGGCTCCTCCGACGGGTCGGACACGTCGCTGGTTTCGGGCGCGGGGACGATGATCCGCCGCCGCTTTTTGACGATGACGTTCTTCCCCGGATCGGAAAAAAGGAAAAACCACAGCAGCCCGCCGATGAGCGCCAGCACCAGCACCAGCGCGGCAATGGCGATGATCCACTGCTTTTTCGTAAAATTCTTGGGGTTCAGTTTCATACACGGCACCTCTTACTCTTTGGATTGATCAATGAACACCTCACGGATCGCTTCAAGATATCCGTACCCATACAGGAGATCCGGCTCCAGGTAACTGCATTCCGTCCATTCGTTCCAGCTGTTGACGGTGATGAGGGGCGTTTTCAGTCTGTGACGATCCACAAAGTCCTTCACCGCCCGCAGCGCTTTCTTGAATTCCTCCGGTTCATTGTGGCGCACATACTCATTGCGGAATCCCCGATAGCGGAGATTGTTGTCCCACCCCACCGACACATGGGGAAAATACCGCCCTTCATACTGGGCATAAAACGTCTCCCACATCGCCTGTGCATCCGGCAGCACCTCGCTGTAATTGCGGATCACATCGACAAAATGGGTAAACTGGTAGTTGGTGGCGCTGTCAAAGCCCAAGGTGTGCGCCAAGGTCGCCGTATTGCATCCGGCGTTGGTGTCCAGCCCGGAATAGTTATGGGTCACATTCCCCCACTGCGCCACCTGCAGATGTAAGCCCGGCAGACCGGCTTTCACGCACCTTTCCCGGAACTCGTGGAGCTTTCGCCGGGCAACATCCACACCACCCAATCCTTTTACCAAATTGTCGATGTCGTAGATCATAAACACCGGACAGCCGTCGATGCAATAATACTCCGGACGGGTAAAATACTGCCCGATCACCCGGTCGCACACCGCATCGAACCGTTTTTCATCCACCTGCCCCGTCCAGATGACCGAATCGAAGCAATCCGCCGTGGAATTGCGGATGTCCCATCCGTAATTCACATCGTGATTGGCCCACATAAGGTAAAACCGCATATCCTGTCGGTTCTTCGCCTTGAGAAAGCCCTCGTTGAGACAATTCTCCAAAAACGGGCGGCCATCGTACCAATACCAGTCATAGATAAACACATTGACCCCATGGGACACGGCCTGCTCGATCTCCATTTCCATAACGGCGGGGTCTGCCTCATTCACATAGCCCCACAGAGGCTTCCGCTTGAGACTGAATTCCGGATACTGCCGCACCTCGTTCTTCACCGTTTGCCATTCGCCGATACCCTCCGGCCAAAACAGCCGGGAGCGTGGCTCGTCGCCGGTAAACGCCGGCCATACATAGGCCGCTATATCGTATTGCTTCATATGAACCTCATTTCGGAGCCATCACGGCGCCGCCCTCACGGCAGCCGCACATAGGGCTTATCCAGCGGGTCGATCTCCAGCGTTTTCACCGGCAGACGGCAGTTTTCAAACACGATATTTTCCAGATGATACGGCTGCTCCGTCTGCACGGATCTCTTCTGCGCCACGATGTGGAAATAGGGATTTTCCTCATCGTCGCAGGTGAGCGTGCAATCCCGGAAGCACACATCCCGGGGGACGGGCCCCTCCACCCAAGAGCACAGGTCGATCCACATCCGCGCCACATAGAAATGGGAATGGCGGATCTCAATGGGTCCCCGGAACCGGAAAGTGCCCCGGAAATCGCAATCCTCAATGATGGAGCCGGGGGCCACATTGTCCAGATCGAAGGCGAAAATGCTCTCGCCCGCCGACACCCCCCGGAAAGGGGTGCAGAACCGAATCACGTTGTGGCCGTCCTCCTGCCGCACCACCTCGCGGACAATGGCGGTGCCGTAATCTCGACCGGTCTCCGTATCCACAATGGAGAAGGTATCCCCCTTTTCCACACAGGGGTAGGTGCCCCCCGTCTCCCGCCAGCGGAAGTCCAGCTCCGTCTCGGAGAGCACCTCCTGCACATAGAGGGTGGAGGCGGAAATGTTGAAAATATCGTCGTAGCAGTATTCCGCATAGCACCGATACCAGATGCACTTGGCGTGGTTCTCCTTCACATGGAAGCAGTCCCGCCAGCCCACGATCTTACAGGGCTCGCCCGGCGCCCGTTCCACCCGCAGATCGTCAAACAGCAGCGTGCCGTAATTCCGCAGGATGGCGAAACCGAACCGCGCCATGCTCCACACCCGGCAATGCCGCATGGTGAAATCGGTGTTATCGGTGATGGAAAACGCCCGCTCGATCCGGTGGGCAAAGCCCGGCAGGGGCAGAATGACCGGATAGGTGTCGGTCATCTTGAGGAACCGCCGGGTGTCCGCCGCATCCCGGAAGCGGAACCGGTACCGGTTCTCTCCCTCCAGCGGCTCCACGCTCTGAAGAAACAGGTGATAGCGACCGTCGTCCCGTTGCAGCACCGCAAACTCCGTATCCGTCTCCCGGTCGATCTGCAGGCTGCGATCCGCCTGCACCACCGCCGTCAGCGCCTCGTCGTCCCGCTCCAGCACCGTCCCCAGCGCAAAGGGGCGCACCTTATAATCGAAGGTGAATCCCTCCAGAACGGTGTTTTCGGTGCGGACAATCTCGGCATAATACAGCGGTCGGTCGATGAGGATGCGGGTCCTGCACCCCCGCAGGGTCACATTCTTGCAGTCGTGCAGTGCAAACGCCGCCAGGTGGGACACCCGGCTGTCGTAGCCGCAATAATAGGTCTTATCCGCTGCGAATTCCACGGTGCAGTCCCCCGCCATCGCTTCGGTCAGCGCCAGAGAAACCGCATAAAAATCGTTGGTGATGCCGTCGGCGACGGCGCCGAATTGCTCCGGAGTGATGCTCTTCATAGCGAATGTCCTTTCTTTACCGGGACTTTTCCCAAGCGCAGAACCGCTTATAGGCGGTATTCACCACCGACAGGCGGGTATCCATCTTATAGGAGGACTTGACGGTATTCACATAGGAATCCCAGTCCGAATCCACGCTCTTGGTGCCGGTGATGAACTGCTTACGCATATCGTACACATACTGGTTATAATCCCCCAGCTCCGCCAGCTTGGCGGACTCCGACTGGAGGTAGGTCAGGTGGGGGAAATAATACTTCTGCTGCGCCTTCGGTGCAATGAGGTTGGTTTTCAGCGTATCAATGGTGCTGCTCATGATGCTCTCGGGGGTGGACTTGGCATTCACGATCTCCAGCTTGTTATAGTCGCCACCATTGCATTTGGGCAGGCAATAGCCGGGGGTCAGCGTATATCCATATTCCCGAGCGGTCTTGCCGGAGGGGATTTTATCGTTGTGCAAGGTCACTTTGTTGCCGCTCCTGGTCCAGTAATTGCCCTCGGAGCCGTAATTGGCAATCAGTGTGCCCTCGGTGGAATACAGCCAGTCGCACAGGCGCACAGCCGCCTCCGGGTACTTGCAGGATTTGGTCACGATGAACCATTCCGCCCAGGTGTTCTCATACTTGACGTTGGACCAGGTGCCGCCTTTATCGGCATTCAGCACCGGCACCATCGTCCAGTTGGCGTTGAATTTATCGGCAGAGAACGCCATGTCTGTGGAATCGCACAGCACCATACCCACCTTGTCGGCATCGGTCAGAGTCTTCACGTCGCTCTCACTGGAGGCAAAAGACAGCAGTCCTGCACTGAACAGCCCGTTGAAGTAGCGCAGGCCGTCCCGGTACTCGTTGGCGATGGGGGCAAACTGCACCTTGTTGGAATCGTCGATGTACAGCCAGTTGTGATAGGTGGAGATGCCGAACATACCGAATACGGAGGGACCCACATCCTGTCCGGCATCGGAGGTGCAGACCAGCGGGGTCTTGGAGGGATACTTCTTCTTGAAGGCCGCCAGCACATCCCGCAGCTCGTCGGTGGTCTGGGGGATGGACTTGCCCGCCGCCTTCAGCCAGGTCTTGTTCACATACAGCAGGTCGCAGTAATTCTGCCGGTCGTTGATAAAGGGCAGCATATAGATGCCGTTATCCTCCGCCGTGCAGATGTATTCCGCCTCCGGATATTCCTTGAACACCTTTTTGATGTTGGTGCCGTATTTGTCGATATAGGCATTGAGCTTTGTCAGCTTGCCCTGCTGAATATACGCTGTGTGACCAGAGGGTGCCACACCCATATACAGATCGTAAGGATTGGTGCTGCTGGCATAGGCCAAAGTCAGCTTCGTGGACACCTCCGACTGGGTACAGGTGGTCCACTCCAGCTTGATATTCAGGTTCTTTTCCACATACTTGGTGAAATCGCTGTTGGCAAAATTGCACTGACCGCCGGTATAATCCCGGGCCAGCACCTTAAAGGTGATCTTGTCCTTGGCAATTTTCGTGCCGGAGGTGTAGCAATTGTTGACCACCTCGATTTTGCCGCCGGTAGAGCCGGAATTGTTCCCACCGGTGCCGTTGCCGCCGGAGGTGTTCCCGTCCGACGTGCCGCTGCCGCCGTCGCTGTTGTCCCGGGATGCGCCGCTCTCATAGATGATCTCATCCTCATAGATGATGGACGTGGTGGGTTGTCTGCCACAGGCACAAAGGCTCGTGAGCATGATCAGTGCCAGAACCAGCGCCAGCGCTCTTGACGTGCGTTTCATAATTCGTACCTCCTGAAAAATATCGAGTTTATACACCGGCGGCTTATTCGCCGGTAATGCCGCTTTTCTCGATGCCCTGCACAAATTTCTTTTGCAGGAACATATACGCCACGAATATGGGCAGGACGGTGAGGGCGGTAGCCGCCATGGCGGTGCCCTCCGTGAAGATCTGCGCCATCCCGCCGCTATCCGCCACCGCTCCGGCGGCCGCCCCACCGGAATTGATGAGCGAATACAGCTCCGGCAGCATCATGGTCAGCAGAAAATCCTCCTGCCGGACAATGAAAATTCCCGGCTCATAGTAATCGTTCCAGTGCCATACCATGGACAGCACCAGCACCACCATAATGGAGGAGCGGGCGGTCGGCAGCGCAATGCGGAAAAAGGTGCCCACCGGGCCGCAGCCGTCGATGGCGGCCGCCTCCTCCAGAGATTTGGGCAGCGACAGGAAAAACTGCCGGAAGATGAAGATGAACAGCCCGCCCTGCAGCCCGAAGCCGAACAGCGTCGGCAGCCAGAGGGCGGCGCTGGACTGGGAAATGCCCACAGCGCCGTACAGCAGATACCGGGGGATGATGATGGTCTGAACCGGCACGATGATGGACAGGATCAGCAGCGTGAAGGCATACCGCTTTCCGTAGAAATTATACCGGGCGAAGCCATAGCCCACATAGGCACAGGAAAAGATGTGTCCGGCGGTACAAACGGCCGTGATGACCGCCGTATTCAGCAGCCGCCGGGGATAGTCCAGCACCTCCAGACTCACCTGATAGTTCTTCAGGTAGAGCACCGAGGGCACCCAATTGACCGTGGCATCCAGAATATCGTCCGGGGACTTGAAGGATGTCACCAGCATATAGAGAAACGGGTACAGGAAGGTATACACCAGATCCAGCAGAAACACATACAGCAGAATCTTCAGCAGAATCCCCGGTCCCCGCAGCCGCGCCTTTTGCAGGCCGGACTGAAATGTCAAGCTCTCTTTACTCATCGTCAAACCTCCGCCACCCGCTTGATGAAGGGACGCATGGCGGCAAACACGATCCCGACCAGCGCCAGCACAAACAGGAAATACACCCAGCCCATCGCCGCGGAAAATTCAAATTCCACGTGCTCGCCGTTGAAGGCGTTGGCAATAATGTAATTGACCACCTGGCTGTCCTCAATGGTGGACGCCACGATGGTGTATACCGTGGTCAGCAGCAGCACCGGGGTGATCATGGGCAGAGTGATCTTCCAGAACATCTCCCATTCGGTGGCGCCGTCCACCCGCGCCGCCTCATACAGCGCCGGGGAGATCTGCTGGATGCCCGCCAGAGTGATCACGATCTGCACGCCGCTTTTCCACAACACGGTGGTGATCCGGCTGAAAAAGGCGGCGCACACCTCGGTGATCTCCGGCCCCAGATAATCCGTCACCACCTTGGGCATCAGGATGCCCCGGGCGATCTCCATGCTCTGGGAGTCCACCCCCTGCCCCAGCAGCTGATTCATCACGAACCCGGTGCCCAGCAGCACCGGCAGGAAGAACACCGACCGGAAGAAGCCCTGTCCCTTGATGTTGCGGCTGAGCAGGATCGCCAGAATCAGCGAAAAAATCACGATCATCGGCAGGTTGATGAGAGTGTTGGAGACGGTATCCCAGAAATAGGGGATAAACTTGACGTCGGTGAAGAACGCCTTTTTATAGTTGACCAGTCCCGCAAACACCATATGGGAAAAGTCGTTGTTCTCCAGCTTGGAAAAACTGAGAATAAAGGAAAACAGAAAGGGATACACCAGCATCGCCAGCCCGATGACCATCCACGGGCCGACGAAAATGAGACCGGTCAGTTTCCGCTTTTGTTCAAATGTCCGCTTCACAGTCTCACTGTCCTTTCACAACGGTAAAATCCATGGCCGGCACCGTCACCCCGTCCTGCACGACCTCGCTGTCGCCGTAATTCAGCAGCACCGCCGTGCCGCTGCCGTAGGTGATGCGTACCAGAGAATCCGACAGGCGCTCGTGGCGGTCGATGGTCTCGCTCCAGTGATCCCCCAGCCGCTGCGCCATATCGGTGTAGGTGGCCAGGATGATCTCCTTCCAATCGGCATACTCCGAAGAATAGATGCCGTCATAGTCCGTGCCCTGCAGCAGATTCGGGGAATTTTCGGTCACGACGAAATGGGGCAGAGAGCCGGTCTCGATGAATTGCAGCTTCTGATACCGGTAATCGTGGCTCAGGTTCGCCGCCGTCCCCGAATAGCTTTTATAGCCGTGCACCACCATCGGATAGAACGGCACGGTGGCATCGCACTGATAATAGCCGGAATCGGTCTCCGGAATGGCATACAGCCGGTCGGCAAAAGAAAAGGTATACAGCCCGCCGCCGGAAACCGCCACATTCTCCTGCCCCTCCAGCACCGCCCGTTCCCGTGCAATGACCTGTGTGCGGGTGGTGGCGTTGGTTTCCCCCAGGCTGCTCAGCAGAATACGCCCCATATCCAGATAGCAATAGCCGCTGTTTTTCTGCGCCGCGGACAGCTTCCGGGCATAGGTCTCCAGCATCTGGACGGGGTTGAGGAAAAACAGCTTTTCGGTCTTATCCGTGACCACCACGTCGATGCCGTTGCGCAGAGCGTCGGATTGCGCGTTGAAGCTGCCGGTATCCCGGTCCCCCTGCAGGATGTTGCAGCCCAGATACATATGGCCGCCGTTCCCCGTCACGGCCGCGCTCAGCTTATCCAGCGCCCCCTGTCCGCCCAGGGCGGAGGCGGCGCCGGTCCCGGTGGGCAGCGCCGTATAGCCCCCGTCGGCCCAGCCCTGCAGCAGTACATCCACCCGGTCGATGCCGCTGTCTTTCAGATCCTCCACGATCTTCTGGGCCCCGGCATAGGTGGTCAGCTTTTGCAGCGAATCGCCGAAGATGCCGCTCTTCACGATGCCCATGAACAGCTCCAGCGACAGGGTCAGCGGCGTGTCCTGCTTTTGCAGCACCTGCCGGTCGGTCAGCACCTGCCGATACAGCACCGCCATATCGCTATACGTGTTTTGCTGCCCCGGCAGCACATAGTAATGCACCGTGCGGTCGCCGGCAAACAGCTCCTCGCCGATGGTGTCGATCTCTCCGGAGGATTTGGAGGCAAACTCGTATTTCACCGCCGAGGCCACCCGGTAATTCAGCCGGAACGCCGCCTGATAGAAGGTGTCCACCGACAGGTCGAGAACGGCGTTTTCCGCCCCCTGCTCGATCTCGGCAAAGATTCCGCCCACCGCGTGCTTGATGCCGTAGCAGGGCAGCATACAGGACTTCAGGTCCTGATATTCCGCCTCCTCCAGAGCGGAAAAATCCGCCTTGTCCGCGCAATAGATGGGATAGGAATAAAACTCCGGCTGCTCCTTCTGATAGGTCGCCACGTTCATCAGCGCCCCGGAGCCGTCCGGATACAGCACATAGCCGTCCTCTCCGGGCTTGGCCGCCCCGAAGAAGGGGCACAGCTGGATGGACACCAGCCGCAGCCCGTCGCTCTCCGCGATGGAGGACTGGGGGATGCGCACGCACAGCCCGTTCTCCTCCAGCGAAACCGCCACGTCGAAATTGAGCTTCCCGTCCATAAAGCCCACGTGCAGGGTGACAACACCGCTGTCCACGGCGGCGGAGACCGCAAACTGATTCTCCGTCGCATTCACCAGCTCCGCCTCGGCCGTGGTCTTGCCGTCCTCGCTGTATTCCAGCGTCAGCAGCCGGCTGTAAGCGCTCTCCGGCAGTTCCTCCACGGCGTAATAGGAATCGTCCACCGCCGTGCCGTACACCTTGCCGGTGGATTTCTCCTCCAGAAACAGGTCCACGCCCTGTTCATAGAAATACAGCCGGAACCGCTCGTTTTCCCCCGCCAGTTTCATCTGGTGCAGCGGCGGCTTTTCGGCGGTCTGCGTGCCGCCGTTGAGCAGAAAATCCAGATATTCCTCCATGGAGGAAAAGCCCTCCGGCACCGTCTCCGCCAGCACGGCAAAGCAGCTGAGCAGCAGCACCGCAGCCGCGAGGAAAAGGGCGGCGATCTTCTTCTGTTTCGTCATACGCTTTTCCTCCCTCACAGCTTATAGGAAAACTCTTTGAATACATCGGTAAAGAACGTGGCAAACTGCACCGTCATCGAGGCCACCAGCAGGATCACCGCCCAGATCACCGCCATCATCAGCAGCGAAAGTAGCGCCACCCCCACGGTTTTCATAAAGGAATAATCGTTGAGCTGCATCAGCGCGAAAAAGAGCAGCGCCAGCACCCACAGCAGCACCACCACCCGCAGGAACTGGTACAGCCCCGCCTGAGAGGAGCCGCACAGATTGGACAGCAGCCCCAGCACCGGGGTCAGCACGATATACGGCACCAGTGCGTAGGCATAGGCGGTGAACTGCTCCTTAAACTTGCTTTCGCCGGACAGGATGGCGGTCATGGCATACGCCGCCACCGTCCAGGTCAGCAGCGGGACAATCACCATGGCGCATTCCAGCCCCAGATTGGCGTCGGTGGTCTTTTTCTCCGCAAAGAGGAAATGCACCATAAAGATATAGGCGTAATTCACCGCGATCGCCAGCAGGTATAACAGCGCCGGCTGCCACAGGGGCAGAGATTCCCGCTCCCGTTTCACGATGACCATACAATCTGCGGGGTGGAACACGATCATCAGGCACTTTTTCAAAAAGGACATCCGCTTCACCGTGCGCCACCTCCGTAATAGTAGTCGCTGAGCAGCCGGTCGGAACGGCGCTTGAGGAACCGCAGCAGCAAAAGCGCTCCGACCACCGCCGCTGCCACCGCCGCCACCACCAGTCCGAAGTGATCCCGGAAATAGGTATACTGGGCATCCCCGAAAGCCTTGCCGTAGCCGGCCTTATTATTGGCCAGCCGGTAATAGCGCTGGGCCTCTGCCGTATTCTTCTCCTTATAATAGCAATCGCCGATGCCTTTATTGGCAACGGGGTAGTTGGCGTCCAGCTCCAGCACCTGCTCCCACGCCTCCCGGGAGGCGGCATACTCTCCCCTGGCATAGTGGTCGATGGCCGCCGTTACATTCCGCATAAAGGCGGTCTTTTGGAACCGATGCACATAGCCGGTGCTTTTATCCAGCACAAACAGATCCCCGGCGGAATTCTCGTCGATGGCGATGGGCTGATTGAACATCCCCTTGATGCTGCCGTGACCGCCGAATACCGACAGCATATTGCCGTCGCCGTCGTACACGAAAATGCTCCCAGAATAGCTCTCAATGGCATAGATCAGTCCGTCCGCATCCGCGCACAGATCCACAAACCGAGGATTGACGAACCGGTTGATCTCCTCGTTGTAGTATTTCTCCCCGAAAAACTGCTGCACATAGACGTTATCCCCCACCATATTGATCCGCTGAATCTGGTTGGAGGTGGCCTCCTCGCCGGTGGTGGTATACACCATCCCGTCGTGCCCCAGGTCGAAAGAATAATAGGAGGCCGCCGCGTCCTTGATGAGCTTGGACTGCTGCTCCTTGGAGGCAAAGGTGCGGATGAACAGCCGCTTGAGACTGAAACCCAGCTTGTTGTCGCCGATGTAGCCCTTAAACTCGTTGTTGGCGTCGATCATCATCAGATACTGGCTTTTCATCGTATAGATATAGCCCTGCTCCGACACGGCGATCTTGCTCACCTGAAAGGTGGTGTCCTCCGACAGCATCTCCGTTTGGGGCTTGACGAATTCCTCGATATACGCCCCCGCCGGGTCGGTGTGGACGATGCGCTCATGGGCGGTATCGGCAATATACAGGTCGCCGTTCGCCGTCACATACACGCCGCCGGGAGATGCCAGCGTACCGCCGCAATCAAAGGCGGCGGCAAAGCTGCCGTCGGGATTCAACTTTACAATGCGGTTGTTGCCGGTATCGGCGATATACACGCAGTCGTCCTTGCCCACAAACAGGTCGGTAGGCTCGCTGAGCCGACCGCCCGCCTCGCCGAATTCCCGGTAAAAGCCGCCGATGCGATGGGTCTGCGGGATGGATACCCGGCTGCCCTCGTCATCCAGCACATATTCCCTGGCCGCCGCACCGGCTCCCAGCTGCAGCGGGAGCGCCAGCAGCACCGCCAGAGAAAGCACCGCTATGGTTTTTTTCATTGTCACTCCGCTCATTCCTTTATCCCCGAATGCGCCATGGTATTCATCACTTTCCCCTGCATCACGGTATACACGATGATGGTGGGGAATACGGTCACAAACGCCGCAGCCGCCATGGCGCCTGCCGTCGCCAGACTGGCGGCGCCCGCGCCGCCGGCGATGGTCTGCACCGCCAGCGGCAGGGTCTTCAGCGCATCCGACTGGAGATAGATCACCGGCCCCAGATAGTCGTTCCACGAGGCGGTAAAGCTGAATACCACCAGCGTCGCCGTGGCGGATTTGATATAGGGCATGACGATCTTCCAGAAGATCGTCCACTCGCTGGCTCCGTCCAGCCGCGCCGCCTCCAGATAGGTTTCCGGCATCTGCTCCAGAAACTGCTTCACCAGAAAGAAGTTGAACGCCACCCCGATCTTCGGGATAATCAGCGCCCAGATCGTATCCAGCAGCCCCAGAGTCTTGATGACGATATAGGAGGGGATCAGCGTCACCTGCCCGGAGAACATCAGCGCCGCCAGAATCAGCGAAAAGATGAACCCCGATCCCTTGGGGCGGTGCTTCACCAGCCCGTAAGCCCCCATGCAGCAGACCAGCACCGTGCCCAGCACCGTCAGCACCGACACCATAAAGCTATTGAAGAAATAGCGGGCAAACGGCACCGACGCCCCGTCCAACGCGGAAAACAGATCCCTGAAATTGGAAAAGGTGGGGCGGGTGGTGATAAACTTCGGCGGGAACAGATACAGCTCATCCAGGGGCTTCAGCGATGTAGAAATGATATATACCAGCGGCAATATCATAAACAGCGCCAAAGCCGTGAGGAGGATCATCCGGATCAGAGCGGGAACATTCACCGTGCAGATATGCTTACCGGCGATGCGGATGCTTTTTCCTTTCACTTCTGCCACAGTATTCCCCCCCTTATCCGTTCTCCGAAAACAGCTTTCGGAGAATTTTGCCCATGAAGAATGTGATGAAGAACAGAATCACCGCAATGGCGGATGCATACCCCATCTCAAAGCGGACAAACGCAAAATCGTACAGATGCGCGACGATGGTATGCGCCGCGTAGTTGGGGCTGGGGAACCCGGCAATGGCCACCGCAATATCGAATACGCCGAAAGCGGCGACCGTGCTGTTGATAGCGGCGAACAGCAGCTGAGGCTTCATATTGGGCAGCACGATATAGAACAGCTCCTGGGTGGAGGAGCGGATGCCGTCGATCATGGCCGCCTCATGCTGATCCGGGGACAGGTTCCGGAATGCCGACAAAAAGGTCAGAAAGCCGGTGCCCATGCCCATCCACACGGAAATAAAGATCACCACACCCAGAATATACTTGGGGTCGGTCGTCCACTGGATGGGGGAGGAGATCAGTCCCAGATTGGTCAGAAAGCTATTGATCAGGCCGTAGGAATCCCCCGAGAAAAAGTACAGCCAAACCACCGAAATGGCGGTGCCGCTGACGATGGAGGGGGCGTAAATGGCCAGCGCAAAAAACTGGCGGGTGATGCGCAGCTGATTGATCACCCATGCCAGCACAAAGGACATCAGCAGCGAGATCGGTCCGGAAATAAAGGCGAACAGGAACGTATTGCGCAGGGCGATCAAAAACTCCTTGTCGTCCAGAATCAGGATCCGAAAATTGCTCAGCCCCACAAAGGCGGGGGATTCGATCATGTTGTAATCGGTGAAGCTCAGCCCGATGCCCACCAGCACCGGTATGAGCGTGAACACCACAAACAGGGCGAGAAACGGAGCCAAAAACAGGTAGCCCACCCGGGTGTTCCGGTAAGCGCTCATCGGCTGGCCGATCTTGAAAAGTTTTTGTAAAGCTGTCTTCATCTGCCGATGCTCCTTGCTTTTCTTTGGGTTTTCGCAGGCGGTCATGCGCTCTCCCGCCGGCGCTTCAGCTCCCGGTTGATGTCCTCCACGGCGGTCTCCATGGAGGTGCGCACATTTTCGTTGGACATGAGAATCCGGTTATAGGCATTGAGAATATGGCGGGAGGTATAGTAGCCGCCCAGCACCACCGGGGGCACCACCGCGGCGTCCGCCGAGCCGACGATCTCGCTCTTCTCATTCTTTTCCCAGGAAAGGTTCTGGAATGCCTCGGTCGTCGCCGTATTCCACCGGGCGCTCTTGCCGATCTGGGTCTCCACCCGGTTGGCATAATCCGTCTGGGTGGCGGCATCCGTCCACCACTTGAGGAATTCCCACGCCTCGTCCTGATGGGTGGACTGGTCAATGATCATCAAACACTCCGCCGTCAGGGAGGAATGGGCGCGGTTCACGCTGCCGTCCGCCTGCCGACGCCCCGGGATGGGGGCCACGCCCCATTTGCCGTTCAGGTCGCCCGCCACGGATTTGATCTGCATATACACGTTGTAGTCCACCACGCCGATGGGCATTTCGCCGTTGCGGAAACGGTTATAGAAGCTGGCGGACTTGGGCACGCCGTAGAGGAGATACAGATTGGTATATTCCAGCATGGCGTTGTAGGCCTCGGCGGAATCCAGCGCCGTATATTGCAGAGACTCGTCGTAATAACTGCCGCCGTGCTGATACAGGAACATATCGAAGCTCGTCACCGCCAGAGGCATATAGAACTGCATATTGTTCTGGTTCAGCACCGGGATCACCTTGTCATACAGCTCATCCCAGGTGTTGGGCAGAGACAGCTTCAGCCGCGAAAAGATGTCCTTGCGGTACACCATCACGGCGATATTCTGGGTCTCCGGCAGCGCAAAGGTATGGCCGTTATACCGCAGAGCCGTGAAATAGTTGGCATTGAACCGCTCCGCCACCTGCGGAAAATCCGCAAAGCCGGACACATCCGTCAGGGCGTTGCGCATGGCAAATTCGCCGATGGAGCCGCTGGACACGCCGGTGGCCACGTCCGGCGCCTTGCCGGAGGTCATGGACAGCAGCAGCGCATTGGCGCCGCCCGCATTGAGCTGCCCGGCGGGCAGCACATTGAGGTCCACGCCGATGCCGGTCTTGGCGGTGAAATCCGAGTCGATCATCTGCTTCATGATGGAGCACCATTTGGTGCCCCGGGCAGACCAGACGGAGATCTTCGAGCGAATTTCTACATTGCCCGCCGCCGAAACGGAAATATTGTTATAATCCTTCACAAAGGACTGGGCGAAATTCACCGTACCCGCCCACAGCCGCGCCGTCCAGCTGGATTTCCGGACCGTGGCCGCAGCCGGGTCGGACAGGATTTCCACCCAATCCAGAATCAGCGGATGCATGGTCATCTCCGTGGACCAGGAGCCGTAGGAGGTGAGAATCTCATTCAGCGAGGATATCTTCGCCGGGATCACGAAGGGGTCCTGACGAACGTTATTCAGCTGGCTGATAAAGCTCTTGAGCTGATAATACTTGGACATCCGCCGACCGCTGACCGTCTCCAGCTGCTCCATGCAGGAGCGCATATCCGCCATCAGCGTATCCAGCGTATCCGTCAGGTCCGGGATCTGCTTTTCCAGCTCATAATCATAGTTGGTGTCGGGGTTCTGCCCGATGATCATTTTGATCTTCAGCAGCAGCTCCGACAGCATGGCCTCGTCGGCGGTCATGAGCGTTTCCAGCGAGCGCAGCTCGCCCTGGGTCACCGCCAGCGACAGGGTGTGCTCCCCTTTCGTAAGATACACATAATAGGGCGCGCCCTGCGCATCCGCCAGCACCTCGGTGCGGAACTCCGCGCCATACCGGAATTTATAGGCCGCAAACTCCTGGAAGGGTACCGCACCATCCACGGCAATGCGCCGATAGGAGGGAATACCGTCCCGATAGTTCATCAGCACCCGCAGCGCGATGGCGTACAGGCCGTCCTGCTCCACCGTGAAGCGGTAGGTCACCTCGCTGTTGGGCGCCTGCCAGGTGGTGCCGCCGAACACATTGACGGTGGCTTTGCCGTATCGGTAGGGGGTGCAGGAGGGGTCGCCGTTGGAGTCGGCCGCCATGGTGGAGCCGTTCTTCATCAGCGTATGCTCCACCGACTCCGCCTCAAAATGCACGCGGCCCTCCCCCGCCGTATACCCCTGCCGGGCATACAGCTCCTGCACGGCGCTGTATGTGGGCAGCTGCTGCGGGGCGCAGACCTCGATCCGGGACAAATACACATCCCCGCTGATATAGCCCAGCGACAGGGTGTGCCGTCCCGCCTCCAGATAGAATTTCAGCGGCGCATCGTACAGCGCGTCGCTGTCGGTCACGGTGTACCATTGCCATTCTGCGATCTCCACCGGGTCGGCGGCGATCTCATCGCCTACGTTATTCTCCACCGGTGCGCCCTCGTCCCGGAAATACCGGGGAAAGCTGACATTCTCCGCATCGGCAAAGGGGTATTTCCCGTCCAGCATCAGCGCCCGGCTGGCGGCATTCACCGACGTGCCGGTGTTGACATACCGCAGCCGGATGCAATAGAGCGCCGATCGGGGGGCGGTGAAGGTCCATTCCACCCTATCCACGGCGTCATTCAGCAGAATGGCTCCCGGCTCCCGGGCATCCTCCGCCGCCGTCACCGTCCCCGCCGCCTGCGTATAATCCCGGGCGGCGATGGCCACGGTATCCGCCTCGGCGGCGTCCTCATAGCCGTTCGCCTGATATTCCTCCAGCAGCTTCCCGTAGGAATCGGTGCGGCTGTATTCAAAACTCACGCCGTAATCGTTATTCCCGGCCAGCTGCTCGGAGAGCGTCAGCCCGGATGCCAAAACCGGGCAAACGGCGCTCCCCAGACAGCAGACCGCCAGCACGGCCGCCGCGGCCGCCCGCCGAAAATGTGTATGTACCACGCTTCGCACCAACCTTACCTCCGTGTGTATGCCGCGGTCAATCCCGGATATTGGAGAAGATGATGTGGCCGTCCTCATAGGAGACCTCATACTGCCCCTCGGTATCGTCCTCGCACTCCTGCAGGAGCGCCTCCAGCTCCGCCTTGTTCAGCACCTGCTGGGATCTCTTATACACGTATCGCTCAAAGCTCTGATTCTGGAAATTCTTGATCACCGTCAGCGCGTTATACGCCAGCTCATCGTCCAGCAGATCGCCGGCGACGTTATTCCGGCTGCTGAAATCCAGCTGCTCCCACAGCTCGTACATTTTCTGATAGGCGGTCTTATCCAGCTTTTTCAGCGCCGGCAGATTCTTCTCCAGTTCCAGAATGAATGCGGTCGCCGCCGCCGTATCCTCAAACACGTCCTGCTTTTCCTCGTAGACAAATTCCAGATCTACATCGCTGGCATAGTTGGTGGTGACGGTGAAATACGCCCCGTTCTCCACCAGCGAATCCGCCAGCAGATGGCGATACAGCGCGTTGGTGCGGTCGAATTTCACCAGCACCTTGCCACTGGTCCAGCTGATCTGCAAATAATAGTGGCCGTCGCTGGCCTTCACCACCGACAGGGTGAAATAATCCGCATCCACGATGGCCGGCTCATAGGCGCCGTAGGTCATGGTCTTGCCGTCCATCGTCAACAGAATGTGGGTGCGGTTATCCCCCGCCGCCGGACGGTTAAACAGTTTCAGCACGATACCGTTGTCCGGGTCGCTGCTGCTGTTGCCGGTGGGCGTCTTATCCTTGAGGAAGCCCACATAGGTGACGCAGCCCTTCCGGACCATATTGAGGTTGATATTCACCGACCAGTTCTGGAGATTCTCCAGCCTGGTCTGGTGCACCGCCTGAGTACCCGCCGGCATCTTCAGGTTCGCGCTGCCGGTACCGGTATCCGCCGTGCAGCCGTAGGGCACCGAGAAATCCCAGCCGTTCTTCGCCGTGGAGGCGTTCTTATCCAGAATGGTCACATTGGCGGCGGCAAAGCCGTTGCGCCCGCCGATAAAGAAGTGCGCCGCGGCGCCGTACTGCTCCATAAAGCTGTCCAGACGGGCGTAGCTGTATCCGTCGCACACCTGTCCGTCGATCACCAGATACCAGTGACCGTCCTGCCGGGTGAACGCAAAGCGGTGCAACGCACCGAAATCGAACCCGGGCACCTTGGCCACCTGCTCGCTCTCCCCTGCCTTGTCAAAGAAAGTAACAAGCAGGCTGGAGCCGGTGGGGCGCAGAATGAAAGAGACCGTGTCCGCCGCCTTGTTGGTCAGTCCGGCCTTTTTCGTTTCGGCGGTCAGCCCCATAAACGCAAACTGCCCGGAGCCACAGCCCATTCCCACCCAGTAGAGGGCGCTTGCCGCCGCATCAAAGGTCTTGGTGGTGGTGGCATACACATCCCCTGTGAATTTATCCCGGGTGCTGGCGAAGGTATAGGCATTCTCCAGATCGCCGGTATATTCCACTCCGTAGCTGGCGCTGTACCAATCCAGCGCACGCAGCTTATCGGCATCCACCGCCGCCTCGCACGCCTGCAGCTTTTTCAGCAGCGCCGGAGCAATCACGGATTTATCCGCCAGGTCGTTATACGCCCGGCGCGCCGCCACCACCGCCGCTTCGTCCGTATAGGCAATATCCGCCGGCTGAGGCAGCTGCTCAATGGCCTGCGCCACCGCATAGGCGGGCTTCAGCGCCGCCACCCGCTCCTCCAGAGCGGACAACAGCTCCACGGCCGCCTGATCCACGATATACAGCTGGAAATCCTCCATGCCGTTATAGGTCGCGCGCAACTCGGTCACGGCGGCGCTCTTTTCCTCGAAATTGTCCAGCGTGATATCCGCCGGAGCGCCCACCGCTTTTACCCGGTCATAGAACTCGTCGGCGGTTCTCCGCATGGCGGCAAACTCCTCGTCCACCGCCGTCAGAGCGGCGATGACCTGCTCCAGCTTTTCCGCATAGGCGGCGTCCAGCGCGCTCTGGTTATCCCCCAGCGCGATATAGGCGGTGAACGCCGCCTTGATGGCGTCCTTATGGGCGGCGGTGACCTCCTGAGGCGTCGGCAGCGCGTCGATCTGCGCTTTCAGCGCCTTGATGGCTTTCTTCAGTGCCTCCTGCCGCTTTTCAAGCACAAACAGCCGGACGGACTCCGCGGCGGCGATCTTCTCCGCCGACACCGCATACCGATAGGGATCAGCATCGTAGGCCGCCAGAATTTCCTCACCCTCCTCCAGGGTGGCGGGCTGCTGCCCCAGCAGTCCGTTCAGGTGCGCCAGCCGCCCGGAGACCTCCGCCGCAGCAGAGGGCTTCAACGTCACCGAGGTGGTGGCGCCCGCCGTCACGTTGCGGTTATGGAACCGCGCATATACCGGCTTTCCGGCAAAGGCGGAGAAATCGTCGATCTTGAACGCTGCCGCCTTGGAGATCAGCCCGGCGCCGTACACATACAGATACACCTTGCCGTCCGACTTGCCGAAATAATAGGTTTTCTGAGAATCCGCCGGGTCGTTGTTGTTGAACAGGTTATTGTTGGCGCCGAAATAGGTTTTCCACGTGCCGTTGCCGTCGAAATAGCCGCAATGCACACCCTGTGTTGGAGTCTGCACATAGTAGAAGGTCTTTTCCGTGCCGTCGGAGAAGGTGGGATCGGCGGACAGGGTGATGCCGAACCACTGAGTCCCCGCCGTATTGTGATCCTTCACGTAGCATTCCATATGGAATTCCGGGCTGTTGCCCTCCTCATCGAGGGTGGTGACGGGCACCATCGGAGCGATGGAGGAGCTGCCCGTATCCCGCAAACTGACCGTATATGTACCCGCCTCGGTGTCGGCGACGCCGGAAACGGCATTTGCTTTCACCATGGCGGCGGAATTGTTGGCATCGTTGCCGTATCCGTCCAGAGAAGCGGTCAGGAATCCGTCGTTATAGGATTTTTCCATCTGCAAATTGAACGCATCCGCCGACAGCAGCTTGGTGCAGCCCGCGTAAAAGTGGAAGAACGCGTCCCGCTCCAGCAGTTCCCGGGAGAAATGATTTTCCAGCTTGCAGGCCTCGGCGATCTCCTCCGCACAGCCCGCGCCGTTGAGCACATTGCCGTTCCAGGCCAGATAGTAGCTGCCGTTCTCCTTCACCACCGTGATCTTGGAATACCGGTCGCGGGTATACCCAAACTTGGAGAACACCACCTCGTACTTGCCTTTATAGAGCACCTTGACGGCGACGGTATTCTCATTCCCGTTATAGCCGTTCACCCGGCAGAAACGGATGGAGTTTTCGTCATTCAGATCGTAGGAATAGGCCGTGGTCAGGCCGAAATAGGTTTCGGCATAGGAGGCCTCCCGGCAACGCATGAGATACCCGCTGGACAGCGGGTAGGTCCGGCGGGAGATCAGCTCAAAGGCGGAGCCGTCGGCATTCGCCGCCGTCGTGTGCAGGGCATACCGCCCCTCCCCGTCGGTATCCAGCGTATTCTGCTCCGTGTCGGTGAGCATCAGCCATTCGGAGCCGTCCGAAAGCGTCACCGGCGTGCCCTTTTCCGCCGCGGAAACAAACGGCACGCCGGGACACCAGACCGCTGCCAGCAGGGCGATACTGCAAACCATAGCCAATACTTTCTGTTTCATCATTCGCTCCGTTCTCCGCATCCGTTCGATGGCGGTATGTTGATCGAAAAACTCCCGGCCGCCCACTCCGACGGCTTACGGTATAAAGCATAGCAATTTTCCCGGTTCCTGTCGATAGATTCGACGGCTATCCGCAATTATTGTACGCAGCACAGCAAAATTTTTAGCTATTTTTCCGGCAAAGCGTACAAATTGCGGGGACGAATTGTAAAAAATTGCTATCTTCCCTCAATAATTGCGCTTTGAAAGCACCTTATGTGTCCTCGCAATCCTCTTCATCCTCCGGATCGGGGTCCGCATCGGCGCTGCGCAGCTGACCCACCACGTTCTCCCGGTATTTGCTGGGCAGCACGCCGAACCGCTTCTGAAAGGCGCGGGTGAAGCTGTTGGTGCTGCTGAAGCCGCATTCCTCCGCCACTTCCTTGATGTGCTTCTTTTGCAGGAACTTATACTGGGCCATTTTCAGCCGGTACTCGTTGAGATAGCTGTACGGCGGCACGCCGTGGTATTTTTTGAACAGCCGGATGAAATGATAGGTGGAAATAAACACGTCGTCCGCCAGCTGCTGCACGGTGATTTTTTCGCCGTAATGGTTCTGGATATACTCCACCGCCCGGTTCACCAGCTTTTCCTGCGGGTCGGTGAAGGAGCTTTTGAATTCGTAGCAGATGATGCGGGTCAGAATATCGGAGATCCAGTTGCTCAACAGATAATGGGTGGAGGTCTTGACGCTGTGCAGCTCATTCAGTATGTCGTCAAACCGGTCGTTGATGATCCCCATATCCTTTGTCAGGATCATCGACGCCTTCTCCGCCACGCATCGGGCGGAATCGTTGGCCAGAAAATGCAGGTGCTTATAGGTCCAGGTCTCCCCTTTTTTGACCCGGAAGGTGTGGTGCACCCGGCAGTCCAGCAGCAGCACCGTATTGGGCAGGCACTCAAATTCCCGTCCGCCGATGCTGATGATGCCCCGTCCCGCCACCGTGTCGATCACCTCGAAGGAGTCCACATCGCTGCGGTCGGTCACATGGCGGTCGCCCACCTCATAATATCCCGCCGCCACCAGCGAAAACGGCACATCCCGCCAGGCGTCCTCGATGAGCATCTCCTTCATCACGCCGATCTCCGGGATCGTGTCCTTACGCTTGCTTTTCGGGGTGTTATCCAGACTCAGCTGGCCAAAAAAGAGGTCGTATATGTTCTTATAGTCCATAAAAGCGTTGGTTTCGCTCAAAAGGCTCCCCCCTTTCGCCCGCCGGCGCCGAATCTCATATCAATTATTCCACTTTGGTTTTGGAGTTTTCGCAGGTCTCTGTGCGCACGATTAGCATATCATGTCTTAAAAGGCATAGCAATTGAAACGCCGAGAAACAGCAATTTTTGCATACATATTTGCAATTTTTGGGTGTATTTTGCGCCATTATTGCCTTATTATTCCAAAAACAAGGGGCACTTTTTGAACAAAGTAGAAAAAAGCGCCGATCTCACCAGCGCAATAATTGACGGTCGATCTTTCGTCCATCCCACAGCAATTTATGCTGGCTGCTCATCGGCAATTGTTCACCGTCAGAAAGCAATAATCGACGATTTCTTCTCCGGCAAGCTCGGCTTTTGCAGGGCAGCTGCGCCCGCGTACACGCAAAAAAGCGCCGACCTTCGTATGGTCGGCGCTTCGCCTTTCGATGCGGCATCCCCCTACGGCGGGAATCTGTGCCGGTGCAGCAGCGGTTTTTACGTCCTGCGGACTCTCCCGGACAGCCGATGCTCCGCCGACCGTTCCGGTTGGCGGGGCCGCTTTCAGTCGGTGTCGGTATGCTCCTCCCCGGCGGGCGTCTCGGCGTCGTCCTGCGGCAGAGGGATGCCGCTCCCCCGATAGCGGCTGCGGAATTCATTGGGCAGCAGTCCCCGGGAATATTTGCGGAATATCTTATAGAACTGGGTCTTGTCGCTGTACCCGACGGTGGTGCTGATGTCGCTGACGCTGCGCTCCGTCTCCACCAGCAGCTGCTGCGCCTTGGCGATGCGCTGCTTCTGTACAAAGCTGGTGAGGGTCATGCCGGTATATTCCTTAAAGATGCGGCTGAAATACGCCGGGTTGTAAAAACATTTCTGCGCCAGATGGCTCAGAGAGATCTTTTCATAACAGTTCTGGTTGATGTAGTCGATGATCTCCGGGGTCAGCTTGCCGGTATTATTGATGGCCACCGCATGGTCGTCCGCCTGCATCTTGCGAAAAATCTTCACCAGCAGCACCATCATCAGGGATTTTAAGACGGTGCGGAATTCCCGATCCCGGGTCTCGTTTTCCGCCAGCATCTGGTTGATAAGGCTCTCGATCTCCTCCGCCTCTTTTTTCTGGAAATGAATGAACGGGTGGATGGATTTCAGATCGGCATTGATGCTGCTGAAGGTGGACAGCATCAGCATATCCAGCGCATTCTCGGAATTGATCAGCTCATTGTTGATGAAGCTGGGCAGCAGCAGGATGTTGCAGTACACCAGATTCTCGATGGGCTCGAAGCAGTGGGTATCGTTATAATTGATGAACAGGAAATCGCCCCGGTGTACCGGATAGGAGGTGCCGTTGATCTTGTGGATACCCTTGCCGGCGAATATGTAGGTGATCTCGACAAATTCGTGGGTGTGGATCGGCTCGGGCCGCACGGCATCCCCTTTCCACAAAACGATGCCGTCGTCATTCAGCGAGTGGAACGGCAGGCGGTCGTCCATCTTGTAGGTTTTCATCCACGGTTCTCCTTTCGCAGTGTGTTATATATACCGTCTATCTCTTAGTATACCACAACAAATGCAAAAAATCGACTGTTAATTTTTTGGGAATGTATGCTATACTTAAGACAAAGCCATCGGAATACCCCCGCGCCTGCGACGAAACAGATTTCCATGCAGGTGCGGAGAGCTCCGGCGAACCGCATGGTTTGGCGGAGCACAAAGCCGCCGCACGCGCGGTTCGCCCCCAAAAAGGGACGTACCCCGATGACTTGTATTCAGGAATACCGTATCCGACACGGAGGAGCCACACCTTATGCAGACATTTTCCATGGAACTGTTCGCACACCCCACCGCCGCCTACCGGGCGGCGCCCTTCTGGTCCTGGAACGGCCCGCTGGAGCGGGAACGGCTGGCGCGGCAGATCGCCGTTTTCCGGGAGATGGGGTTCGGCGGCTTTTATATGCATTCCCGCTACGGGCTGGAAACGGCGTATCTCAGCGAAGAATTCTTCGACTGCGTGGGAACGTGCATCGAGGCGGCAAAGGCCGCCGGAATGCAGGCGTGTCTCTACGACGAGGATCGGTGGCCCTCCGGCTATGCGGGGGGCGCTGTGACCTGTACCCCCCGCTACCGACAGCGCACGCTGATCCTCACCGCCGACGAGGAGGTTCTGCCGCCCCTCACCGCCGAGCGGGACGCCGCCGTGGAGCGCGGCGAAGCCTATCTGGTGGGCTGCTACGATGTGGAATTTACCGACGAGGGCCGGCTGCGCTCCTATCGGCGGATCCGGCCGGAGGAGCCGGCGGCGCACCGCAAGATCTACGCCTATTCCGAGACCATGGCTCCCAGCGGACGGTATAATTTCCAGACCTATGCGGATATTATGCAGCCGGAGGCGATGGCGCGGTTTACGGAGCTGACCCACCGGGAATATTTCCGCCGTTTCGGGGCGGAATATGGGAAAACCGTCCCCACCATCTTTTCCGACGAGCCCCGGCATATACCCATCCGGCTGCCGGAGGAGACCTGCTCCGGGGCGGCGGCGGTCTGCTGGACCTACCGGCTGCCGGAGCGGTTCCGGGAGACCTACGGCTACGACCTCATCGACCGGCTGCCGGAACTGTTCTGGGACCGGGAGGGGGTCCACAGCGCTCTGCGATACGACTATTTTCAGCTGACCACCCGGTTGACCCGGGAGGCGTTTTTTGATACACTGGGGACGACGGCCCGGCAGCAGGGGCTGCGATTCTGCGGCCATCTGATGATGGAGGACGAACTGTTCCAGCAGCTCAGCTGGGGCGGCGACCTGATGCAGCTGTATCCCGCCTTCGATATTCCCGGCATTGATATGCTGTTCGACCGCATCGAGCTGCTCACCGCCAAGCAAACCCAGTCGGTGGTGCGGCAGTACGGGAAGCCGGGGATGCTGTCGGAGCTATACGGCGTCACCGGCTGGGATTTCGACTTCAAATGCCTGAAGATGCAGGGCGATTGGCAGGCGGTGTGCGGGGTGACCCTCCGGGTGCCCCATCTGGCGATGTATTCCATGAAAGGCAGCGCCAAGCGGGATTACCCCGCCTCTTTCAACGAGCAGGCGCCCTGGTGTCGGGAATTCCGGACGCTGGAGGACCACTACGCCCGGCTGAATGTGGTGTTCGAGGGCGGCCGGGATGTGGTGGATGTGGCGGTGATCCATCCCATCGAGAGCACGATGCTGTCCGTTGGCCCTCGGGATACATCCGCTGCCGCCATCCGGCAGCAGGAGCGGGAGATTCACGCCGTCATCCGGACGCTGCTGTATGCCGGCTATGATTTCGATTTCCTCTGCGAGGGCAATCTGCCCGCACAGGAGACCGCCTGCTCCGACCGGCTGCAGGTGGGGGCTATGTCCTATGCCGTCGTGGTGGTGCCGCCCGTGCTGACGCTGCGGGAGACCACCGTGGCGCTGCTGGAGCGGTTCCTGCGCACCGGCGGGCGGGTGATTTTTCTGGGGGAGTGCCCCCGGTATCTGGACGGCCGCCCCAGCCGCCGGGTGGAAGCGCTGTATCGGCAAGCGACAGTGCTGCCGACATTGGCGGCGCTGCCGGAGACGCTGGAGCCTTACCGCCGGGTGCGGATCACCCAGGCGGGGACGCCCGACGGCCCGTCGGATAAACTCTACCGTCTCAGTGAAAAGGACGGCGACCGCTGGCTGCTGATCGCCACCGCCCGGGAGATGGGCAAAACCGACCCCGCCCGCCGCACCGTCACGCCGGAGCGGGTGACGATCGAAATTGCCGGAGAATACGGCGTGACGGTGTATAATACCCTGACCGGGACGACGGAGCCGGCGGACTATACGGTGGGACAGGGCAAGACGCTGGTGCGCCGGGACTGGTACGCCAACGACAGCCTGCTGCTGCGGCTGACGCAGGAGCGCCCGGCGCCGCTGTGCCCGCAAGCGCCGCCGCAGCCGTACCGGGTGATCGTGCCGGAGCAGGCGGTGTGCACCCGGACGGAGCCGAACTGCGTGGTGCTGGATCGGTGCCGGGTGTCGCCGGACGGGATCGCCTACGGCGAGGAAGATTACGTGCTGGCGCAGAATGAGGCGGTGTGCCGGGCGCTGAACCTGACGCCCACCGAGGCGCAGCCGTATATTGTGGAGGACCCGCCCGGGTATCCGGTGTATGCCCGGTATACGTTCCGCTGCACCCAGCCGCTGTCCGGGCTGCAGCTGGCGCTGGAACGGGCGGGAGAGGCGCGTCTGTGGCTCAACGGAGCCGCGGTGCCGACCGCCCTCACCGGCTGGTATGTGGACGAGGATATCCCCACCGTGGCGCTGCCTGCCACCCGAATCGGAGAGAACGAGCTGACGGTGCAGCTGCCGATCACCATTGTGCGGCAGCTGGAACCGGGCTATCTGCTGGGGGAATTTGCGGCGACGCTGGAGGGCACCACCGTGACCCTGTCCCCGGCAGCGGATGCCGTGGGCTTTACCGCGCCCGGTCGGCAAGGAATGCCTTTCTACGGCGGCACGGTGATCTACCGCACCGCGCTGGATACCGAGGACTGTGTGGCGGAGATCGCCGTGGCGGATTTTGCCGCCCCTTGCATCCGGGTGCTGGTGGATGGGCGGGATGCGGGTCTGATCGCCTGGGCGCCCTTCACGGTGCGCACGCCCCTTACCCGGGGGCGGCATACGCTGGAGCTGGTGTGCTACGGCAACCGCAACAACACCTTCGGACCCATCCACAATCGCCGGATCGCCGACCCCCACTATTATATCGTGCCGTCCTCCTGGGATGCAGACGCCGACTATACGGAGGGCTACTGCTTTCAGGAGACCGGCATTCTGTCCGCCCCCGTCATTCGTTTGTTTAAGGAGGAAGCGCTATGAGGATCGCCATCGTGGGAGATCTGCAATACGAAAAGGACGAATCGCTGGATGCCGTCGCGGCGGAGATCGCGGCGCTGCACCCGGATCATACGATTCTGGTGGGAGACTACGGCTACTGGGAGATTTTCGGCAGCTATGAGGCGTTCCACCGGGTGGCGGCGGCATTTGAGCGGGCGGGCATCTCCCATCCGCTGGCGCTGGTGGGCAACCACGACGTGCAGTATGAATCGGGGGAGCGGCAGATGAAAAGCGGCACGGTGGCGGCGAACTATGCCCGGGCTTTCGGCTGCCCGCCCCGAAATACCGTGCTGGAGTTCGACGCCTTTCGGGTGCTCTGCGTACACATCGAGCCGCAGCCCCGGGACGATTTCTACTTTGAATACGAATGCTACGTTTCCCCGGACAGCCTGCGCTGGCTGACGGCGGAACTGGAGCGGGAACCGGAAAAACCCACGGTGCTGATCACCCATGCACCGCCGATGGGCTGCGGGCTGCTGACGGTGCCGACGGTGCACGTGCGGGCGGCGAACGCCTATCTCAACCAGGATCACGGCATCGAGGTATGGCCGACGCTGGCACGCCGCTATCGGCAGATCGCTCTGTGGTTCTCCGGACATTACCATATGGGACATCACCACCCGGACAGTCAGGCGCTGACCGACGGGCTCGCCTATTTCACCGTCGGCGCCGCCCCCTCCTGCTCCCGGGACGGGCAGCGGCACACCCGGATACTGGACGAGGAAAACGGGCAGCTGACCGTGCGCACCTATAACCACGACACGGGGCGGATCGAGGAGCCCGCCGATTATATCCGTCCGGCGGGGGCGGTGCGCCCGCCCTATGCTCCGGCGCCGCTGACCGGTGTGTTTACCGCCGGCTGCGGCCGGGTGGTGGAAAACGGACTGAAATCCGGCGCCAACGGGCGGGTGTACGCCATGACCGACAACGGATTTCTGTGGGAGATCGACTGGAAGAATCGGGTGGCGCTGGGCACCCTCCATTACAGCGACCGGTATACGCTGGATGGGTTCGAGACCGACGACACCCATGTATGGCGGCTGTGCGGAGACCGGGCGTTCGGCCATCGGTATACCGATGTGAACCGGTTCATGCGGGAAAAGGATTGGGCCTACTGCCAATATATCGAGCGCCCCCGCCGGGAGATTCCGGAGACAGCGAGCAGCTTCCGCTGGCGGGGACGGGTGGCCTGCCGATTAGAGGGCGGGCGAATCTGCTCCGCCTATACCGATGCCGACGGGCGGCTATTGTTCGAAATCGCGGATGAGGAGGGCAAGGAGAGACTATGAAAGAAATGCTGATACAAACAGTGATGCGGGCGCTGGCGGCAGTGGTGATCGGCGGTCTTATCGGCAGCGAGCGGGCCCGGCACGGACGGGCGGCGGGGATGCGCACCCACATCCTGGTGTGTCTGGGCTCCTGCATGACTGCCATGACCAGTATGTTTGTCCACAATTTTGTGGACAGCGGCGATGTGTTCCGCATCCCGGCGCAGGTGGTGTCGGGCATCGGCTTTCTGGGCGCGGGCATGATTATTCTCAAATCCAATAATATCATCACCGGACTGACGACGGCAGCGGGGGTGTGGACCACCGCCACCATCGGCGTGGCGCTGGGCTACGGATATTATGTGGGGGCCGTGGTGGTGACGGTGCTTTTCCTGACCACCATCGTACTGTTCGCCCGGTTTGAGCGCAAGCGCAAATCCGCCGAGGTGATCTATGTGGAGATCGACGACGCCTATCGGGTGAACGACGTGGTGCGGGCGCTGGAGAAGGCCATACCGGAGAGTTTCACCTACCAGATTTTTGCCCCCAAAAGCGGGATTCAGGGCAATGTGGGCATCAATGTCGTCATCGACAAACGGATCGACATGGACGTGTCCCGGCTCTCGACACTGGAGAATGTGGTGTTTTCCGTCGAAGAATGAGCGGTAGGCTCCCGATACAGAACATGGGCTTTTGTGCAGGTGGAGCGATTGCGAGACGTTGCCGGTCGGCAGTGCAGGTCGAAAAAGGTTCTTTCCCCTTATAGACACGAAAATCCAAAAAAGGCGGGACCGACATGGGGCTATTTAAGCCGTTTCCTTTTTTGGCACTTGTAATACTCCAGATCCTTTTCGATGCGCTCGCAAAGATCCCCAAAGCGGTCATCCCGCCGCACGGAATCAAAGCAATCATACACTTCGCGCAGCTTTCTATACCATTCGGCATATTCGCTATATTCCACAATATCCACATTCGTGTGCAACGAATCAACGGAAAATGTCAGCCCGTCCAATAGGGGAGAATGGTACGGAACCGTATTTCTTAGAAAAGCGTCTTCAAACCTGCGATACGTTTCCATTGTTTTTCCCAAATACCCGTAGGCTTCATCCGTTTTGGCAAGCCCTGCATACGCCATTGCCATTCCGGAATACGCTCCGGCTAAACGCAACAGGAAAAACCCCTCATCCGAAAAAGCCACCGTCAACTGTATTGCTCTCGTATATATATCGATTGCCGTTTCATACTGTTTTTTCCCAATGCTGAGTCCACCCATCCATAAAACGTCGTTAATCAACACCTCGAATCCCGCAAACAGACATTCTTGTTTCTTTTTCTTCCGTTCCGGCATAGGCATAATGATGTTGGACAAAACCTGATGGCGATTGGTAATAACCGCGGGCAGCCGGTTTGCCGTTTCAATCGCCTTATCCTGCTGTCCTAAGAGGTTGTAGGTATACGCCAGCCGTTCCAATGTGGGTATACAAATATTCTCGTCCGTGCAATCGCTCAAAAGTCGTTCTGCGGTTCGGACAAGCTCCTCCGCATAGTCTGCCGTATGGTCAGCACAATAAAGACCGAACAAAAACTCCACAAGCATCGACAAAAGCTCGTGGTTACTCGGATATGTATGCAATGCCTCCCGGATGACGGCTATCCCTTTGTGCAGCTCCCCCGTGTGCGAATATTCCCCCGCCTTGTCCACATAGCTTTTGACCGCTTCATCTGTTTTACTCAATGTAATTCCAAGCAAATAGTCCGCAGACACTCCAAAAAAGTTCGATAAGGCAGGCATCAGGGTTAAATCCGGCAAGGCAAGACCGTTTTCCCACTTAGATACCGCCTGATAGGAAATATGCAAATACTCTGCCAGCTTTTCCTGGGTCACTCCCTGTGCTTTCCGCAGCTCTTTGATTTTTTCGCCGATGTTCAGCATCTCATTCTCTCCGTTCTTATCCAGATCCGAAAGCGCTTTCTGCGTCCATTATACAGCGTTACCCGTGAAAAAAGTATACCATATCCGGTTACCTCTGCGCAACCACCGGTTGAGCAGATGCCTGAAGCACGGTATAGAGAGGGACATCCGGATGGCCGCATATCCTGTCATGGAACAACACCCGGTGCGGCGTTGCGTTTCCCGTCACCGCACAAACAGAAAAGCACCCTCCGGCGCAACCAGTTGGCCGGAGGGTGCGGTCGTTTCATTCGTGCTCGGGGTCGCCGGGTCAGGCACGGCACCGGTGCATCACCCGATTACAGGGCAGCACCTTGGCCACCGGCCGATAGAATCTGAAGAGCCGTCGCAGGTATACACGCCCCGTCCCCGGCAGCAGCCGCATAGCCCCCGGCTCCGGCGGAACACGCGGGGCCTCATCCTCCCGGCAACAGCCGATAACCGACGAATCCTACGCAGTCCACCGCCGCCTGCGTGAGCCGGTATTGGCGGACACACTCGGTCGGTGTCGTCCCGGGCAGTTCCGGGACAGGCGACAGGTATGCCACAGAGAGAACAGCGCTCTCCGCGCAAGAGCGGACAGGCGGCTCGCCGCCCTCAATCGGTCTCGGCCCCTTTCGTCTCCCGAAGCCGTTTCAGGTTCTCCAAAACAACCGGGCTGTTTGCGGCGATGCGCCCCAGGTGCGGACATCCGTCCATCCGGGGGCAATCCGCGCAGGTATCCAGCCCCCTCTCCCGCACGCACGTATGCACCGAGCAGAGCCTGTCGCAGAAAGGCGTTTTTACCCCTGCCATGCGGCAACCGGTGCAGCGGATCATCTCCGGAGTGATGGGCACGCCGTTGAGCTTCGACCACAGGGCGGCGGTCTTGTCGCGCAGAGCCTTATCATCCGTGACCGTTGCGATTCTGGCGTCGCAGGTCGCACAGTCCAGCCCGCAGCAGCCAATCAGTTGGTTCATATGCAGTCCTCCTATCCAAGCCCTTCCCGACGCTTCATTTTTCACACGGCCGGACGCAACATGAAAAGCGCCGGGAACTACACCGTTTGTGAAAAGCGATTTTTCTGTGGCGTGCCGGCCGGAACCCGCCCACACTCCCGCCATTGGCAGACCCCGGAGGCCGGACACCCGCAAGACGCCGGAGGCCGCCGTATGCCGTTCATTTTCGCAAGATCAGTTTTTTCTGACGGCCAGACAGTAATTGACGTGCTCAAAGGCTTTCAGATCCGCTCCCGCTCCGTCGATGATATCCCGTTGAATGTCGTCCGGCGTCAGCAGCTCGTAGATGAGAAATCCATGCTTTTCCAGCAGCTTTTCCAGCGCAGGATAGGAAAAGGCCGACTGCATCGGCTCGCCCCCCGCCTTTGCCATCATGATCGTGTTCTGCACACGCCTTTCGGGGGCCGCAAAGAAATGCTCGTCCGGATAATCGAACACCAGCGCGCTGCCGTCCGCACAAAGCGAGGAGAGCGCGCAAAGCGTTCTGCCGATGGCCTCTGCCGAAAGATAATACGTCACACCCAGCCAGGAAAAGAAAGATCGCACAGACGGGTCGAAGTCGCCGGCGATCAGACGCTCCGCCAAGCTGTCCTTTGCAAAATCCACGGGAATAAAGGCGAGATTTGCAGGAGCCGTCCAGCCCGCGCGGGCGATCCGTTCCTTTTTGTCCGCCTGCGTCAGGGGATGATCGACCTCAAATACCCGGTGATTCGATACGAACGCCGTTTCCCGGAAAGCGAAGGTGTCCAGCCCTGCCCCGAGGATCACACACTGCTCTGCGCCGGTTCGGGCGGCGGTTCGCAGAGCCCGCTCCGTATAGGCCGCACGGCACAGCGGCGACGGCGCGATATGCCCATTCACCAGTCTGCGCAAAAGTGCCTGCGGCTCCTGCGCCGCCGGGTCGATCTCCGGTTCAAAGAACCGCGCCCCGCCGAGAATATAGTCCCCAACGGCGGCATATTCCTCCGCCGTCATCAGCTCTTTGGCCCGATGATCCGCGAAAACCGGATGCTCTTCATGCTCCGCATGGAACGCCCGCCCAAAAGAACTCATCAGGGCGGTCATGCTGGCTTTGTTATCCATACTCCTGCTCTCCCTTTACTAAGCGGTGTGCGGCGGTCGTCGTATAGCGATAAGAATCATAATCGGAGAGCAAAACGGCAGAAAGCACCGAATCGCACCGATGATTTTCGGACCCGCCCCGCGCCGCGCTGTCATCCGGGTAAAGTACACCGGGATCGGTGAAAAGCACGGAGCGCGGATGCGGCAGTTTCTTTATTTTCATTGCTCCTCATCCGAGATGTCTTTTTGCTCATTGGACGATCTCCCGAAGTTCCGCGACAGAGCACCCCCTGCTTTCATAATAGTCCAGCATCTCCGGCAGCTTCTTTGTATCGTAGCTGGTAATACAGTCGGACAGCACATGGACGGTATAGCCATTTTTCGTCATGTTGAAGCAGGTGGATTTGACACAGGCCGTAGCATCTGCCCCGGCAATATAAAACTCGGTAATGCCGTGCTCCTGAATAAACGCGGCGAAAGCCTCGCTGGTCAGCGCGTTACTCTTCGTCTTCGTAAAAATATGATCGGATACGATCTTCAGCTCCGGTACCGGTTCGGCGCCGCGGGCGCCGGGCTTGAAGGTCCTCGTTCCCGCGGACAGGTTGTTATGCCGGATGTAAACAACCCACAGCTTCTTTTGGACGGCCCAGTCGATCGCCTCATTGACTTTATCAATGATCTCTCTGTAATTTTTGGTGATGTCATTTTGCAGGTCGATCACGACCAGCGCGCGGTTCTCCATACGGTATCCTCTCCCGTGATCATGATTTTTTATTTCCGTTTTCCCCGATCCCGTACACCCGGAAGAACTGCCGGATGTGCCGCTCGATCAGCCCTATGACCTCTCCCTCACGTTCCGGCTCCCGGTCGCAGAGATTGATCCACACAGAGATGGGCAGACAGAGCTGCGCCGCCATGATCTCCGCATCGCCGTCGGCCAGCCTGCCCCCGGAAATCAGGAACCGGACAAGCCCCGTAAAATAGCCCAGGACATTGGTATAGTTCTGCCTGGTCTGCAATGCGCCCAGCGTCGGATTTTGAAACTGCTCAACGGTCAGCATCTTACGGGATTTGCTGATCCGCGGATCGTGCAGGATATAGCGGATCTGTCCCAAGATCATTTGCACCGCCTCGTCGGGGGTCACAGCCTGCTTATCCTTCGTGAAAGCAGGATCATTCCAATCCGCCCGCGTAAAAATCGAATGGCTGTCGTACTCCTCCAGAACTTCCCGCACCAGTGCGTCGAGGATCTCCTGCTTGCTCCCGAAATGGCTGTACAGCGACGCCTTACGGATGCCGACCGCTTCGGCGATCTGCGAGATGGAAGTGGCTTCATATCCCTTGACCGAGAAGAGCTCCAATGCCGTCTCCAGAATTTCCTGTTTGGTATTCCCCTTTTCCATGACTTCCCTGTCCTCCTGTCGCTTGGTGATGGTATCCCCATTATACCTACCGACCGATAGGTTGTCAAGTGGGCGGAAAGAATTTTTTTGACGGCCGAAAAAAGCCGTAACGAAATACGCTCCGTTACGCCCCCCGCAACGGGGGTACATCCTCCCGAAATGGTTCACAGCGCGCATCGCTATATACGAATCGGATAAAAGCGCATAAAATAAACCGAGCGGATAGAGCGAACGCCCGCGATTTCACAAAAATCGTGGGCGTTCGCTGTGTTTGTATTCTTCCCGCCGTCACACCCGTTTGACCGGAGCGGCGGACTATGGTATACTGTGAGACAATCAACCGGGGAGGCGCTCCCTTTTCCGGAGCAGCTGTCTCCCATCGCTCGGTGCCGACATCCCCGACGGGCGGCATCTGAAATGACCGAACGATCTGAAAGGATGGGTTTCCTATGTTTGCGAACCATCGACGGCTGGCGGCGGCGCTGACGGCGGGACTGCTGGCAGTCACGCTATTTGGCTGCGGCACGGCCGCATCGCCCGCGTCCTCCGCCGTTTCCGTCCCGGCATCCACCACCGCGCCGCCGACCTCCGCTGCCACAACCACGACCACCACTACCGCGCCGCCCCCCGCCGAGCAGACGCAGGTGACGGCGCTGCTGAGCGAAGGGCGGGTGGCCACGATCTATCACACCACCTGGAACAGCATTTTCGGGCGATTGCAGAACAGCGGCTTTTTGCAGGAATCCCTCACCGGGCGATACAAGGGAGAATACGTCCGTTCCATCGGCGCCTTCGCCATCCTCGCGGTGGAGACGGGCGAAACCGCCGCCGCCGGGAAAGCGCTGCGATTCGTCACCGACACGGTGCGGCAGCAAAACCTCCCTTATCTGCCTTTCACCATCGCCGCGGACGGCACGGTACGGCAGGAGGATGAGCTGGACGGCCGGGCGCATTTCGTGCTGGGCTGGGCGCAGTATATCGCCGCCGCCGGAGACGGCAGTTTCTTCGACGAGACCTACGACCTGATGAAACGGGAGGCGGACGCCTTTTGCAGCGACACCTATTTCAACCGGGAGCTGTCCCTCATGCGCAACCGGCGGCTGACCCATTCCCGGATGCGAAACGGCACCGACTACCCCGATGCCTATGATCTGCTGACCAACAGCTTCGTGCTGGCGGCGCTGGAGCAGCTATCCGACGTGGCGGAGCGCCGGGATCGGGCGGGAGACGCCGCCCTTTGGCGGGAAACCGCCACGGCGCTGCGCTCCGGCCTGCGGCAGCAGCTGACCCATACCGTGGACGGGAAATCCGTCTTTTGGGAGCTGCGGTATCAGGACGGCGAGCGCTATACGCCGGAGCAGGGGGTAAGCTGGATCTGTCTGACCCCCTTCGCCGACCGGATCGACGCCGCCCTCTGGGAGAACACCGTCGCCTATACCCGGCAGCGGCTATGGAAGTCCGCTCCGGTCGGCGGATATCTGGCGGTGGAATGCGCCGCGGACGGCACGGTGAAAAACCGCATTCTGGGCAAAAGCGTGGGCTGGGATCTGGCGGCCGCCGCCCGGCAGGGCGACTATGCCCATGCACTGGAGAGCCTGCAATTCCTCACCCAATACCACACAAACGACGTATACATGGAATGGATGACCCCCGCCGGAAACGGCTGGAAACTGACCGACTGCGGCAACGGCGAGCAGGCGATCTGGTTTTTGTGGGGCATCGCCCGGCTGCGGCAGAGCGTGGGGCTGCCCGCGCAGCCATAAGGCGCTGTGCAGCTCTCCGTAAGGCAGCGGCGAAACAAAGAAAAATCAGCCCGTCAGACCGGCCTTTTTGAGATTCTCCTGGTGCTCCTCATAGGTGGCGGCATAGTAATACCCGGCATTTTTATCGTGACAGAAATAGAGATAGTCGGTCTCGGCCGGATGCAGCGCCGCCCGGATGGTGACTCTCCCCGGATTGCAGATCGGTCCGGCGGGCAGGCCGCTGCATTTGTACATATTATACAGACTGTTATACCGGTTTATGTCCCCGGAGATGTACGGTTTCACCCGATTCTCGATATAGGTGATGCCGGCATCCATCTGCAGGGGCATATTCTTTTTCAGACGGTTATAGATCACCGATGCGATCGTCGCCACCTGATTCGGGTCGGAGCCCTCCTTTTCGATGATGGAGGCCACGGTCAGAATCTGATCCACAGAATATCCCAGCGCCTGCGCCTGACGGCGATCGTCGGCGGTGATCCGCTGCTCCGCCACCCGCAGGAATCGCCCGATGGCATCCTGGGGCGGTTCATCCTTATAGAAATCGTAGGTGTCCGGATACAGATAGCCCTCCAGCCGGAAGGCGCGGGTATTGGCCGGACGGGCGGCCATCAGCGAATAATAGCTGTAATCGTAGCTCTCTGCCGTCGCCATCAGCGCATCAAAGCGGCAGACCCCCTCCCGATCCAGCTTCTGAAAGATCTGGGTGAGCGTCCACCCCTCCGGGATGGTGATGCGCACCGTCTGCCGGGCGGTAGTCGTGGTGGTAGTGGTGGTGGTTACAGCGGCCGACGGGCGGGTGGCGGTGGCGGCGGGGTCGGCAAACGAGGTCGTGGTGGTGGTTTCTGGGCCGCTTGCATCGGTCGTCGGCAACGGCGGCAGCGTGGGCTCGGGGGTGGAAGAACGGTCGGCAGCGTCCTTTTGACAGCCGACGCAGGCAAGCACCGCAGCAATCGCCAGCAGCAGCGCAATCAGACGTTTTTTCATTTCGTTGTACCTCCTGTCGTTTCATAGGAACGCTCGGCCGGACAAACCAATAGAGTACAACCGTTCCTGCAACGGAATATTCCCCCGGTTTGTTTGTCTGGTCACTTACCATACGGCCGTATTGCGGCATTCTTTGACTTGCCACACGAAAAATCTTCTCGTAGCCGATCGAAGATTTTCGGCAAACCGCGCTTTTCAGCGGCGGGTCACCCGGCCAAAGAACACAGGCATATGTTAGGCGGAGGGTAACAAATGCTGTTTGCCGAAAAAACGATCGTACTCCAATTACTTTGTCTTAGAACAGTATACCACGGGGCGGCCGGGCGTGCAAGCCCCTGCGCGGAGTATTCCGCCCGGCGCAAAACCGGAAGAAGCTCCCGTCCGCCCCGCTCCGGCGAATCACTCCGCCGCCGGCAAATCCACCCCGAACAGGCGGCAGGCGTTGGCGCAGGTCTGGCGGCACAGGCTTTCCGCATCCACGCCCCGAATTTCCGCCAGACGGCGGGCCACGTGAACGATCCGCCCGGAATGATTCCGCTGCCCCCGCTCCGGCTCCGGCGCCATATAGGGCGCATCCGTCTCCAGCAGCAGCCGGTCGGCGGGGACAGCCGCCGCCACCTCCACCGCCCGGCGGGCGTTCTTAAAGGTCACCACACCGCCGATGCCGATGTGCAGCCCCCATGCGGTCAGCTGGCGCATCATCTCCACGCTGCCGGAGAAGCAATGCACCACCCCCCGGGGCTTGTATTCCTCCAGGATTCTCAGCGTATCCTCGTGGGCGTCCCGGTCGTGGATCACCACCGGCAGATTCCGCTCCTGCGCCAGCGCCAGCTGCCGCCGGAACCATTCCCGCTGCACCTGCCGGGGAGCGCCGTCCTCATAGTGATAGTCCAGTCCGATCTCGCCGATGGCGCGGCAGGCAGGGTCGGCGGCGAGGGTATAGATATCCCGCAGCCAGCTGTCCGGCGCCTGCCCCACCGCCTCCGGGTGGATGCCGACGGCGCCGAACAGAAACCCCGGATACCGTCGGCACAGCGCCAGCGTCCGGCGGGCGGATTCCGGGTCGACGGCGGCGGACAATATCGCCCGCACTCCCTGCTCCGGCAGAGATGCCAGCAGCACCTCCCGATCCGCGTCAAAGGCCCCGTCATCATAGTGGGCATGGGTATCAAAAATCTGCATCGCCAAACTTCCTTTCTGTATCGTCACCGAGAGCGCAATTTCCGTCTCGGTACACAACGCAGGTGTGTCACTTCAATTCCACCGGTATCCACACCTCATAATACCGGTTTTCTTTTCGCAGCTCACGCCCGGTCCACAGGTGCAGCACCTCAATGATGCAGTCCCCCCTCCACGTATACGCGGATGTCGGCTGCCAGGAATCAAAAATCTGTTCAAACAATCGGGGAATCTCCTCCCCGGCAAATCCACCTCTCTCTGAGGTGAAAGCGGCATAGGTGCCGGCCGGGATCAGGCTCTTGGGCAGCTCTGTGGTTTTGACATACTCTTTCGCGCGGGCGATCCGATACCCGCCGTCCTGCCATATGCCGTACCAGACCCCGTCCATGGCGGTGTTTTCAGGCTCGTCGAATTTGCCCGCGCAGAGCCGCTCCGGTATATTGTCCAATCGGTCCGACCACATGGTATGCCGCAATTCTTCCCGGGTCTTATACCCCTGTCCCTCGTACGGTCTCGCTATGCCGTATACCTCGATGGCCTCTGTCTCCACGATCCTGAAATTCATTTCCGCCGCTCCTTTGATCCGAATGTGAAAGGAAACGGGCGGATATACCTTGAGAGAGCCACCGTGTTTACGGAAAGCGGACGGGGTGATGCCGTGCTGCTTCGTAAAAGCTCTCGAAAAGGCCGCCGCGCTGTCATATCCGTATTGGACCGCAATGTCCACGATGGGCTTTTTACCATACCGTATATCCTGCGCCGCAAGCGTCATCCGCCTGCGCCGGATATACTCGGTCAAAGTCATACCGGTCATGTAGCTGAAAAACCGCATAAAGCTGTCGGCGGACACACAGGCGATGCGCGCCGCTTTATCCACATCCGGCTCCGCGCACAAGCTCTCCTCCACATACCCGACGGCACGGTTCAGCCGCTGTAACATATCCAACCGTTTCACCTCCCGCCTGTAATATAACAAAAGAGAGCGTCCCGCTGTCTGACTTTTCCCGGGCAGAAATTTCGTGTTGCGGCCGGTCGTCCCCGTCGGCGATCCGCAAAACGGCAGCGGCGTCAAGGCCCCGCGACGGAACAGAAAACGCCTTTCCCGTCAAAAAAACGGGCGCACCCATCCGTACGGGTGCGCCTTGTTCGCCGTCACAGGTCTGAATTTTTACTCCGCGAAGCCGGACTCCACCAGCTTCACCAGCGCGTCCACAGCCTTCTCCTCATCGGGGCCGTCCGCCGTGATGCGGATGTTGGTGTTGCCCACGATCCCCAGAGACAGAACCCCCAGCAGGCTCTTGGCGTTGACCCGGCGCTCTTCCTTTTCCACCCAGATCGAGGATTTGAACTCGTTGGCTTTCTGAATAAAGAAGGTGGCCGGACGGGCATGCAGCCCGACCTGATTCTGTACAACCACGTCTTTCACACACATAACCGATACTCCTCACTCTCATGAAGTCATCTACAACTCGGCGGTCGATGTCTCCGGCCACCTTTGGACACAGTCTTATTATAACACGAAACAAGGGTAAGTCAATCGCTTTGCAGAGCTGCGGTCGTAACTTTGGTTGTCTGCCCGATTTTTGCCGGATTCGGGAAACGCCATTTGACGGTTTGCACAAAATTGTGGATAACTTTTGATTATATCGGCGTTTCCGCCTCCGCCAGTTTCGCCAGATACCGGCGATCCTCCTCGGTCAGCTCGGCGGTCTCCAGCATATCCGGACGCAGCCGACGGGTACGCTCCAGAGACTGTTCCCGCCGCCAGCGGGCGATATTGGCATGGTGGCCGGACAGCAAAATCTCCGGCACCCCGCGCCCTTCCCATTCCGCCGGGCGGGTGTACTGGGGATATTCCAGCAGCCCGGAGAAATGGCTCTCCTCGGTGAAGCAGATCTCATCCGCCAGCACCCCCGGCACCATCCGGGAGACGCAGTCCACCAGCGCCATCGCGGGGATTTCGCCGCCGGTCAGCACATAATCGCCTATGGAGATCTGTTCATCCACCAGCGCCTCCAGCACCCGCTCGTCCACCCCCTCGTAGTGGCCGCAGAGGATGCACAGGCCCGGCAGCCGGGCCAGCTCCCGCGCCCGCTGCTGGGTGAGGGTGTGCCCCTGGGGGGACATATAAATGAGATGGGGGCGGCTGCCGGTCTCGGCGCACACCGCCCGGAAGCAGTCGGCGATGGGCTGGGGGAACATGACCATCCCCTTGCCGCCGCCGTAGGGGTAATCGTCCACCTGCATCTGCTTATTCTTAGTATATGCCCGAATCTGGTGACAGTGCATCTCCAACAGGCCCTTTTCCTGCGCCCGCCCCAGAATACTCTCCCCGAACACCGGCGCGAACATATCCGGGAACAGGGTCATAATGTCAAATCTCATCGTCCAGCAACCCTTTCATGGGACGCAGCCGCAGAATATCGGCTGTCAGGTCAATACCGATCACCACCGGGGGAATGGCCGGGATCAGCACCTCCCCCTTAGGCGTTTGCATATGATAGACCGGGTTGGCGCCGGTCTGGCTCACATCGGTGAGGGTGCCGTAGGTCTCCCCGGTGTCGGCGTCCACCACCGTCAGCCCGATGAGATCCTGCACCAGATACCGGTCGGCGGGCAGCCGTAAATCCTCCCGCGCCACATACAGCACCCGTCCCCGCAGGGGCGCGGCCGCCTCCACCGTGTCGACACCGTGGAGTTTCAGGAGCGCCATGTGCTTATGGGCGCGCCCCTGCACCGCCACCGGACGGGTGCCGGCGGCGTCCCAATACAGGGTTTTGAACCCGGCGAACTGTTCCGGGCTGTCGCACCAGGGCTGCACCCGGACCTCCCCACGCACCCCGTGGGTGCCGGTGATCTGTCCGACCTCCAGATAGGCCTTTTGCGGCATTGTCATTACCTCCTATACGGCAAAAAGGGGCCGCCGGAGCGACCCCTTTTCCCGCCGATCATTCGTCGATCTCTACGGCCACCTTGGCATCCTGCCGGGTGGCGGCGGCGCGCATGACGGTGCGCATCGCCTTGGCGATGCGTCCCTGCTTGCCGATCACACGGCCCATATCGCCGGGGGCCACCCGCAGATGAAACACCACCGTGCCGTCCTCCGCAGGCTCGTCCCGGGTCACGGTCACGGCGTCCGGCTCATCCACCAGACCCCGGGCAATGGTCAACAGAAGCTCTTCCATTGTGTTGCCTCCTTACCGCTCGGCCGGGCTCAGTTCTGCTCAGCGGCCTTCTTCAGCAGCGCCTTCACCGTATCGGTGGGCTGAGCGCCGTTGGCGATCCAGTTGTTGGCCTTCTCCATGTCGATCTTCACCACGACCGGATCGGTCAGGGGATTGTAATAGCCGATCTCCTCGATGAAACGACCGTCACGGGGATACCGGGAATCCGCCACCACCACACGGTAGGAAGGAGCTTTCTTGGCGCCGGTGCGGCGCAGACGAATTTTCACTGCCATAATTCATTACCTCCAAAAATACGATACAGAAATCTTTATCTTCACCCGAAATCGGGATGAATTCAAAAACCGAACCGGCCGGAGCCGCCCATGCCGGGAAACCCGCCGGGCATACCTCCGGGAAAGCCGCCGGGCATTTTCCGACCCTTGCCGCCTTTTCCGCCCTTGCCCATGCGCTTGAGCTGTTTCATCATCTGGCGCATGGACTCATACTGCTTGAGCAGCCGGTTCACATCCTCCACCCGCTGCCCGCAGCCGGCGGCGATACGCCGCTTCCGGGAGGGGTTCATCAGGGCGGGCTTTTCCCGCTCCGCCGGAGTCATGGACAGGATAATGGCCTCCACCCGGGCAAACTGTTTGGGGTCGATGTCCACATCCTTCAGCTGCTTTCCCATACCGGGGATCATGCCGAGGATGCTTTTCAGATCGCCCATCTTTTGAATCTGCCGGAACTGCTCCAGCATATCGTTCAGGTCGAACCGATCCTCCTGCAGCTTGCGTGCCAGCTCCTCGGCCTCTTTTTCGCTGACCTGCTGCTCCGCCTTCTCGATGAGGGACATCACATCCCCCATGCCCAGAATCCGGGACGCCATCCGATCCGGGTGGAACACCTCCAGATCGTCCAGCTTTTCGCCCATACCGGCGAATTTGATGGGCTTGCCGGTGACGGACCGCACGCTCAGCGCCGCGCCGCCCCGGGTATCGCCGTCCAGCTTGGTTAAAATCACGCCGGTGATGCCCAGCGCCTCGTCGAAAGCGGAGGCCACATTCACCGCGTCCTGTCCGGTCATGGCATCCACCACCAGCAGGATTTCGGCAGGCTCCACCGTCGCCTTGATGCGCTTCAGCTCATCCATCAGCTGCTCGTCAATGTGCAGCCGTCCGGCGGTATCCAGAATCACATAATCGTTGCCGTGGTCCCGGGCATGAGCAACCGCCGCTTTGGCGATGTCCACCGGGTTGGCGGTGCCCTGCTCGAATACCGGCACGCCCGCCTTTTCGCCCACCACTTTCAGCTGGTCGATGGCGGCGGGACGGTATACGTCGCAGGCCACCAGCATGGGGCGGTTGCCCTTGGATTTCAGCAGCTTTGCCAGCTTGGCGCTGTGGGTGGTTTTACCGGAGCCTTGCAGACCGCACATGAGGATGACCGTGGGTGGGCGGTTGGCACGAGCCAGCCCCGCCGCCTCGCCGCCCATCAGCTGGGTCAGCTGCTCGTTGACGATTTTGATCACCATCTGGGCGGGGGTCAGGCTTTCCATGACCTTGGCGCCCACGGCAGCCTCCACCACCTGATTGGTGAAATCCTTGGCCACCTTATAGTTGACGTCCGCTTCCAGCAGCGCCATGCGCACCTCGCGCATGGCGTCCTTCACGTCCGCCTCACTGAGCTTGCCTTTATTACGCAGCTTCTTGAAGGAAGCCGCCAGCTTTTCGCTTAATCCCTCAAATGCCACAGGGACTCACCTGCCTTTCCCCTGTCTGCGGGCTTACACCGTTTTTTGCAGCTGATCGGCCAGCGCGTCGATGCGGGCGGCATACTGCCCGATCTCGCCCGGCGCGCCGGGGAAATCGCTGATCTGCCGGATCTCCTGCGCCAGCTGCCGGATCTCCTGCGCCTGAGCGCACATCTCCCGGAAACGGCGGCTGAGTCCCAGCCGCGCCTCCATCTCCAGCATCTGCGCCTCCGCCCGCTTGACGGAATCCCGCACACCCTGCCGGGAGATGCCCTCATTCTCGGCGATCTCCGCCAGCGAGAGGTCGTCGTTATAGTAGTAATCCACCATATTGCGCTGCTTTTCGGTCAGCATATCGCCGTAAAAGTCCAGCAGCAGAGATACCTCCAGATTTTTACCCACGCAGCGCCCCTCCGATCGGTGTAAAGTGATTTACTTCACAGAAGTATACACCATATTTCTCCGTTTGTCAAGCGGTTTCTGTGAATCGACGGAAATTTCTGCAAAAACGGGAGGAAACCGCTGCCGCAAATGCCCGACCGCCGCACGGAAAACACCCCGCTGTCCCCGTATCCGCCGCCCAGCTACCCGACGATACCGGACTATCCCACCACCCCTTCGAGGCAATAGCACGGAGGGTATGAGCGGCGGAAAACCGTAATTCCTCCGCTTGCCGCCCTCGCCAAATGCTGCCTCCTGTGCCCTAAAGTAATACACAAAAATTGCTCGACAACACGCATAGTTTCCCCGTTACATCGGTTTATGCTCTTGCAATCGAGTTGTATAATGAAAAATGTGTGCAACACAGGGTTGCCACTACCCGTTGCGGAAAAGAAACCGTATTTTGGTGGTACACTATCAGTAAAAATTGTACACTGGCAGCGAAAGGAGGAACACATAATGACTTTCGGAGAGAAAATACAAAAATTAAGAAAGGAAGCTGGCCTATCTCAAGAGGAACTCTCATACCAGTTGGGAGTATCGAGACAAGCAATCAGTAAATGGGAGCGTGACAACGGATACCCCGAAACTGAAAAAATTGTCCGAATGAGTAAATTGTTTCATGTATCCTTGGATTATCTCCTCGATGAAGAAGATACGAAGAAGCCGGAGATCCGTCCGGACGGTAAAGGCATCTATGTCAGTCGGGAAACGGCAGACGGATTTCTGGCTTACCAAAAACGAAAAATGATAAAAGTCGGTGCTGCTATCGGATTGTTTGTTGGCGGCGTATCTCTTTCTTTTTGGGATGCTGAAATAAGTATGCCGCTATTCATGGTCGTTGTCATTTTAGGGATAATCCTTTTGTTCTCGGTAAAGTTAGCCGATAATCCATACAGAAAACTCCGGAAAGAACCGCTGCTGTTTGACAAGGCTGTAAAGGCAGAATTAAATACGGCATACGCAGAGAAAAAGAACATCCTGCAACTGTTTAACTTGATTGGAATTGCTCTGGTTGCGTTGGGATTTTTGCTTTTCCCCTTAATTGCTTCGGCAGAATTACTTTTTACCGATACGATTGCATTAGCTGCGGGAATGATCGTTGCAGGCGTTGGAACATTTTTGTGTGTTTATATGTCCGGCGTTATTCGCGCCTATCGGCTATTGGTTATGAATGATGCATATCAGCAGAAAGGAAAGTGAGAATATTATGAAAAAAATCTTGATTGTATTAGTAGCAATACTTACACTTCTTTGCGGATGCCGAGCCAACCAGAATACAAACTCTACCGATTATGGGGATGCTATTTCAAAGGCGCAGGAAATAACTGTTATTTCTCCCGATACAGCAGAGGTTATCGAAACAATTACTGATGCAAAGGAAATAGAGGATTTTGTTTCGGCTCTGAATGTTGACCAATGGGAATTAAAACCGCTGCCAGATGAAGCGTCGAAAATCGGTGCTTTTGGATTAGCACAAGAGAAAACGATTAAACTGGGGCAGACCGATACCGATGGAACACTGTATGATGTTGCCACTATCACACTATACGATGGCTCTTACATTGGCATTGCGATTGGCGGTTTAGACGGTTTCGATACGGCTTTTGCAGTAAGTGAAGATACAGCAAATTATCTAAACGGATATTTTGAATAAAGTATAGCGGCCAAAATAGCCGAACCAGCCGAGTCTGTCCACAGTCAAGATGAGCGGCGTAAATACGTCGGGGCTGATTCCTGCCGTGCCCCAAATCGGTGACTTT
>DJEF01000012.1:9098-9219 GCA_002431285.1 Ruminococcaceae bacterium UBA5905 | reverse complement strand
GCCACCCCATCCGGGGTGGCTTTGCAGCGGTAGTGGCCCGGGGATTCTGAACCCTCGATTTGGCGCAGACACGCCGGTGCGTCCGAGGCTGATTCCCACCGTGCCCCAAATCGGTGACTTT
>DJEF01000012.1:0-8972 GCA_002431285.1 Ruminococcaceae bacterium UBA5905 | reverse complement strand
GCCACCCCATCCGGGGTGGCTTTTCTGTTGGTGATCCATCGGGGATTCGAACCCCGGACACCTTGATTAAAAGTCAAGTGCTCTGCCAACTGAGCTAATGGATCGAATTCGCCTATTTACAAGCGCTTAACTATTATATACAACACACCGGCAAATGTCAACTGTTTTTTTCAAACCCAAAGCCCCCGGCGGTTCGGGCGCACGGACTCGCCGAAAGCGAAGACACCGTGCGCCCGAACCGTCCGGCAGCGTTGGCCTTGACCGGGGCGGCCTTACTTTTTCTTCTTCATGGACAACCGCATCACAAAGCCATCCAGCAGATACAGCACCGACGGCAGCACAACGGTGATCATCACCACCGAGCAGACCGTGCCGATCCCGATCAGCCGTCCCACGGTGGAAATGGAATTCTGACTGGAAATACCCTGAATCACAAAGCCGCAGACGGTCAGGATCATCCCGGAAGTGAACACCGTGGGCATGGCCGCCTCCACCGACCGGGCAAGCGCCTGCCGCTTATCGTCGCACCCGCGATATCCCACATAGCTGCTGGACATCAGAATGCCATAGTCGATCGTAGCACCCATCAGTATGCAGGTGGTCACAATGTAACTCATGAAAAAGATGCCGTTCCCCAGCCGCTGGGTGCTCATTGCGATGAAGATCGCTCCCTGAATGATCGCCACCAGGATCACCGGCAGCGACAGGGACCGGAACACCACCAGCACAATAACAAAAATCGAAACCAGCGTAAAAATCGTGATCAGCCGGTTGTCATAATCGAATGATTTCTCCAGATCGTAGGTAGAAACGATCTCGCCCGTGATATACGCCCCGTCGCCGAACACCGTTTTCGCCTCCGCCGACAGATACTCCACAAAGGCGGTGGTATCCGCGCTCTCATTCGGCAGATCCACGGACAGCAGCATCCGGGAATAGCTCTCGCCCAAAAACAGGTCGTTCGCCGTGTCAATGTCCGCCTGAGCGTCCGTCACCTTGTCCCGGTTCTCGGCCGTCATTTTTCGCTTCAGCAGGGTGTTGGTGTCCATATTGTCAACCACAAAATCCAGCAGATCACAGGCCATCATGGGCGATGTCAGCGCATTTCCCCCGTTCGTCGCATACTTGATAAACACGCCGGACACGTTATCCTTCTCCAGCGTGGCGGAGGTCATATCGCTCCGGATCGCGCCCTGCAAGGCGGACAGCCGCTCATACGCCGCGTTAAAATCCAGCTCCGCCGTATCGGTGACATATCGGTATACGGTCAGCATATCGGCCAGCTTATCCCGGTTTGCATCCGTCAGCTGTCCCCGGACGGCCGCATTGGTCTCCGCCGTCGCCAGCGCATATTCCGCAAAGGTCTTGCCGGACATCCGACCGGCAGGCATCCGGTCGGTTTCATAAAAATATCGGATATACAGCTGCTGCACCGATTCTCCGGTCACGGTCATCTGCGGCGCCGCGCCGGAAAGCGCCGCAGCCACCTGCGCCAGCGTCGGCAGAAACCGATCGCACCCATACCGCCCGCGGATGGCCTGATCCAGCGTATCGTATCCCCGGATCGTCGCGACAGCCGTGGGGTCGGAGAGCTGCCCGCTGGCTGCGAGGAATTTCATCAGCGGCAGAAACGGCGCGGTCTCCGCCCGCGGCTCGCCCGTGGCGGCGAAATATCCCCCGAAGATCTGCGCCAGCTGCCCATCATCGAGCAACACGCCGCCGTTTTGATACAGCCATCCCCGGAGCTGCACCGCATCCATGGGGGTCGCCATCTGCGCTTCAAACTGCTCGATGCCGGCGGACAGCGTTTTCAGCTGCGCCGCGGTCGTCGCGTCGAACGCCGTGCTCAGATCCGCGCTTTCGGAGGCCGCCGTGATAAACGCCAGCATGGTCCGGAAATCCACCGCAGGCTCGGCCACGCGGTCGTAGAAATACAGCCCATACAGCTGCTCCAGCGAAAAGAGCCGGACATCCGTCCCCTCCATCGCGCCGGTGGTGAGCTTTGTATACAGCTCCCCGGCGGTAAGATCGCCCTGCATGATCTCGGACACCGCCTGCAGCGTGCGCAGCGTCTCGGTGGTGTCCCCGTCCACAAAATCCTTCACATCCTCATCGGTATCCAGCAGCCCATTGGCATAGTGCACAAAATCCGCAAAGGTCAGCTTCACGCTGTCCGGCTGCCGATACAGATTGTACATGGTGAACAGCAGATCGGCATCGTGGGCGGAAATTTCCAGCTTTTGCACCGCCTTTTCCGTATCGTACCATTCCCGCACCGTATCCGTATACGCCGTGTAGTTGGTCAGCACGCTCTTCCCGTCCTCCGTCCGGTACGCATACAGCGCATCGGTCAAGGCTTTCTCCTTTTCAAACCGGTCGTCGGAGTTCGGGTACACCACCACCACGGAATTATGGTTGCCGAATGCATCGGTGATGGCTGTGTTGGCCGCCTTGGTGTCGGTGAACCGATAGCGGTTGCCGGTTTGCAAATAACCGCAGAGCACGACCAGCACCAGCGCCAGCGGCACGATGACCTTATTGGCCTTATAGGCGATTTTGCAAAAAGCCTTTCCCCGGGGCACAAACGCCCGTTTGTGCGCCCGCTGCAGGAACTTCCCCAGCAGCAGCACCAGAGCCGGCAGCAGTGTCACCGAAGTGATCGCCGAAATGACAATGCCCTTCATCAGCACGATGCCGATATCGAAACCGATGCGGAAGGACATAAACAGCAGCGCAAGCAATCCCGCGATGGTCGTCAGCGCGCTGGCCGAAACCGGCCTGAGCACCGCCCGGATCGCCCGGCCCATGGCCTCACCGCTGTCCCCCGCCGTTTCCCGCTCCCGCCGATAGGTGTGCAGGAGCACAATGCTGTAATCAATCGACAGCGCCAGCTGCAATATGGCCGCGATGGAATTGGTGATGTAGGAGATCTCGCCGAAGAACACGTTCGTCCCCCGATTGATCAGGATCGCGACCCCCGAGGCGGCCAGCAGGACGAACGGCTCCAGCCACGATTCCGAGGTGATCAGGAGGATCGCCACCACAAGGCAGAGAGAAACAGCCAGAATATACACCATCTCGTGGGTGATCGCATCCTGAAGATTCTGCTTTTCCACCGTGGTGCCGCCATATTCCATGCCCTCATAGGCGGACAGCGCCGCCTGCACATCCGCCGCCGCCTGCTTGGCGTTATCGGAATAATCGTCGCCGTCTATGATCACGATGAACAGCGCATTCCCGTCCTTATAGTAGGCGGTATCGTACCGGTCAAAGTTGACGTGCAGCACGTGCGGAACCGCCTCGATCGTATCCCGGATGGAATCCGCCGTTTCCGCCGACACCTGTCTGGCCATAACCTGCAAATTTCCGGTCACGCCGAAATCTCCCTCGATCATGTCCAGGGCAATCTTCGTCTGTGTGTCGGCGCCCAGATAATCCGCCAGATCGTAGTTGATGGCGACCCTCCCCATAAATACGGCGGAAAGCACTGCGGCAACGGCAAACAGCGCGACGACCGTCCATGCCTTTGCCACCGTTTTCCTGTTGGACTTCTCCATACTGTTTTCTCCCGTTCAGACCGGATCGTATCCGGGTGATTTTTTGTGCATCGGTGCGAGCGCACCATGTGTATAGTATAGCGGCAAGCAGCCGAAAAGGCAACAGCAAATATTCTCTGAGCACAGGGTTTTTGACGATTGAGCCGGGGCAGTCAAAGCCGTACGCGCATGAAACGGCGGTTTGAACGGATCGCCCACCGCAAACATCCATCGACGCAACCACTGTGCACGGCTTTATTCGGCGACTGGACAGCGGACTGCTGTTATCCCTAAGGCGGCAGCTATGCAGAGATTTCCGTATCTCAGGACCGGGACGAAGGGCGTCTTACGACCCTCCCCGCCGAAGCGTATGCCCGTCGGAAGTAATGGGGGAAGTCGCGCATCCCGCGCCGGAATTCCCCGGTGAGCAACGATATCCCCCAAGAAAAGCACAGCCCCGTGTCCGGATCACCGAACACGGGGCATTTTTCAGCGTAGCAGGCAACTATTTTCGGTTTTATCGCGTCCGTTCCGTCCGACAGCCGCCAACGGTACCCACGGCGGTCAACGCCGCCAGCACCCCCCACAGGACGATGCCGAAGACCCGGTACAGTAAAAAGTACGGCACGGATACCAGCAGCAGCTTTGTGAACACATGGCCGCAATACCCCAGCGCGAAGGGCACGGAAATCCCCACCGCCAGCCCGCTGTACAGGGCCGCTGTCAGGGTCATCCACCAGCGCCGCAGCGACACCGCCAGCCCGATGCAGGCGACCGCACCGAGGAAGAACAGCAGGATGCCGGCCATCGCCTGTTTGCCCATATACCCCATCAGCGTCCAGGACATAGAATCCGACGGCCGGAAAGAAAACTGCGCCTCCTGCTGCCACGATTGCACTACGAGCGGCACTACGTCGGCATCCACCCGTGCCCGCGCCAGAAAGGCGCACAGGAGCTGGCCCGCAAAGGAAATCGGCAACAGCGCCGTCCACACCCGGTCAATAGGCTTTATATTCGTTCTCACGACACAGCTCTCCTTTACTATACAATAGAGACTCGTTCCGCTGCCGACGGACCAGTTGTTCACGGTGCCGTTGCACCAGGAATTGTAGTTATCCGTGTGTTGCGCTACCTGAAAATTTCTGAATTGCACACCGTTTTTGGTGAATTCATGGGTGTTGTCCGACAACCGGCTTACATACCCCATATGTCCATAGGTACCCTTTCCGGTGCTGTCCTTTGCGATGAAATCACCTTCTTGCACCTTATAGGAAAAAGCACGAAAATCCTTGGTGGAATACCCGCGCCCCATATAGCGCGGGTATGTGCTTGCCGACGTCCACGAGGTGGAGTGTGTGTGTGATTAGTCACTTTATGCCACCACCCCTGGGAAATCGAAGCGTACACCTGCTGCGCCACGCCGCCGTTTTCCAGGATTTGAGAAACAAAATTGGTGCAATCGCCGTGTGAAAAATAATAATAGCTGCCCGTATTGGGACTTGTTGCATATTTTCTTGCATAAAGAGTCCCTTTGTCCACGTCGAAGCCATTGACGATGGTCATCACTTCGGCATTTTGCATGAGCCGCAAGGTTTGCTCCGTCTCTATGGCCAGAGGTGTGGTGTACGGTAACAGCATTCCTATTTTGTCCAAAACAGTTGCATCCACTTCCATCGTCGTCGCGGCTTCTGCGTATTGATCGACTTTTTCCTCGCCAAACGCGATTTTTACGATTTCTTCATTTTCTTTATAGCTATCAAAAATCTGCTTAAAACACTCCCATGAAAAATACCGATCGCTGTATTGACTCAAGATCGCGCTCTCCCCGCTGTCGATCTGCTGCTGCCAATACTCGAGGACGGCCGCATGATATCGCTCCACCGTGGCAGGCGTCAGCGGCGGCAGCCGCTTTTCCCGGCGCACTGCTTGCAAAAGCGGCGCAATTTTTTCCTCTATGGCGGCACAGGCGCGGTCGGGATCGTTGAAAGCACCGTACAAATTATGTTGCGTTCCGTCCGCCATGAGGGGATATTGGGTGGATATTTCCTCCACATCCTTAAGAGCAGGAACTTCCAGCGGTATAGACGGTTCCAAATCGACTAACGACAAGGGCTGTTTTTCTGACTTTTGCACATACACCTTGCCGCTTGCAGTAATACCGGTTGTAAATAGGGCGCCGATCAGAATGACTGTATAAACCTTCTTTGTCGAAATGTGCTTTTCATTTTCACGCACTCTTTCTCTGAATCGGTTTATGCCACTCACGGGGAGTCCGCTGTTCCCGGCGGCTTTTCGCGCCCTCCTTTCCTCCCCCTTCAGTTGTATTATACCGATATTCGATGTATATGTCAATATCTTTTACGGAAAACAAGAAAATATTATATAAAATATGCACAAAGAAATTGTTTTGCCATGGAGGGAAATGGTTCTATGAATAAGGGTTTCAAACGCGGTACACTCCAAGTGGTGCCGCTGCCCCATCGCATCCGGAAACACATCTCGTTCAGAGGTTTTCGCTCTCACCACAGCGATGTGAAAAACATTCACATCATTGGGGTGGAAACGGATGTTGTGAGTCCGAATGAACGAAATGTGAAGAATGTTCACACACTGCCTTGGCATATCTCCCCACGCAAAGGGTGCAACACGTGATCCGTCTGCACAGTTCACTCGCTCACCCATCCAGACTCCATATCTCCCCCCCTGCGCCATCACCCACTCGCGCAGCAACTACAACTTGGGCGCGCATGGGAGCGGAAGACTGAACAGTTGGTGAAGAATGTTCACATAGATACAAGCAGACCATCTATCCCCCGGTTGATACCAACAAGTGATGCACACGATGTGATCCGGGTGTATCTGAATAAGACTAAACAGCAGTGTACAATGTGAACATTTTTCACATCGCGGGAACAGTCACTCCTATATGTGTGAATGATACGCACCTATGGGCTGCGCGTATTAACCAGCCGCGACTGTGAATCTCGTTGCTATTACATATTGCGCCTGTAATGTGTGAACCAGCTGCACATTCAGCCAGCAGATTCTGCGCACCGCACCGACGACATGGCTAGATGTGCATATACTTCACAGTCCGGCCCGCAATTGCTTTGGCTCGGTCAGATCCATTTTCGCAGCGTTTCGATTGGGTATGGGTATGTGAAGTATATTCACGTCCGCCCACACAGTGGATACCCGCACTCTGCCGTGTACACATTCTACCAAAATGTGAAGAATGTGCACGTGGTCAATGCATACAGCTCGATCCGAGCACGGCACAAGATGGCTACAAGCATAAATGTGAATGTTTTTCACATTTTGCCTATTCTTCGTGTGTCAAATACAGCCTCTTCTTCGGATGTGCACCCTATGCACCTGTTCATTCCGACCGGAGCGCACAATAAAAAGGGACAAAAGATAGGCAGCGACAGGACAGACTGCAAGGAGTAGCGTGAATATTTTTCACACTTTCGGCAGACAACGTCATCGAGGTGCAGCGGCTTTTTCAGTCAAACCGCGCTATTATCGGCATGGTTTCCCTCCGCTCAGCGTACGCCGGCATCCCGCCGCTAAGAAACGCTATTTGCCGAAATTTTTCGATTGGGTGTGCAAAGATTCTTTCATAGGGTCAGACGAGGAACGCGGCAACACTGTCGTATTGGTCCCATCGTTTGACAGGAGCGAACCCGGTTTTGTGCGCAAAACTGCCTTGCATCAGCCGACTGTGGTTTATCCTTTGAGACGAAGGCTTACTGGCACCGGGTCAAGGCAAAGAGGGCGAAAACACCGAAAAGATGTGCCGACGGGTGAGCTTGCCCTCATCAAGCGATGGACGTGATGTGGCAAATAACACGGGCAAAATTCCGTTTCGGGAACCGATATCCCCCGACCGTTTTGTCTATCCGTTCTGCCGAATGTAGACCATATATGCACACGCATACCGCACCGCCGGAGATGTTTGCCCAGCACCGTCGGATGGTAAATATGTGAAGAATATGCACATATTTCCTGCACCATAGCTGGTTCGGAGCAAACAATATGGCGCGGAATAGGCGGCACGTACCGCTCAGAGCAAACCGACAGGAAAATAGCAATTGCAGGATGTGAAAAACATTCACACCCTGCAATTGCCGCTCTTAAAATGTGCTGATGGTGCACATCCAAATGTGTCCACACAGTCCGCCGGACATAGAGGAAAAAACGTGGTGCGCCGATGCTGCAACCGGCGACTACCACCCAAACGGGGATGCCGGATCGCTTAACCGCTATATACGCAAATGGCAAATGGCGTAGGGGTGCCGCACGACGTGCAGTGTCTTTTTTTGACGCCGAAGATCGACTCTTTCCGGCACCAGGACGCATCGTACACATAGCACAAGCGGCCCCAATTTTATGTATTTGACCTACCCGCGCAGGGTTAAGCAGCTACGTATACAGGAGACCATACTGCCTGCGCGCTGAATACGGGTACGTGGTGCGCCGCACCGGTCTGTGCGTATTGGAAAGTGTCTACAACACGGGATATATGGGATTCGGAGTATGCACGCGTCCCGTTGGCGACCTACCCGCGCAGGAATTGAGCGGATACGCATACAGGAGGTTATACCGCCTGCGCGCTGAATACGGGTACGTGGTGTGCTGCACCGGTCTGTGCGTGTTGGAAAGTGTCTACAACGCAGGATATATGGATTCGGAGTATGCACGCGTCCCGTTGGCGACCTACCCGCGCGGGGGTTGAGCAGATACGCATACAGGAGGTTATACCGCCTGCGCGCTGAATACGGGAAGAGCAATGCACTGCATCGCTCTTCCCGTATTCGAAGTATCTGCAACTCACAAAGAGAGAGACCACTATGCGTTGCACAGTGGTCTCTCTCTTTGTGTTGGCACCTACTTATCGTCCCGGGCCGCTTCCAGCCAAGTATTGTCAGCACCAGTGAGCTTAACTGCCGTGTTCGGGATGGGAACGGGTGTACCCTCACCGTCATCAGCACCAACTATTTCTATCCACAGGACTTTCCATCCTTAAACAGACACTACCAACCGCCAACATCCACCCTTTTTGCCCCTGCAAAATGCGGGCTGTCTAAGCCCGCAAGTGAATATCGGACGAGTTCGACTTCGTCGAACTCGAGGACCCTCAAAACCGGATAAAGCTTACGAAATCATGCTCTCTCAAGAACAACGCATTCCTGCGCCACACCAAACGGTCATCACTCCGTTCAGCACTCCTCTTAAGGATTCTTCCATCTCCTTGACCGCTTAGGTCAAGCCCTCGATCGATTAGTACTGCCAAGCTCAATGCATCACTGCACTTACACACGCAGCCTATCTACCACGTAGTCTTCGTGGGATCTTACCTGATTACTCAGTGGGATATCTTATCTTAGGGTCGGCTTCACGCTTAGATGCTTTCAGCGTTTATCCGTTCCGCAC
>DJEF01000045.1 GCA_002431285.1 Ruminococcaceae bacterium UBA5905 | reverse complement strand
GCGTGGGTCTGGTCGCCGTAGCAGGAGGTGTCGGTGCAGCAGCCGTTGGTGATGAACACCAGATCGTCCTCGATCAGGTCGATGGTCTGCTCCTTGCCGTCCTTCACATAGACGATCTGTTTGGCCACCTTCTTGTCGCCCTCGGTCTCGATGACAACATTCTTTACATCCATGCCGTATTCGATGCGCACACCGTGGGCCTCCAGATATTTCACCAGCGGCAGAATCATGCTCTCATACTGGTTATACTTGGTGAACCGCAGAGCGCTGAAATCCGGCAGTCCGTCGATGTGATGCACATAGCGGCAGAGGTAGCGTTTCATCTCCAGGGCGCTGGACCAGCGCTGGAAGGCAAACATGGTCTGCCAATAGAGCCAGAAGTTGGTGCTCCAGAAAGAATCGGGCAGCACATCGGAGATCTTTTTGTCCTCCAGATCCTTTTCCGGGGTCAGGAACAGCTTGGACAGCGCCAGTGCCGATTCCTTGTCCAGCTTGAACTGCTTGTCGGTGTGGGCGTCCTCGCCCCGGTTGACGGTGGCGCGGCACAGGGAATAGTTGGGATCGTGCTTATTGAGCCAATAATACTCGTCCAGCACCGATACGCCGGGGGTCTCGATGGAGGGCACGTCGCGGAAGGTGTCCCACATGACCTCGAAATGGTTGTCCATCTCCCGGCCGCCCCGCATGAAGAAGCCCTTGGTCACATCCTTGCGGCCGTCGCAGCTGCCGCCGGCCAGCTCCAGCTTTTCCAGCAGATGGATGTGCTCCCCCTTCATCTGGCCGTCCCGGACGAGATAAAAGGCCGCCGTCAGTCCGGCCAGTCCGGTGCCGATGATGTAGGCGGATTTTTTGTCCACGTCCTTCGGCTTTTCGGGATGGGCGAAAGATTCATACGTTCCTGCAGAGTAATACATAACGAAAACCTCCTGTGTGTTTCTTTGTCTCCAGTATACCCGTTTCCGAAAGATTTACAACAATCAGAAACGGCCTCGTGATAAGACTTTTATCACGGAGCCGTCAGGTGTATAAAATTTTATCACATTTGCGGAAATGATAAACTCAGACCCGGAACCGGGACAGGGCGGCGGTCATGGAGCCTTTGATCAGCCGGGCGAGCCTGTCCACGATCTCGTGGGGGTCCTCCCGCATATCGTCCTTGATCCAGTCCAGCATCAGCCCGATGAATATATATGCGTAGATCTGGGCGATGAATTGCTTGTCCTCGTCCCGCACCGTCATGTCGCCGGATTCTTCGTCGATCACGCCCAGCAGAAGCCGGTCCACCAGCGGCTGCAAATACTTCTCCACCTGCTCCCGGTGTACGCAGCGGTAGACGTTTAGGATGAACGGCTTGTTTGCCTGCACCGCCTCGAAGATTTGCAGCAGGCCCTGCTGCCAGGTCTCGTAGGTTTTCTTCTCGTCGAGGGCCCGCCGTGCATCTTCCAGACAGGACCATTCCACCAGATCGTAGATATCCTTGAAATGATAGTAGAACGTCATGCGGTTGATGCCGCAATCCTCGGCGATGTCGCCCACGGTGATCTTCGTGAGCGGTTTTTTCAGCAGCAGATTCTTGAGCGATTGCTCCAGCGCTCGTTTTGTGACCTGTGACATGAGATGGACACCTCCTATCGGAAATGGGGAGGCATATCCCCTACCCTATGCTCCATCATAGCACAGTGGCAGCGGCCAATTGTAAACGGAAACGAAACTTTTGCCCCGATTTGCCTATCGCCGGTGTCCTTGTCCTACTGTACAGCTGACGGGTGGCCTCCTTCCCGCCCGTCGCCGGAGAGCGCGAGCGCTCCGGTGTCGGTGTAGCAGTTTCAGGTTTCCGGCTACGGCGGCCGCGTCGCCGACCGCGCCGGTGTAGTCGAGCAGCCCCCGATAGAATGCGCCGTAGCTGTCCAACCGGCCTTTCAGTGCCAATACCGTCCGGCGACATGGGAAAAAGACAAAAAACAGGACTGATTCACCGGAAAAATCTCTTGCCCGGTGGCGGCTCTTTCGATACAATAAGGCTGTGTACGGTGTGCCCGCCACGGCATCCGGTGCGACAACGGACGCGCCGGGCTGGTTCACACTGGGCGGTGTCCTGCCCGGAGCACCCGGAGTGGAACAGTACATATCGGTTATTGACGCGTTGACAGGAGAGTGCATCGGATGGGGATCTGAACGGACACTGGGACGGCACCTGGCGGCTGCCGGTGACGATCCCGGCGGCGGTGGGGGCGCTGCCGGTGTGCTACAATCGCCGCACCATGGAGAAAGTCTATGCGGATCTGCCGGAGGGGGCGGCGTTCCCCTTTGGCAGCGGCGAGACGTACAGCACCGTCCGGTGCGGCGCGCCCGCCGTGTCCGGCGATTGTCCTGCGCGGCAGATCGAGGATGGCGCGGCGGTGACGGTTTCGCTGCCGGTGCAGAATACCGGCGCGCTGGACAGCGAAGAGGTGGTGATGCTGTTTATCCGGGCGTCCGAGGGCAGCATCCTGCGGCGGGATCGGGAACTGAAAGGTTTCTGCCGAGTGGCGCTGCGCGCCGGAGAGGAACGCACGGTCACATTCTCCCTGGGACGGGAGGAGTTGCAGGTATACGCCGCCGACCGGCAATACCGGGTGGAGCCGGGCTATATCCGGGTGTTTGTCGGCTGCCGGATGGACGCGCTGGAGGAAACGGCGTTTACACTCCTGCCGTGAGAGCTGCGCCGGGAAAACCGGCAGCGGTGCGCCGTGCATAGCGGCCCCTTGAGAACAAAACAAATACCATACCCGTGTCGCCCTGATCGACGGCACGGGTATGGTATTTTATTGCCCGTTATTTCTTATACAGCCCGAACAGACGCAGGAGCTTCTGCCAGAAGGTCAGCGGTGCATCCGTTGCCGCGTCGCTCGCGGCAGCTTCGGCTTTCTCGATGGCCGCGGTTTTGATGACGAACTGTACGGAGCTTACCTGAGTGTTCTTGTCGGAGACAAAGGACACCACAGCGGCATCGTCGCCGGTGACGGAGGCGATCATTGCATCTATTTCCTCCCGGACCTGCCCATCTATGCCCGCGGTCCGATCGACGAACGCTGCGGTGCCGCTTGCCAGATCCTTTGTGCCGCGGTACAGCTCCTTAACAGCGCCGTTCAGTTCCCCGACAGAGAGCTTGAGCGTCCCTGTGTTACTGTAAAGCGTATCCATATGCAGCTTCAGGTTCCCGGCTCCTGTGGCCGCGTCGCTGACCGCACCGGTATAGTCGAGCAGGCCCTGATAGAACGCGCCGTAATTGTCCAGCTGGCCTTTTAGCTCGGACACCTGCCTGGCCGCTGCGCTGACCGTGGCCACGGCGGCATTGATCCCCGATGTCACTTCATCGGATGCCATTTTCTGCTGAATGTAAGCGCCCCGGATCTGCGCTTTCTGTTCCTCGGTCAGTGAGGCGACCGCGCCCTGCAAAATTTGTTCTTTCTGTTCGTCCGTCAGCTGAGCGACCGCTGCGTGCAGGATCTGCTCCTTCTGCTCATCGGTCATAGCGGCGACCGCCTGCGCCACAGCGACCTGTCCCTCCGGCGTTTGTAAAAATGCGGCCGCCTGTTCTTCCGTATAGCCGCTTTGGATCAGCTGCGCATAGACGGCCTGCGCCGCCACCTGCGCATAAAGGTTCTCCGCCTGAGAAGAAACATACGCCAGGTAAATTGAATTTGCCTGTGATTCCACATAGCCGCGATACAGGGCGTCGGACTGGGCATTCACCGCTTCCGTTACCTGCTGCAGCGCCGCCTGATAGGCCCGGTCGTATACGGTAGCGGCATCCATCTTTTTCAGCAGGTCCATCAGCACGGCGGAATAGTTCGAGGGGGTGAGGGTGACCGCCTCCATGTCGTTCGCTTCCAGCTGGGCGTTCAGCGCCGCTGCGGCGGCGGTGCAAAGCCCCTCATACGCCGTATAGGCCGCCCCGGTCAGCCGGTCATTCTCTGCGGCGATGTCGGTCAGCCCGGAGGATAAGTCCCCTGTCCCGTTTGTCAGGTCGCCCACGCCGGTGTTCAGCTCGCCGACCTTGCCGTGCAGGACTCCGGTGGCGTCGTATAGCTTGCCGGTTCCGTCGCGCACTTCCGCTGCGCCGTCATTCAAATCGCCAACCGCCGAAATCAGTTCGTTGATTTTATCGGTCAGGGCTGAATCGTCCACCTCAAAGTTCATATGCAGGCGCACGCCGTTGATGGCGACGGCATCCATCGCAAAATCCGTGACATCGGCCCGGATCGCCGTGTCGATCCCCTTGCCGGGCAGAATGGTATAGGTCAGCTGCTTATCGCTGCCCACGTTGGCAACGGTCGCGCCGTCGGCAACGATGTTCCTGCACCGGGCGGTGTCCAGTGTGAACGAGGCTTGCAGCGCGTAGTCCTCATAGAAGCTGCCGGCGCAGTCCTCGTTTTTGCTCACCGAGAAACGGAGCTCCAGCGCGCCGCTTTTCCCCGCAATATCCGCCGCGGAGTATTCCTGTCCGTCCAGGAAGTAACGGATGGAAATATCCCACGGGATAACGGTGTTTTTCATCGTGCCCTGATAATAGACCTTGTCGGCGGCGGACGAGAAGGTGATCCTGTCGCCGCTCTGGGTGATTCGATCCGTTGTATTCAGCAGCTTTACATGGGAATAGTCGCCGTAGTCGGTGATGTCGCCGCCGGCGAAAATGTTGACCGCCTCCATATCCGTGACCTTGCCGGCGGCATCGGTCAGGATGTAGATGACCTCCTCCTTTTCCGGGGAGACCGTTTCGGCAAAGGCCGGAGCGGTGAGGGAACCTGCCAGCAGCACGGACAGCGCTGCGGCGGTGATTCTTTGTATGTGTTTCATTGAGAAATGACCTCCTTGGATGGTTTGTTTTTCACGATCTGCTTATCCAGCAGGTACAACAGCCCCGGCAGGACAAACAGCACGATCGCCAGCGAGCAGAGCGTGCCTTTGCCGAGGAAGTAGCCCAGCTGGGAGAGCAGCCCGTGGGTGGAAAAGATGCCCAGCAGGAACCCCACGACCGTCAGGACGCTGGCCGAGGTCAGCACGGATACGGCCACGGCGGAGATGGTCTGCACGATGGCTTCTTTTTTCGCGTAAGTCTGCCGCATCTCCCGATACCGGTCGGTGAACAGAATGGCATAGTCCACCGTGGCGCCCAGCTGAATGGAACTGATGATCAGATAGGCGATATAGAAGATGGTCTGGTCGCTGAAATACGGGATGGACAGATTGATCCAGATGGCCGTCTCGATGGACAGCACCAGGACCACCGGCAGCACCAGCGACTTCATGGTGCACAGCAGCACGAGGAACACGGCCCCGATGGCCACCAGATTGACCTTCACCATATCGGCGGTGACGGTATCCATCAGATCGTAGGTGGATACCCCTTCACCGGCCAGATACCATGCACCGGGATAATACCGCTCGGCGGTATTCCGGACGGTCTCCACCAGAGAGAAGGTCTCATCCCCCTCATAGGCGGCGTCCACCGTCAGCACCATGCGGGTATCGTGCTCGCCGTTCAACTTGGAGAGGGTGCCGCTGTCCAGATATTGTTCCGGGATGGTTTCGCCCACCGTATCCACATAGGACAGGATGCTCTTGACCTGCGGGATGTCGTGCAGCGCCTCCGACAGCTCCGCCTGGGTGGCGGTGCTGTCCTTCGGCACCATCAGCACATAGGTGTCCTGCTTGCCGAAAGCGTCCTCGATTGTTTCCGTGTCGGCGCCCAGCTGGGTGGCGCTGCCGAAAATGTGGGACGCACCGTAGTAAAAGCTGTTGGCGTTGGAGGCCAGATAGCACGGGACGATGAGGATGGCGAACACCGCCGCCATCGGCAGCATCACCCGGCGGACAAACCGTCCAAATCCTTTGAAGGAGGGCATGAACGAGCGGTGCCGGGTCTTGTCGATGAGTTTATAGGTGCCAAGGATCAGCGCGGGCATGAAAGTGAATACCGTGATCAGGCTCAGCGCCACTCCCTTGGCCAGCGCGAGGCCCAGGTCGGGGCCGATCCGGAATTGCATTAGGCACAGGGCCAGAAATCCGATGACCGTGGTCAGTCCGCTGGACAGAATGGAGGAGGTGGACATGGTGAGCGCCTGCACCATGGCCTCCTTTGGGTCGGCGGTGGTCTGTCGGCACTCGGCAAAGCGGTGCAGGAGAAACACGGAATAGTCCAGCGACACCGCCAGCTGCAAAATATTGCCCGCCGCATTGGTCACAAAAGAAACTTCTCCGAACATCAGGTTGCTGCCCGCATTGATGACAATGGCCACCCCAAGCCCTGCCAGCACCAGAAACGGCTCGGCAAAGGAGGTCGTGGTGAGGAGCAGCACCAGCAGCACAAAGGCCACGCCGATGGCGGCGATGGTGGAAATTTCACTGACCGTGCTGGTGGTGGCCACCGCTGTGGTCACGGCGCTGCCGGTCATGGCGTTGCCGTCGCCGATGATGTCCCGGATCGCTTGGACGGCTTCGATGCGTTTGTCTTCGTCGATGGTCACGGAGAATAGGGCGTTGCCGTCTTTATAATAGGTTTCTACCGTGTCGGCATCCTGCGTTTCCAGCGGCACGGTCACGCTGGCCACATCGTCCAGCCAGGTCACATCGGTCACGCCGTCCACATCCAGCAGCTGTTCCTTATACGCCAGCGCCTCCGGGATGGACACCTCCTGCACCATCACCCGCGCGTTGGGGATGCCCCCGTCGTATTCCTCTTCCATTCGGTCCAGCGCCTGGGTGGAGGCGCTGGACCGGGGCAGATAGTCGTTCATGTCGTAATTGACCGCCACAAACCGCTGACACACCCCGCACACCGCAAACAGGATCAGGAACACGGCGATGATCCATTTTTGATGGTTCACGATGAATCTATAAAACTTTGTCATCAATGGTAAGCTCCTCTCCGGAGACCGGATAGCATACTCCGGTATCCGTTTTCAGATTTAACAATATTTTCCGTCCGCAGACCGTTCCCACCGCCGTATACCGTATCGTGCTGATCAACGATTGGATGGCGCCCGTGATCGTCAGCGCTCCGTCGGTTGAAAGCCGACCGGACAGGGCGTTTTTCCGGTTCATCACTTCCAGCCAGCCGTCCACCTTGCCGTCGGATTCACGGATGACCATGGTTCCGTTACGCAGCCCGAGGGGCGCCGACAGACGGATCCGGTACCGTTTTTCGTGCATGATTTCCGCTCCTTTCCTCGATTTCGGACATGAGTATACCGGAAGTCCGGCGGCAATGAAACGGACAAATCGCCCCGCTTTAGGTGAAATCCGGACAAAAGCCGGTCATCTGTGGGGCAAATGGGCCGCTCTGTCCCATTTACCGGACAAAAGGTCCGCGCTACCCGTTGCATGGATCGGCGGTTTGATGTATACTATACAATACGGTGGACAGATCAATGCCAAAGGAGCGGAGCGGATCATGAAATATGAAGTCACCACATTGCATACCAAACAGGCGCTGGCCGCCTCCCTGAAGCGGTTCATGGCGAAAAAGCCCCTTTCCAAGATCACCGTCAGCGAGATCATTGCCGATTGCGGCGTCAACCGCAAGACCTTTTACTACCATTTTGAGGATATTTACGCCCTGCTGAAATGGATGCTGGAGGAAGAGGCGGTGAATGTGGTCAGGCAGTTTGATCTGCTGGTGGATTTCCGCGAGGCGGTGCTCTTCGTGCTGCAGTATGTAAAGACCAATCAGCATTTGCTGTGCTGCGCCTACGACAGCATGGGCCGGGATGAGATGAAACGGTTTTTCTACGCGGATTTTATCGGCATCACCGGCAACATCATCCGGGATACCGAGCAGCAGTGCGGCGTGCACGCGGAGCCGCAATTCAAAGAGTTTCTGGCGCATTTTTATACCGAGGCGATCGCCGGAATGCTGATTGACGAATTTACCGACAAAGAGGGGCACGATCCCGAAACGGTGGTGGATTATCTGTCCCGGGTGCTGAAGAATTCTCTGCCCGGGCTCCTGATCGGCGCCGCCGAATGACCCGCCGCGCCATCGCGGGACCGTGCACAGACGCCCCGGCCGGACAGGGGCTGACGGGGCGCGGCCGTTTTTGCGGTCGAAGTGCGCATTTTGCGGAACGCAATGGAATTTCCGCTTTTATTTTGCCCCCGACTGTGGTACACTAAGCAGAGCGGACGTGTGCGCCCGGCATGACGTTGCCGGGCCAAACTGTCCATGCGCCGGAAAGGGGTTGTCTGTCGATGGAGATCCAGCCGAAACGGTCCAAGAAGCTGCTGCATACCGCCATGGGGCTGCGTGTGGCCATGGGAGCGCCCCAGGTGGAACCGATCCCGGTGTTTCTGCCCCGGCTGCCCGCCGCCTTTTGCGGCGCCCGGGTGGCGGTGGTGGCGGATGTGCATCTGCCGGATAATGCCGTGCGGCTGACCCGGCTGATCAACTGCGTGGCGCTCCAGCGCCCCGACGCCATCTTTCTCCCCGGCGATCTGACCAACAGCTACACCGACTTTGACGCCGCCGGGCTGCGGCGGCTGGCCGGGGCGCTGGCGGCCATCGCCCCTTGCTTTGCCATCCCCGGCAACCACGAGCTGCGTCTGGGGCGGGAGCCGCTGTATGGGCAGATTCTCACGGAATGCGGGGTGCACTATCTCTGCGACAACTACGCCGACTGGAGAAAGGACGGCGAAACGCTGCGCCTGTTCGGCATGGGGCATCGCTGTCCCCGCCCGCTGGCGGTGAGCGGGCAGCCGGCTGTCGCCCTGGCCCATAAGCCGGATTATTTCTCCTATTATCAGAAAGCCCGGTGGAATCTGGTGGTTTGCGGCCATACCCACGGCGGGCAGATCCGCGTGAAAAACCGGGGCCTGTACGCCCCCGGACAGGGGGTGCTGCCCGCCTATACCGACGGGGTGTACCGACAGGGGGTCACTACCATGGTGGTCAGCCGGGGGCTGGGAGACAGCTCCATCCCCCTGCGCGTCGCCAACCCGCCCCACCTGCCGCTGCTGCTGTTCATGCCGCAGGCATCCGGATAAATTGCTTTGACGGAGAAAGGAGTGGTCGCTATGCGTACCAGCGGAATTCTCATGCCGGTGTTTTCCCTCCCCGGGAAATACGGCATCGGCACCTTTGGCAAGGAAGCCTATCACTTTGTGGATTTTCTGGAAAAGGCGGGGCAGCGCTATTGGCAGCTGCTGCCGCTGAACCCCACCCATTTCGGGGATTCCCCCTATCAGTCCTTTTCTTCGGCGGCGGGGAATCCCTATTTCATCGACCTGGAAACGCTGGTCGAGGATGGCCTGCTGGAGACCGCCGACTGCGACCGGGCGGATCTCGGCGGCGATCCCGGCCGGGTGGACTACGGCAAGCTGTACGAAAACCGCCTGCCCCTGCTGGAACAGGCGTTTGCCCGGTTTGTGCCGGGGGAGGACTATGCCCGGTTCTGCCGGGAGCAGGCGGACTGGCTGGAGGACTATGCCCTCTTTATGGCGCTGAAGGATGCCCATGGCGGCGCTGCCTGGCGGGAGTGGGAGAAGCCCCTCAAAATGCGGCAGCCCCGGGCGCTGGCGGATTTCCGGCAGCAGCAGGAACGGCGGCTGGCGTTTTATCGGTTTGTTCAGTTCCAGTTTTATCGCCAATGGGACGCCCTGAAAGCCTATGCCCACGCCCACGGGGTGCGGATCATCGGGGATATGCCCATCTATGTGGCGGATGACAGCGCCGATGTGTGGGCGGACCCGGAGCAATTCGACCTGGATGAAGAGCTGCTGCCCCGGGTGGTGGCGGGCTGCCCGCCGGATGCCTTCACCGAGGACGGGCAGCTGTGGGGGATGCCGGTGTATAACTGGGCGCAGATGCGCCGGGAGCCGACCCCCTACCGCTGGTGGCGGCAGCGGATGCGCCGCACGCTGGCGCTCTACGATGTGGTGCGCATCGACCATTTCCGGGGGTTTGAGTCCTTTTACTGCATCCCCTATGGGGCGGTCAACGCCAAAAAGGGCGTCTGGCGGCAGGGCCCCGGGATGGAGCTGTTCCGGGCGCTGGAGGAGGATCACGGCGGTCCGCTGCCCATCATCGCAGAGGATTTGGGCTTTTTGACTCCCGCGGTGCGGCAGCTGCTGGCGGACAGCGGCTATCCAGGCATGAAGGTGCTGCAATTCGCCTTTGACCCCGCCGGGGACAGCGAATATCTGCCCTATCGGTATCCCCGTCACTGCGTGGTGTATACCGGCACCCACGATAACGACACCGTTATGGGCTGGACCCACACCGCCGATCCGGCGGAGGTGGCGTTTGCCCGCCGGTATCTCCATGTGGACGACCGGGAGGGGTTCAACTGGGCGATGATCCGGGCGGCGCTGATGAGCGTGGCGGATACGGCGATTTTCATGATGCAGGATTTTATGGGGCTTTCCAGCGAGGCGCGCATCAACACCCCCGCCACCCTGGGCGGCAGCAACTGGCAATGGCGCATCGGGGACGGCTGCATCAACGATTGGCTGGCGCAGATCATCCGGGAGAATACGGCGCTGTACGGCCGCCTGCCGGAATCCCCCAAGGCGAAAAAAGCCCCGGCGGAGAATGCCTCCGCCCCCGATGCCAAAGAGCAGGAGTAAGCGGGGTCATCCCCCATTGGCAAAGATTCTGAAAACGACCAAGCCGCAGCGGAATTTCCGCTGCGGCTTGCGTTGTATGTCGATATCCGGTGGTGTGCGTTGTCTACCGGTTCGTGCCGGAGTCGGCCGCGGGCTCTATCCGTTCCTCGTATAGGAACAGGAAGTAGCCGTAGCGTTCGTTGGCGGCGAACCCGGTCAGCTCATCATAGGTGGCGTGCAGGGAGAAGTACGAATGCGCCGATTCTCCGTCGGATACCGTCTCATAGGCGACGGTATAGCCGCTGTCGGAGAGCCGCGCGCGCTCCTCCCGCACCGGCCTGCTGTCCGCCGATAACAGCTCTTTGTCGCGGAATACGTCCACCACAACCCGGTACAGCACACGATCTCCGTAGGCGTCCATCGCCTGTTGCAGCGGGGTGGAGAAACACCGCTGGCCGTTCTCCGGCGTGGCATACGAGGCGGAGGGGGTATCCCCCGCGGCATACGAGGAGATGATTCTCCGTTCGTCGGGACCGATATAGTCTTTCTCGCCGCTGATCACCGCGTCTCCCACGGTTTTGGGCGGCGTTGTGTTAAACACACCCCCTTTCCACAGACCGATGCCCACCAGGGCGGCAAGACATACGCCACCCACGGGAATGACCGTGCGGGTGAGTACGGCTCTTTTCCGTTTTTGCGCGGCGGCATACTGATCTCTGCGTGCAAGCAGGCTATGGACCATTTCTTCACAATTCTTCATGGGTAAAGCCCTCCTTTTCCAGTGTTGCTTTCAACGATTGTTTTGCCCGATACAGGAGATTTTTTATCTGACGGTCGGTCTTTTTCAGCGCGATTGCCGCCTCTTTGCCGGAAAAGCCCTCAAAATACACCAGCCAAAGCACCGTCTTATACTGGGTCGGCAGCGTGGAAAGCGCCCGGTGCAGGGCAATTTTCCGTTCCTCTCGTATGTAGGATTGCTCCAGGCTTTCCTCCTCCCGCAGACCGGTTTCCCTATCGTCGATGGGGGTGCTGCGCATTTTGGCGTGATGCCGCAGGAAATCAACCGCTACATGGCGCCCGATGGCATACAGCCAGGATTTGAAACTGCTTTTCCCCGCATAATGGGGCTTTTTGGTGATGAGCCGGAAGAAGGTATCCTCCGTCAGCTCCTCGGCAATAAAAATGTTGCCCACATACCCGTTCAGATACAGAATCAGACCGTCCTTGTATTCTCCGACGATCTCGGCGATTCCTCGGTCATCCCCATCAAGGAAACGGCGGTAGCTACGGGCACCGTTATCCATTGACGCACCCCTTTCCGAAAGGGATAGTTTTCATCCCTTTCATCAATTAGTCGTATCCGGAGGGAAAAAGTCTCACCCATAAAGTGCACAATTTTTGATATCCCGCAAAAAAGCGGGCGCACCTGCCGCAAAAAGCTCCGTCCCCTGTATTTCATAGGGGACGGAGCTTCGTGTTCGTTGAGCTTCGCAGTTACCGGTTGCCGTCCAGATGCACGTCCAGCTGCGGGAACGGGATCTCGATGCCCTGCTCGTCAAAGCGGCGCTTGATCTCCTCCAGCAGAGCGAACCGCACCGACCAATAGTCGGGGGTGTTGCACCAGATGAACGCCTTATACAGCAGGGCGTTGTCGCCGTGGCCGGTCATGACGACGCTGGGGGCGGGGTCGGTCAGCACTCCCGGCACCTGCGCCGCCGCGGCCAGCACGGTCTCCCGCACCCGCTGGCTGTCGCAGCCGTAACCGGCGGACAGCTCCAGGTCGATGCGGCGGGTGGGCTCGGCGGTGAGGTTCAGCACCGTGTTGGCGGTCAGCACGCTGTTGGGGATCACCACCCGGCGGTTGTCATAGGTGCGCAGCGCCGTATGGAAAATGCCAATGGCGGTGACAGTGCCCTCCTGCCCGTTCACTTCGATATAATCCTCCACCGAAAAGGGGCGGAAAAATAGGATCATCATACCGCTGGCGATGTTGGACAGACCGCCCTGCAGCGCCAGACCGATGGCGACCCCGGCGCTGCCGATAACGGTTACCACGGAGGTCATAGGCAACCCCAGGTAGGATGCCACCGTGACGATCAGCACCAGCCGCAGCACGATATTCAGGGCGCTGATGAGAAAGGAGCGCACCGACGGGTCCATGTGCGCCAGCCCCTTGCCGCTTTTCAGCCGCCGGATGAGCAGGGAGATGCCTTTGGAGCAGAGAAACAGCACCAAAACGGCAATAACCAGCTTTAGCCCCGCATGGGTGGCGAAATCTACGAGCTTATTCAAAAATTGTTCCACGGAGATATGCCTCTTTTCTTAAGTATTGTGTGAATTACCGCACGAGGGCGCCGCCCCATTCCACCACCGTGAAGCCCTCCCGCCGGGGGGCGGTTAGAGCCTGGGGCGGCACGGTCTGGGGTGACGGTAACGGGCGATATGCCATAAACACCCGGATGAGGGTGTCCGGCGCCGGGTCGATCTGCAGACGGGCGGCGTCGGTGTAGGCGGCGGTCTGGAATGCGATCAAGTTGTAGGGATTTTGCTCCAGCTGGGGCAGCCAGTAGACGATGAATTCGTTGGCTTCCCGCCGGTTCAGCCCCAGCTGCGCCAGCGCCGAGTCCAGAAACGCTGCCGCGTCGCTGCCTTTCACGCAAAAGCCCCGGGAAAAATCGTAGGCGGCGGGCAGCTGCCCCTCCCAGTAGAGATAGCTGTATTCCTGTCCGGCGGCGTCGGTGAGGGTGCCGTCGGGGCGGGCGGTGACCCGCCAGCCGTCATGATAGGCGGGATAGGTGCAGGTGAGAGCGCCATCCAGCGCCAGCCGGACGGACACCTCCGTCTCCTGCGGCGGATAGAGGTAAATGACCGGCTTGTATGCCTTGCCCTCCTCCAGCTGGAAATTGCTTTCTCCCACACTGCGCAGCGTGCCCTCAATGCGCTGGGTCTCCGTTTGATAGCGGGCGTCGGTCATGGATACCTGCACCTGGTCGCCGATGCACCAGCCCTTGTCCAGCACTCCGTTGATTTTCAGCAGCGTGGGCATGGGCACCACATAGCGGGCAAAGAAGCAGTTTTTGTAGATGGCGACGATGCGCACATCCGCGGTATCCGTGCCGTCGGTTCCCATCATGGAGCTGTCTGCCTCGCTCAGCCAGGCGCCGGTATAGTCTACTTGCCGGCAGGCGTCGGCGATGGTGACGGAGGAGGCGTTAATCTGCGCCGGATAGCTCTCCGCAATCATGCCGTCATACTGCACCTCCACCGGGCAGCCGGGCTGCAGCAGCTCCACCGCTGTGCCGGCGGGGGCGGTGAGGGTGATTTTATCGCTGCTCCGCCGTTCCTCCTCGCCGGTCAGCGGCTCTACCATAAGGAAGTTGTCTTTCACCTCCAGCACCGTGGCACGGAAGGTGCAGTCCCCCGTCCGGCTGTCGGCGGGCGGGCCGTCCTGCGAGGACTGTTCCCGCGCCCACAGATCGTCGATGGAGGTGAGCAGGGAGAGGGGGTATACCCGGGTCGCCTGATAGTTGGGGCCGGTCTCCTGCAGCCGGTTCCACTTCACCAGCGTATAGGTCAGCGCCCGGTATTCCACCGTGCCGCCGTCATTCAGCGGCATCACGGAAAAGGGAACGGTCAGCACCGCCAGCACCACCACGGCGATGATCGGGATAAGCCACCATTTGTGTTTTTTCATCGGGATCGCTCCTTTCTGATCGTACAGCAAACTACAGTCACCAATGCGGTCTTGAGTAGGGGTACTTGGTTCAAAATTCATATTGCGGTTTGTGGTCGATAATGCGTAATATCGTTTGTCAATTGTAATAGGCGCTCATTTATACCGTTATCTACCGGAAAGCCAGAAACGATCGAGTCTTCATCACGACAATCGCTGTCGGTGGCTGTTCTTATCCATTCATAGTATGAAGACAGATCTTCAGGATATAGCGTTCTTATAAAATAATAATCAAAGAGAATGGCCGCATTTTCGGAAACCGTGTGTGTTCCGTCTTTCATTTTAATGTCCGTGCCGACGACGCTGTCAGTGAATTGATGAGTAAATTCGTGCAGCAGCTGGTAAAATGTATTTTTATATGTACTTTGCATTGTTTCGAATGGTACAATAGCATTAAATGCGTCTTTTTGATAATACCCTCTGCCATTGCAAGTCAAGGCGAATGAGAAGCCGATATTGATTCGCTTTTCAAAGTATAAAAACAGCGGCTCATATGGAGAAAACCGACCCTTTAACCATTGTTCCAAACGATTTCTGCCATCCATTGTTTTCGCGTATCGTTTCGACCAGTAGTCGTTATAGAAAACAAATTCTTTTTCTATAATAGAACATAGCGGCTGGGTAAATGCCTGTCTATCTTCCTCGGTAAAACCGCTATATGTGAGAAGTGCGTTTTGCAATTCCTGTAAGGAGGAACAGTAGCACGGAAGAAAATTTATAATCCCCAATCTCTCAAAGTTATCATTATAATATTTTGAGATGCCGTCAACTTCTTTACACAGTGTGCTTTCGGTTTCGTTTTTGCTGTTTGAAATACGTTGAATGTACTCTTCGGAATATAAATTGGAGGCATTTTCAACTTTTGTATGAGCCAATATATGGTACATCAAATCGTAAATCACGGAATATTGAAAATGTACGAGCATAGTAAATACTCCTTAATATTTCCGGCAAACTGGTTGTTGCAACGGGCAAGCGCATCGGGAACACGACCAATTCTATGTCCGTGCGGCACAAAAGCTCCCCCCTTTCTCATCCGCTGTTGCGGGAGCATTTTTCGGCGTCAATCGCCAATACCAGCATCAGCACCTGCAGGGCGTCGGGGGCGTAGACCACATCCAGCACATAGGTGTCCGTCCAGTGGAACAGCTCCTTGGAGATGGTCGCCACCGGCTGCCCGGCGGCGGACACCACCCGATAGTCCCACTCGAAAAAGTCCCCCTCCATGCGCCAGCCGTTGCAGTCCACCGTGTACCGGGGCTTGAACCAGGACCATTCCCGGGCGACGCAGCCCAGATACCGCCCGCCGGAATACAGCTCGAATTTCGGCAGCCAGGTGAACACCCGTTCCTTGACCAGACCGACCTCCCGCCCGGCGCTGTCAAAAATCTTCAGACAGTGCCCCCAGGAGAGCTGCCCTTTGACGGTATAGAGGGTGTTTCCCGCCTCGTCGTAGATATCGTAGCTGTCGAACCAGGAAAACAGCCGCTGCTTGAAATACATCCGCATGAAAACTCCTCCGTTTCTGTCTATACTATATCATAGGGCAGCCCCGATGGCAAATGACAATTTTGTTACCGCCGAAAAAGCGCCCGCAGTCGGATGACTGCGGGCGCTGCTTTGCGTTTATGCCTGCTCGTCGGCAGGGGTGTTCTCTTGGAGCGTTTCCTCCGGCACCAGCCGCCGGTTGCTGTCAAACGCCATGCGGGTGGCCTCGGAGCGGGTATATTTGAGAATATCCCGCAGCCGATACTGGTCGGCATCGGTATAGAAGGTGTAGGCGGCGCCCTGCCGCTTGGCACGGCCGGTACGCCCGATGCGGTGGAGGTAATATTCGTTCTCCTCCGGAATGTCGTAGTTAAAGACCGCCTCCACGTCCTCCACGTCGATGCCCCGGGCAGCCACGTCGGTGGCTACCAGAATTTCCAGCTTGTTCTCCCGGAATTTCGCCATCACCTTATTGCGCAGCGCCTGGGGCATATCTCCGTGGAGACAGTCCACGGAGCCCCGGCGCTTTTGCAGCCGCTCGGTGAGCTGCCGCACGGTGCATTTCATATTGGCGAACACCATCACCCGGTGGTAGTCCTCCTGGGCGATGATCTCCAGCATATCCTCCATACGCTGAGAGCCGGCGGAGCGGATGAGATACTGGTCGATGTGGGGGCGGCTGTCCCCCTCGGCCGCCACCTGCACCTCCACGGCGTCGTGCTGGTATTCCCACGCCACGTCCATGACCTCCCGGGAGATGGTGGCGCTGAACATCACCACTTGGGTGTCCCCGGGGGTGGCGTTGAGGATGCGGCGCACATCCTTGATGAAGCCCATTTTCAGCATTTCGTCCGCCTCGTCCAGCACGGCGGTGTAGAGATTCCCCAGCCAGACATTGCCCCGGCCCATATGATCCAGCAGCCGCCCGGGGGTAGCCACCACAATGTGGGGGTGCTTTTTCAGGGCGTCAATCTGCTTGCCCATGGGCTGCCCGCCATAGACGGCGGCAATGCGGATGGCGGGGTTAAACCGCACCAGCGCCCGCAGATCGGCGGTGATCTGTTCGCACAGCTCCCGGGTGGGGCAGACCACCACCGCCTGCAGATCCTTCATATCCGGATTCAGACATTCGATCAGCGGGATGCCGAAGGCGCAGGTCTTGCCGGTGCCGGTGGGGGCTTTGGCGATCACGTCCCGCCCCTCCAGCATCAGCGGGATGGTTTTCAGCTGCACCGGGGTGGGGGTGTCAAACCCCATGGCGTCCAGCGCTTTCATAGTCGGCTCGCTCAGCGACAGAGCCGCAAATCCGTTTTGTTCCAGTGACATGGTTTTCTGTTCCTTTCCTCTGTTCACGCACTTAGACAAAGCAATCGAGGGAATCTTCTCGTTTCAGGGACCGTTACACCCGGATTATTTCGTCTACCCTCTATTATATCGGGTCTTACGGCAAAATGCAAGTCCGGTATACATAAACCAGCCGTGCTCCCCGCCGAAAGCCCCGGGGGCGGGTGCGCCGCCCCCTTTATCCGCCGGTTTTCGCCGGTTCCGATGCGGGGAGCGCCGTGTCGGCGCTGCCCCCCGGGGCCTGCCTCGGGGCATCCGGTTTCCCGAGGGCGCATTGTTTGCGGTAGGCCGAGGGCGACACGCCGTAGTGCCGACGAAAGCAGCCGATGAAATACCCCGCATCCCGGAAGCCGCAGCGGGAGGCGATGAATCCCACCGGATCGGCGGAATGCTCCAGCATCTGTCTGGCCCGCTCCAGCCGCAGCACCCGCAGGTAGACGGTGGGGGTTACGCCGGTATATTCGTGGAACCGGCGGCTGAAATAGGCGGCGTTATACCCGAACATGGCGCTGAGACGGCCGGAGGACAGCGGCTCGGCGGCGTGGCTCTGCATATATTGCAGCACCCGATCGAGGGAAGAGGTCGCTCCGTCCTGCGCCGGTGTGACCGCCCGGATATCATACAGCGCCCCGAGGAAGGCGTAGACAGCGCTCAGCACCGATAGCGGATTCTCCTCCCCGGAGCGGTCGAACAGCGGCTCCAGCGCCCGGGTCAGCCGGGGGTCCGACAGGATGGGCAGCAGCCCGGCGCGGCCGTCGGCGATGGGCTCCACATACTGCCGATAGGCGCGGTTGACGCTTTGCAGCTCGTTGAGGTCGATGAACAGCGCGTCATAGCACACATCCTCCTGCGCTTCTCCCCAGTGGGGCAGCCGGGGGCCGATGCACACCGCGTCCCCTTGCCGGGCGGTGTACGGCACGCCGTCCACGGTCAGGCGCAGGGAGCCCGCGACGATGCGCAGCACCTCCATGCGCTCGTGCCAATGGGATTCAAAGCAGAGCTGTCCGGCCGCCTTGCGGAAACGGGGGAGCACCTTCAGCGGCACATCGCCGTACAGTACCGGGGTCAGCTCTTTATGAAACGTTTGCGGCATGACCACTCCTCCAAAATAGTAAAATTTATCCTATCAACAGTAAAAAAATTCGCACTTCCGCCGTTGTCGATATGATATCATATCGTATAGAAAAACGCAACAGGAAAGAGGGAAAGTTATGAAAATCGGTAGTCTGGTCAATTTCCACGGAACGGACACGTTGGAAGAAAAACTGGTCGCCCTGCGGCAGGCGGGGCTGTCCAGCTGCCAGCTCTGCTGCTGGGAGCCGGCGCTGTTCACGGACGAGAATGCGGCGGCGGTGCGGCAGCTCACGGAGAAGCACGGGGTGGAGATCTCCGCTTTCTGGTGCGGCTGGGAGGGCCCCTGCACCTGGAATTTTTACGAGGGGCAGCTGACGCTGGGGCTGGTGCCGCCGGAATACCGGGTCATGCGGATCCGGAATCTCTGCGACGGCGCCGACTTTGCGAAAAAGCTGGGGGTCACCGACGTGGCCACCCATATGGGGTTCATCCCCGAGAGTCCTTATGACCCGCATTTCCCGGGCTTCTGCGTGGCGGTGCGGCAGGTGGCGGAGCACCTGAAAGCCAACGGCCAGTATCTGCTGTTTGAGACCGGGCAGGAGACGCCGGTGACGATGCTGCGGTGCTTTGAGCAGGTGGGCATGGACAATCTGGGCATCAACCTGGACACCGCCAACCTGATCCTGTACGGCAAGGCCAATCCGGTGGACGCCCTGTCGGTATTCGGCCGGTATGTCCGCAATATCCACGCCAAGGACGGGCTGTATCCCACCAACGGACATGACCTGGGGCAGGAGGTGCCGCTGGGCGAGGGAATGGTGAATTTCCGGGCATTCTTCGATAAGCTGCGGGAGCTGGGCTACGACCGCTATGTCACCATCGAGCGGGAGATCGAGGGCACCGCGCAGCAGGATATTCTGGATGCCAAGCACTATCTGGAAACGGTTATCAACGAAGTATACGGAGGGACGGAACATGCTTAAAGTCGGTTTGGTAGGCGTCGGCGGGATCAGCGGGGTGCACATCCCCGCGTGGGAATCCATGGAGGATGTGGAGCTGGTCGCGCTGTGCGATGTGCGGCCGGAGCGGATGGAGCCCCATCCGGCTCAGCGGCACTATACGGATTATGCCGAAATGCTGGAGCGGGAGCAGCTGGATATCGTGGATATCTGCCTGCCCACCTATCTCCACGCGGACTATGCGGTGGCGGCGATGGAAAAGGGCATCCATGTGCTGTGCGAAAAGCCCATATCCCTGAAGAAAGAGGATGTGGCGCGGGTGTACGGCACGGCCGAGCGCAACGGTGTGCGGTTCATGGTGGCGCAGGTGCTGCGGTTCTGGCCGGAATATTGCTATATCAAGCAGCTGTATGACAAGGGCACCTATGGCAAGCTCCTGTCCGGCTCCATGATCCGGCTGGGCAGCTATCCCGCCTGGTCGTGGGATAACTGGATGATGGATGAAGAACGCAGCGGCCTGGTGCCCTTCGATCTCCACATCCACGATCTGGATTTTATGGTGTACGCCTTTGGCGCGCCCCAAAACCGGATCTGCCACCGCTCCAAGCGCCCGGAGCAGGACTATCTCCACGGGCTGTACGTATTTGACGGATTTTTCATTACCTCAGAAGCCTCCTGGTATGCCGCGCCCTATCCCTTTACGGCGGAATTCCGCTTCCAGTTTGAAAACGCGGTGGTGGCCATGGAGCACGGCAAGCTGACCGTGTACGAAAAGGGCGGGCAGATCGTTTCTCCGATGGAGGAGTCGAAAAGCGGCGTTGAAGGGGTTATCAATCTGCCGAAGAGCGATGCCTACGCCAATGAAATTCGGTATTTCACCGACTGTGTGCAGCAGGGGGTGACCCCGGATCGGGTGAAGCCGCAGGAGCTGTCCTGTGTGCTGGATATTCTGACCTCCTTTTAATTGACCCGCCGCCTACATTTTCCGCAGGCGGCGCAGGCGCGGTGAAAATACGGGCGCGCCGGAATATCCCCGACAGTGCAGAAGACAAAAACAAACCGACACCGGAAAGGGTAACTCCCCCCCGGTGTCGGTTTTTCTGTTTATTCCGCCGCCGCGCGTCCTGCGGCGGTCAGCATCCGGTATCCAGCGTCCAGCGCCTGCCTTATACGACTCCCTGCGCCATCATGGCGTCGGCCACTTTCAGGAATCCGGCGATGTTGGCACCCATTACATAGTTGCCCTCGTGGCCATACTCTTTGGCCGCCTCATAGGCGTTCTTGTGGATGCCCACCATGATGTCGTGCAGTTTGGCGTCCACTTCCTCAAAGGTCCAGCTCAGCCGCATGGAGTTCTGGCTCATCTCCAGCGCAGAGGTGGCGACGCCGCCGGCGTTGGCCGCCTTGCCGGGGGCAAAGGCCACCCCGTGGCTTTGCAGATACTGGGTCGCCTCCAGGGTGGTGGGCATATTGGCGCCCTCCGCCACATATTTCACGCCGTTCTTCACCAGCGTCTCGGCATCCTCCAGCAGCAGCTCGTTCTGGGTGGCGCAGGGCAGCGCCACGTCGCAGGGGATCGTCCATACGCCCCGGCCCTCGTTGTATTCGGACTGGGGGCGGTAGGCTTTATACTCGGTCAGGCGCGCCCGCTTGACCTCCTTGATCTCCTTGAGCGCCGCCACGTCGATGCCGTCGGGATCGTATACCCAGCCGGTGGAATCGCTGACGGTGACCACTTTCGCGCCCAGCTGCTGCGCCTTCTCCACGGCATAGATGGCCACGTTGCCCGCGCCGGAGACCACCACGGTCTTGCCCGCAAAGCTGTCGCCCTTGACCTTCAGCATCTCATCCGCAAAGTATACCAGACCGTAGCCGGTGGCCTGGGTCCGCGCCAGCGAGCCGCCATAGGTGAGCCCCTTGCCGGTCAGCACGCCCTCATAGCAGTTTTTCAGCCGCTTATACTGGCCGAACAGGTA
>DJEF01000038.1:2735-3078 GCA_002431285.1 Ruminococcaceae bacterium UBA5905 | reverse complement strand
TGCTGCTGCCCGCCGGACAGCTGACAGGGATAGGCGTTCGCCTTATCCTCCAGCCCCATCTTCCGCAGCAGCTCCATGGCCTCCTCCTGCACCTGCGCCCGGGGACGCCCCAGCACCGACACCGGCGCATCGGTGCAGTTTTTCAGCACCGTATAGTGGGGGAAGAGATTGAAATTCTGAAACACCAGCCCGAAACGGGTGCGGAACGGCTTCAGGTTCTTCGCATACACCGTCCGGCCGTTCTCCTCCCGGGCCGCCGTCTCTCCCATATACCGCAGCGTACCGCCGTCCAGCGTTTCCAGCAGAGTGGCGCAGCGCAGGAGGGTGGATTTGCCGCTGCCGG
>DJEF01000038.1:2364-2700 GCA_002431285.1 Ruminococcaceae bacterium UBA5905 | reverse complement strand
GCCGCTGCCGGAGGGGCCGATGACCGACACCACCTCGCCCTTATCCACCGTCAGCGAAATATCCTTGAGCACTTCCAGCCCGCCGAAAGATTTCCGGGCGTTCTCGACCGTCAAAATATTCATACCGCGCCCTCCTCAGCGATAATACTCCAGCGCCTTTTCCAGCCGCTGCATACCGAAAGCCACCAGATAGTTGAAGATATAATAGAACAGCGCGGCGGCGGCAAACACGATCATCCCCGGCGAATGGGGGGCCACGGCGATCTGCTTGGCCCGGGTGAACATCTCCACCATGCCCAGCACCGACGCCAGAGAGGTGTCCTTGACCAGCGTGAT
>DJEF01000038.1:2058-2312 GCA_002431285.1 Ruminococcaceae bacterium UBA5905 | reverse complement strand
GGCACCACCCGCTTGACCATCTGGGGCAGGATGATTTTTCCAAACGTCTGCACCCGGGTATACCCCAGCACCTGCGCCGCCTCCTGCTGCCCCACCGGGATGGACTGGATGCCCGCCCGGTAGATCTCCGCGAAATAGGCGGCGTAATTGATGGAAAAGGCCAGTATGGTGGCGGCGAACCGCCAGTTCCCCGGCACCGTCCAGCCGAACAGCAGATTCGGGCCGTAAAACACCACCATCAGCTGCAGCATCAG
>DJEF01000038.1:1607-2017 GCA_002431285.1 Ruminococcaceae bacterium UBA5905 | reverse complement strand
CATCAGCGGCGTGCCCCGCATGATGGATATGTACACATTCACCAGCCACCGCAGAGGGGTGAACCGGCTCACCCGCCCGAAATAGACCACCAGCCCCAGAGGCAGGGAAAATACCAGCGTCAGCACAAAGATCAGCAGGGTTTGCACAAACCCATCCGCCAGCAGGCCGAGCATCGTCCAGAATGTCATAGCGTATTTCTCCGTTTCGCAAATGTCGCCGAAAGGGTTGCCGGGTCAATGCTTGACCCGGCAACCCGGCATGGTTTGAGAGGGGCGTTTGCTTATTTGCACAGCGCCAGGCTGTCCAGCACCAGACCCTCGTCCACGTACTTTTCACCGATCTTCATCATGGTGCCGTCCTTGGCCATCGCCAGCAGCTGCTCGTTCACCTTGTCCCGCAGCTCGGTGTT
>DJEF01000038.1:1005-1577 GCA_002431285.1 Ruminococcaceae bacterium UBA5905 | reverse complement strand
AGCTCGGTGTTGCCCTTGAGGAACCCGATGCCGTACTGCTCCCGGGAGACGAACTCGTCCAGAATCACATAGTCGCTGCCGTTATCCTTGACCTGCTTGTTGGCCACGCCCTCGTCGGCGACCACCGCCGCCACGGTGCCCTGTTTCAGCTCCATGAAGCCCTGGTTATAGTCGGGCAGCTGGATAATCTCCTCCAGAGTGCTCGCTACGTCCTTGTTGCCCTCCAGCGCCTCCAGACCGGAGGACGCCGCCTGCGCCATCACCTTTTTGCCCGCCAGATCCGCCAGCTTGGTGATGCCGGAATCCTTCTTCACCACCACCACAATCTTGTTGTCCACATAGGGATCGGACCAGGTGTAATCGTCCTCCCGGCCCTCGATGGTGAAGCCGTTCCAGATGCAGCTGATGGTGCCGGATTTCAGCTCGGAATCTTTGGCGTTCCAGTCGATGGCCTTTGCCTCAAACTCCCAGCCCAGCCGGTTGCAAACCTCTTTCGCCAGCGCCAGATCAAAACCGTCGTAGCTGCCGTCCGCCGCCACAAAGCCGTAGGGCGGGAACTCGGCGTCAAAGCC
>DJEF01000038.1:0-966 GCA_002431285.1 Ruminococcaceae bacterium UBA5905 | reverse complement strand
GCGTCAAAGCCGACGATCAGCTTTTCCTTACCGGAATTGCCGCCGCAGGCACACAGCCCCAGCAGCATGGTCAGCGCTAATACCAGACAAACGATCTTTTTCATGTTTCTTACCTCCAAAATGTGTTGTACGGGTGTTTCCGTTCGTTGTGGCATTATGATAGCACATTACCACGCTAAAGTAAAGGGTTTTTTTCGATTTTTTGCGTCTTTGGAGGAATGGACAGGGAAACGGGCGGATTTTGCGGCGTTTTTGTGTGTTACTACGGTAAAGCGCCGAGGGCAGGGGTTCTTCCGGGGTTATCCGGCCGCCCGCAGGTCGTTCCAGCGCTCTCTCGGGGGCGTCCGCAGGCGTCTTCTGCTCTTTTGGAGACTGATGTCTGCGGGCGTCTCCGTCATTCTCCCGGAATCGCTCGGATGTCCGCAGGCATCTCCCGCCTTTTTAGGGACTGGCGTCTGTGGGCAGCAAACGCTGCCACCCCGCGCCGGATCGGCAGACAGCGCCAAAGCCACAGGGGGTTCGGGAAAATGACGAGCATCCCGCGGCCGATTCCCGCGGCCGTTATCCCGAGACCAATTCCCCGGGATATCGTTTCCGGGGACAGCGGCCCCATACGGACTGTCGCGGGCGGACTTCGTGACCGTTCCCCTGTTCTTTCGGAGGGACCGGCGTCCGCAGGCGCTCCGTCATTCTCCCGGAATCACTCGGATGTCCGCAGGCGTCCTCTTATTCCCCGGGGGGCGGGCGTCTACGGGCGTCTCCGATACACCGTTTCTCATCCCGCGTTTCTATTCCTGTTTCTGTTCCTATATTACTTCTGTACTATTAAAACCGGACTGTAAAAACGGAAGTGCCGCACCCGGAATCGGGTGCGGCACAGCACGGTTGCGGATACAAAACCGGACGATCTTATCCGCGGATGTTTTTATACAGCGGCCCGTAGGCGGCACAGGCGCGGTAGTCCTG
>DJEF01000059.1:68919-94467 GCA_002431285.1 Ruminococcaceae bacterium UBA5905 | reverse complement strand
AACATAATGTGAATTATGTTGCAGAGGGGGTGTGGATATGGAAATGATGTATTGCCCAGTTTGCGGGAAGGTGTTTGATCCGGTTTTTGTGCAATTCTTAGACAATGGAAACTCTGCTTGTCCGCAGTGTGTGGTGGGTGAGCAAGAACGGGATTGTAAGAAGTAGACGTAAAATCTGTCGGGTATGCTTGATTCAAAGTTTGAAAGGGGTGAATAGCAATGAACATAAATACTGGAAAAACTAAGAAGTCAACATTGCTGAAATGGAAATCTGTAATGAGAAGGTTTTTTTCAAAGCACGAGTATATTCCGTATTTGACAGTTTTATTTTTATTTCCGCTTTTGTTAAACATCATTTTTCTTTTAATTCCAACCTCCTTTTTTCGGATAGAAGAGGGGGAAATGCTTTCATTCTACGGCGTTGCAGCGGGCATTTTTTCCTCGTATATTACCTATCGTAACGCTGTAAGAAAGGAAAAGGAAGAAAAGAACAGCAGACTTCGACCTTTCATTGGACTGACAGCCAAAAAGGTATTGGACGATATTGTAGAAATTGAACTGACAAGGTATGGGGATGCTGTGGTAAGAGATGTTTTTCTCTATGACATTCCATTGACGGATATCTTGGAGAATAAATTAAGGCGGAGAGTTTCGTTTCGTGACGACAAAAAAGATGGCGAAACACTACATATGTCGCTTTGTGGCTATGATGAGGATCTGATAGACCAAGGAGATGGACTTCCAAAATATATAACGGTATCTTGTTGTGACAGAGAAAATCGACTTTGGGTACTTGAATATAGAAAACAAACAGATGGAAATGGTTCTATATACATGTTGGCTGAGTCATTTTTAGGATAGGAGGGATATTATGAAAAAGGTATTCGCCATATTTATTTCTTTGCTGATTGTGACCATGTCAATTCCGTTGGGTGGGTTTCAACTGCTTATAAATGCGGCTACTGCCAGCGGTACAACCGGCGATTGTACGTGGACATTGGATGGAACAGTACTGACTATAAGCGGTAACGGCACAATGCGCAATTATCAGTGGAACGGGAACAATCTTTCACATACACCATGGAGAGGAAGTATGACGAAAGTTATTATTAAAGACGGTGTAACGAGTATAGGCAATGCCGTTTTTTCCGGTTGTACGGGGCTTACAAGTGTAACGATACCTGGCAGTGTTACAAATATAGGGGAATATGCTTTTTACGGTTGTACGGGGCTTGTGAGCATAACCATACCCGATAGTATTGTAAGTATAGGTAAATGGGCTTTTAGTGGTTGCAGAATCAAAGAACTAAATGTTGCGGAAGGCTCAAAAAAGGTGGTCAGCCAAATAATTGTGTGCGAAAGCACACTGGAAAGTGTAACGATGCCGGACAGCGTTACATGTATAGATGAGGGCGCTTTTACTGATTGTACAGGACTTACAAGTGTAACAATACCGGATAGTGTTACAAGTATAGGCGATAGGGCTTTTTCCGGCTGCACAGGGCTCAGAAATGTAACGATACCGGATGGCGTTACAAGTGTAAGATATAGGACTTTCTTCGGTTGCACAGGCCTTACGAGCATTACCATTCCGGACAGTGTGACTAGCATAGGCAAGGGTGCTTTTGCCAATTGCACAAGACTGAAAAGAGTAGTGATACCAAGCAGGGTAACCAGTATAGACGAGGCGGCCTTCGCCAACTGCTCGGAACTGAAAAGCGTAATGATGCTGAACGGCGTAACTGGTATAGGCAAGGACGCTTTTCTCGGGTGTACAGGACTGGCGAGTGTTACTATTCCGGACAGTGTTACAAGCATAAGCGATAAAGCTTTTTCCGGCTGTACAGGACTTACAAGCATAACTATTCCGAACAGCGTAACCAGCGTAGGCGAGGGCGCTTTTTCCGGCTGTACAGGATTGGCGAGTGTTACTATTCCAGACAGCATTACAAGTATAAGCGATAAGGCTTTTTCTAGTTGCACAGGACTTACAAGCATAACTATTCCGAATAGTGTAACCAACATAGGCGAGGATGCTTTTTCCGGCTGTACAGGACTGATAAGCATCACTATCCCGGACGGCGCGATCAGCGTAGGCAAGGGCGCGTTTTCCAACTGCACGGGACTGACAAGCGTAACGATACCGGACAGCGTGACAGGACTTAAATGCAGTGTCTTTGATGGCTGCAATAAACTGAAAGATGTTTACTTTGAAGGAAGTCAGCAAGAATGGGACAATTTTAGGGTGTTTTCGAATACAGTTTCATCTAATCCATTAATGTACGCATTTATCCACTTTAATTCAAAATGTATAAATCACCCCGGTAATCTTGATGGCAATTACGTTATCACCGATGCGGATGCGGTATATCTGCTGATGCATACGTTTTTCCCGGATGACTACCCGGTCAATCAAGATTGTGACTTTGACGGCGATGGAAAAGTGACAGATGCGGATGCCGTATACTTGCTGATGTATACATTTTTCCCGGATGAATACCCAATACAGTGAAAAGGGAGTTTTGAAAATGAAAAAGGTAATCAGTTTACTCTTCTGCGTCTGCTTTATGCTTATCCTCTGCGTTCCTGCTTATGCTGCTGGAACGGCGACACTTAACGAAAACGCATCGACAACGGACGGTTCAACCGTAGAATTTATCCTGAATGTCAGCGGTTGCGGCGACGCAACGTCTGTTGCCGTTGCGGTGAACTTTGACGATGCTTTTGAACTTGTTTCGGCGACGTGGCTGAAAAACGGTTCGCTGAACAGGTTTGACACCGCAACGAACAAGGGCGTTCTGGGAGGATTGAATTCTCCCAATATCAACGGGGATGTTTTCAAGCTGGTTCTGAAAGCCAAGACCGCTTCTGCCAATGCGCATACGGTCAGCGTGAATTTTATTGCCAGAAACGGTTCCAATGATATTATGAATGTCACCCCCACAAAGACGGTGAAAATTGCCTGCAGCTCACATAATTACTCGGCTTACACCAAACTGAACGACAGCCAGCACCAGCGCACCTGCTCCGCCTGCGGCTATGTGGAAACCTCCGGACATACCTGGAACGGCGGTACGGTCGTCAAGGCGGCCACCTGCAAGGAGACCGGCACAAAGGAGTATGCCTGCACTGCGTGCGGGGCGAAAAAGACGGAAACGGTCGCCAAAACCAACGCTCACACCTGGGGGGATTGGCACGTCACCAAGCAGCCCTCCTGCACGGCCCCCGGCACCACCGCCAAGACCTGCTCCGTCTGCGGGAAAACCGAAAATCAGACCGTGAACGCCACCGGACATTCCATGGGTGGCTGGAGCCAGACCAAGGCGCCCACCTGCACCGAAAAGGGCGAGGAGCAGCGCAGCTGCGGCAAGTGCGGCTACAAAGAGACAAAAGCGGTGGATGCGCTGGGACACAGCTTTTCCAACCCGACGGTGACGAAAGAGCCTACCTGCACGGAAACGGGCGTGGAGACCGGTAAGTGCAGCCGCTGCGGACAGACGACCACCAACACGCTGAAAGCGAAGGGGCACAAATTCGGCGCCTGGGCGGATACCAAGGCGGCTACCTGCACCGAGGGCGGCACCCAGGAGCGGAAGTGCTCTGCCTGCGGCGCGGCGGAAAGCCGCACCACCAAGGCGCTGGGACACGATTTCGAGAATCCCACCATTGTGAAAGAGGCCACCATCAGCAGCACCGGTCTGAAAGAGGGCAAGTGCAAGCGCTGTGGTGAGACCACCAGCGAGGTGATTCCCTGCACGGCGAAGGACGACGCCACGGGCGCAATCTTTGAGGCGGATGCGGGGGTGTTCACGGAAGGCACGACCCTGTCCGTGGAGGAGCTGGGGCAGGATAACCCCTCCTATGCGTCGGCGGAGAATGTGCTGAAGGACACCTGCAAGGACTTTAAGCTGTACGATGTGTCTGCCTCCCGGAACGGTGCGGATGTACAGCCGAATGGCGAGTTGACCGTGACCTTGCCGATTCCGGATGGATTCGGGACGGATGTGGCGCTGTATCTGCTGTCCAGCGACGGCACCGCCGAGCCGATCGAGGTCACCGTGAGCGCGGACGGGAAAACCCTGACCGCCAAGCTGACCAAGCTGGGCGAGCTGGCTATCGGTAAGCTGGGCAACGGCGTGTCGGATGACGTGCCCGGAGATGTTTCGACGGATGCGCCGACTGCCGAGGAACCGGCCGGGGGGAAAACGTCGGTGGTATTATACATTGTGCTGGCGGCGATCGTGCTGGCCGCCGGCGGGGCGGTCCTCGTGGTGGTGATCCGCAAAAAAGCCAAATAACGAACGTTCCTGACAGCAGTCGGTGTGCTGATTTGCAGCGCACCGGCTGCTTTTTATGTGGGGGTGTTTCCGCTTTTGCCGTGCGCCCAATGGGTGAGCGTTATACGCGGTGACGTTACGGCGGGCGCACCGGGCTTTCAAACAAATTCGGCGGAATTGCGGGAGAGGACTTGCAGGCGTCGACAACCTATGGTATACTTACCCTTGTATATAGATGTGACACCGGGTGGGATTCCGCCCGGCGCCGCCGGAAAAATACGGGCGAGGGAGGGACTCCATGAAACGGCTACGGTGGACGGCGCTGCTGCTGGCGATTGCGCTGTGTCTCGGCGGGTGCAGTCTGGATGTGGAGTCCTTTTTGCAGCCGCCCAAGGCGCAGGGGGAGCAGCAGGCCATCCAGCAGGCGCTGGAGACCTATATCCGAGACAGCGGCAAGACCGGGGTGCGCTACACCCTCCAGTATCCGACGGAGGGGAACTATACCTCCGCTTTCATCCTCTGCGACGAGACCGGCACTCCGCTGGCGGACGGTGTGGGTTCTCCCGCTATGGCGGTGGCCTTTTACAGTCTCCCCGATGCGGATGAGACCCATGTGAACCTGCTGCGGCGCACCGCCGGAGAATGGGTGTCGGTGGGGGACCGCACGGGCTTCGGCAGCCGGGTGCTGCAGGTGCAGTTTTCCGATCTGGACGGGGATAACCAGCTGGAGCTGATCACCGGCTGGGACACCTACAACAGCCGGGAGCACCGGCTGGCGCTGTTCTCCATCGGCGGCGGCCTGACCGTCGTGTCCAAGGAGCGGCTGTATGCCAGCCTGTTTGTCGGGGATGTGACCGGCACCGGGCAGGAGGATCTGCTGCTGCTGCGCACTGCCGCCGATAACCGGGTGACGGCGACCCTGACCCGGTTGGAGAGCGGCGTGTTGCTGGATGTGGACACCGCCCCCATGGACGGGTATATCCAGCAGTTCGGCGCCATGGCGCTGTGTCGGTTGGGGCGGGGGGTGTCCGGCGTGTTTGTGGACGGACAGAAAAGCGGCGGCATCACCGTCACCGAGCTGGTGCTGTATGAGTACGGGAAGCTGCGCACCCCTTTTTATAACGCCACCACCAACACCACCGAGGGCACCGCCCGTCAGTCGGGGCTGTCCTCCCGGGATGTGAACGGGGACGGGCTGACGGAGATCCCCCGCAGCCAACCCCTGCCCGGCTATACGCCGGGAAAGGATCTGCCGGATTATGCCTATCTCACCACGTGGCGTTCCTGGGATTACGGCACCGGCACCTGGAGCGACCAGCTGTACACGGTGGTGAATCGGCAGGACGGCTATCAGGTGACGCTGGACGAGACCCGGCGGCAGGGGCTGACCACGGCCTATAATGCGGATGTGCGTGTCCTCTCCTTTTGCCGGGAGGACACCAATGAGGTGTGGCTGCAGCTGCGGATCGGCAGCTCTCTGCCGGCGGAGAGCGGATATGTCTGGCTGTATATGCCGACGGAGGAGCGCGCCGGGTGTATGGCGCGGTTCGACGAGACGCAGCTGACCTCCGACGCCGTACAGTATATGGTCACAAGACTGGACAGTTGAAAGGAGCGGGTTCCCGATGAAGAAAATACTGGTGTGCGAGGATGAGGAGTCCATTCGTTCCTTTCTGGTGGTGATTCTGGAGCGGGCGGGGTACAGCGTGACCCAGGCCGGCTCCGGGGAAGAAGCGCTGGAACGGTTCGCCGCCGATCCGGAGCTGACCATGGCGCTGCTGGATGTGATGCTGCCGGGCATCGACGGCTTCGAGACCTGCCGCCGCCTGCGGGCGCAGAGCGATACGCTGGGCATCATGATGCTCACCGCCCGCACCCAGGAGGAGGAGAAGGTCAACGGCCTGCAAATGGGGGCGGACGATTATGTGACCAAGCCTTTCGGCACGGCGGAGCTGACCGCGCGGGTGGACGCCCTCTATCGGCGGCTGACGGCGGCGCGTCCTCAGTCCCCCGTCAGCTATCTGGAACAGATCGAATCCGGGGAATTCACCCTCAATCTGCGCAGCCGTCGGCTGCTGCGCCGGGGCGAGCCGGTGGAGCTGACCCAGGTAGAATATCAGATCATCGAATATTTCTTCCAGCATCCGGACACCCCCCTGACCCGGGCGGATATTCTCCGGGCGGTCTGGGGAGAAGAATATTACGGCGACGATAAGATCGTGGATGTGAATATCCGGCGGCTGCGGATGAAGATCGAGCCGGATCCCTCCAGTCCGCAGCATCTGACCACCGTTTGGGGGCGGGGCTACCGATGGAAGGCGTAAGGGAGCGGTCCCGCAGCCAGCGCAATAGCCTGACCCGCCGGTGGATACGCAACGCTTTCGGCATCATCGTCCTGTTCCTGCTGCTGCTGGAGGGGGCGTTTGCCTTCATGCTGCGGTATTACTATTATCAGAGCGTGCAGAGCGCGCTGGAAAGCCGGGCGGAGCTGTATCAGCGCACGCTGGAGCTGTCCGAGACCGCCGAATCCCAGACCTGGCAGGCGCGCAGCCGGGAGCTGATCGCCTATTTCACCGATAAGGACAAGATGGAGCTGCAGGTGCTGGACGCCAACGGCTCGGTGCTGCTGTCCTCCACAGGGTTTGCGCCCATGACGGCGCCCCGCAACGGCCGGGAGGAAACGCTGCCCTCCGGCAGCCGCCTGTGGCGGGGGCGCAACGACGCCGGGGAGCCGATCATGGCGCTGACGGTGGACGAGACCGACAAAAACAACTCCCGGGTGGGGGGACTGCGGTATGTGGTGTCCCTGCGGATGGTGAATCGGCAGATATGGCTGCTGGCGCTGGTGATCTTTGGGTTTATTATGCTGGTGGTGTTTTTTGTCTCTCTGTCCGGCTCCTATTTCATCCGCTCCATTGTCAATCCCGTCACCGCCATCGGCCGCACCGCTCAGCGCATCGCTATGGGTGAATACGACGCCCGGCTGCAAAAACGCTATAACGACGAGATCGGCGACCTGTGCGATACCATCAATTTCATGGCGGAGGAGATCGGCGCCACCGAAAAGATGAAGAACGAGTTTCTGTCCTCCGTTTCCCACGAGCTGCGCACCCCGCTCACCGCCATCAAGGGCTGGAGCGAAACGCTCCAGTCCTATCCGGAGGACCGGGAGCTGGTCAGCCGGGGGCTGGCGGTCATCGGCAAGGAGGCGGAGCGCCTCAGCGGACTGGTGGAGGAGCTGCTGGACTTTTCCCGCATGGAGAGCGGCCATATCGTGCTCAAGCGCCAGCGGCTGGATGTGCTGGCGGAGCTGGAGGAGGCGGTGTTCCTGTTCCGGGATCGGACGACCCGTGCGGGGCTGAGTCTGGAATACGCCGGCGGCGAAACGCTGCAGCCGGTGTGGGGGGATCCCGCCCGTCTGCGGCAGGTGTTTGTGAATCTGCTGGATAACGCCGTGAAATACACCCCTCAGGGCGGGCGTATTCGGGTAGAGGCCGCCCAGCTGCCCGGTCGGGTGCAGGTGGTCATCAGCGATACCGGAGTGGGCATTGCGCCGGAGGAGCTGCCCCGGGTGCGGCAAAAATTTTATCAGACCGACCCTTCCAACCCCGGCTCCGGCATCGGGCTGGCGCTGGTGGAGGAGATCGTCCGGCTCCACGGCGGCCGGATGGAGCTGGACAGCGAGCCGGGGGTAGGCACCGCCGTGACGGTGCTGCTGCCGGTTGCCGAATCGGAATGAGCCGGTCGTTGTGACAGCCTCCCTTCCTGCCGGGCGCGCCCGGCAGGGGCAGACAGGGTGTTTCCGTCCCGCAAAGCCTGTGCCCGCGTCGGGCGGTCTTTGCAGGATGATTTGAGAAAGAAAGGAACGGACATTGATGGCAGACAAACAGGAAATTCTGAAGAAAACCTCCATCGGCGGACAGGCGCTGATCGAGGGCGTGATGATGCGGGGGCCGGAAAAGACCGCCATGGCGGTGCGCACCCCCACCGGCGAGATCGCCATGGAGGAATGGGAGAACCCGACCAATCACCGCCCGGCGTTCACCCGCTGGCCTTTTGTGCGGGGGCTGTTCAATTTCATCGACTCCATGAAGATCGGCTACAAATGCCTGATGCGCTCGGCGGAGCTGAGCGGCATGGAGGAGGAGCTGAAGGAGGGGGAGAAGCCCGACCCGAAGCAGCAGAAAAAGGATTCTGCGCTGATGAGCGGTATGATGATCGTTGCCACCGTTTTGGGGGTGGCGCTGGCGCTGGTGCTGTTCATGTGGCTGCCCATCCAGCTGTTCAGCTGGCTGTGCCGGGCGGTCCCCGCCCTCAACCATACCTATATCCGGGGCATCTTTGAGGGGCTGCTGCGGATCGTGATTTTCCTTATATACCTGCTGGCGGTCAGCCGGATGAAGGATATCCGCCGCACCTTCGAGTATCACGGCGCGGAGCATAAGAGCATCTTCTGCTACGAAAAGGGGCTGGAGCTGACAGTGGAGAATGTGCGGATGCAGCGGCGGTTCCATCCCCGCTGCGGCACCTCGTTCCTCATCCTCATGCTGTTGGTGGGGATCGTCATTTCCATCCTCATTCCCATCTCCACCCCCTGGCTGCGCACGGTGGTGAAGCTGCTGCTGATCCCGCTGACGGTGGGCGTGGGCTATGAGCTGATCAAGCTGGCCGGACGCAAGGATAACGGGTTCACCCGGGTCATCTCCGCCCCCGGTATATGGCTCCAGCATCTGACCACCCGGGAGCCGGACGACAGCATGATCGAATGCGCCATCGCCTCCCTCAAGGCGGTGATCCCGGAGGATCCGGAGGCGGACAACTGGTGACCCGCCGGGAATGGCTGACCCGCGCCGCCGCCCGATTGGCGGCGGCCGACTGTGAGGATGCCGCCTTTGACGCCCGGTGTCTGCTGGAGGATTGCGGCGGCGTGGGACGGGGCGGCGCGATCGACGATACCCCCCTGCCGGAGACGGCGGTCGCCCGGCTGGAGCAGGCGGTGACGGAGCGGGCGGCGGGACGGCCGCTCCAGTACATTCTGGGCGAATGGGATTTCCTGACCCTCACCCTGTCGGTGGGGGAGGGGGTGCTGATCCCCCGGCCGGACACCGAGGTGCTGTGCGAGACGGCCGCCGCGGAGCTGCGGGGACGGCAGTGTCCCCGGGTGCTGGATCTGTGCGCCGGCAGCGGCTGCGTGGGGCTGGGGATCGCCAGCCTGTGCCCCGGTGCGGCGGTGACGGCGGTGGAGCTGTCGGAGGCGGCGCTTGTCTATCTGCGGCAGAATATCGCCCGCTATCCCCAGTGGGATGTGCAGGCGGTGCAGGCGGATGTGCTGACGGCTGCGGGCGAATTCCCCGGCGGCTACGATGCCATTCTGTCCAACCCGCCCTATATCCCCACCGCCGATCTGCCCGGATTGCAGCGAGAGGTGCAGCGGGAGCCGCGGATGGCGCTGGACGGCGCGGCGGACGGGCTCCGGTTCTATCGGGCGATTGCGGAGCAGTGGATACCGAAACTGAACCCCGGCGGCCTGTGCGCCGTGGAGGTGGGCTACGAGCAGGCGGCGGCGGTGACGGCGCTGTTTTCCGCCGCCGGGTTAGCACGGGTCACGGCTGTGCCCGATGCTGCCGGGATCCTGCGGGTCGTGTACGGAATCGCGGCAAAAAGCGAAAACAAATGTTCGATTTCCTCTTGATTTTTGGATTTTCATAGTGTATAATAGGGGCAATGCAGACAAAACCCGACAGGAGGTACAGATCAATGGCAGCAAAAGCGGATAAGAGCAAAAAGCCGGCCGAAAAAGCGGAGATGGATCAGTCGGAGCGCAAGAAAGCGCTGGATGCGGCGCTGGCGCAGATCGAAAAGCAATACGGCAAGGGCGCGATCATGCGGCTGGGCGAGAACCGGAAGATGAATGTGGACGCCATTCCCACCGGCTCCATTTCGCTGGACGCGGCGCTGGGCATCGGCGGTCTGCCCCGGGGGCGGATCGTGGAGATCTATGGGCCGGAGGCCTCCGGTAAGACCACCCTGGCGCTCCATGTGGTGGCGGAGACCCAGAAAAAGGGCGGCGAGGCGGCCTATATCGACGTGGAACACGCGCTGGATCCGGTATATGCCCGGGCGCTGGGGGTGGATGTGGATTCCCTGCTGGTGTCCCAGCCGGACACCGGCGAGCAGGCGCTGGAGATCATGGAGGCGCTGATCCGTTCCGGCGCGGTGGATATCGTGGTGCTGGATTCGGTGGCGGCGCTGGTGCCCCGCGCCGAGATCGAGGGCGAGATGGGCGAGGCCCATGTGGGCGTGCAGGCGCGGCTCATGAGCCAGGCCATGCGGAAGCTGGCGCCGGTGGTGTCCAAGTCCAGATGTCTGGCGCTGTTCATCAACCAATTGCGCATGAAGGTGGGGGTGATCTACGGCAGCCCGGAGGTCACCAGCGGCGGCAATGCGCTGAAATACTACGCCTCGGTGCGGCTGGACGTGCGCCGGATGGAGACCCTCAAGAACGGGTCTGAGGCCTACGGCTCCCACACCAAGGTCAAGGTGGTCAAAAACAAGCTGGCGCCCCCCTTCAAGCAGGCGGAGTTTGACGTGCTGTACGGCATCGGCATTTCCCGGGACAGCGAGCTGGTGGATCTGGCGGTGAAGCTGGATATCATTGAAAAATCCGGCTCCTGGTTCTCCTACAACGGCGAGCGGCTGGCGCAGGGACGGGATAATGTGCGGGAGCAGCTGCGCAGCCGTCCCGAGCTGGCGGCGGAGATCGAAAAGCTGGTGCGGGAGAATATCGGCCAGCTGAATCCCGCCCCCAGGGCGGCGGTGGCAGCCGCTCCGGCGCCGATGGAGATTCCGCTGGCGGCCGCTCCGCAGATGACCGGCGAGGCCGCCAAGGCCCAGATCGACATTGTGGTGGACGACGAATAAGCGCCGCACCGATTCCCGATTCCGGACGATACGGAACGGCGCGTTGCGAGGGGCGGAAATATCGGACAGAACCGTGCGCAGGGCAGGGGGGCAGCACTCCTTGCCCTGCCTTGCTATGGGGGGACGGACATGAAGATCACGGAAGCGCAGCGGCTGCGGCGGAGCCTGTACCGGCTGACGTTGGATACCGGCGAGGAGCTGGCGGTGGATAAGCGCACCTTTGACGAATCCCCTTACCGGGTGGGCGGGAGCATCGACGGGGAGCAGCTGGCGGCGCTGATGGCGCAGTCGACCTATAACCGCGCCCATGACACGGCGCTCTACTGGCTGGGGCAGCGGGATTTTTCCGGACGGGAGCTGGAGAAAAAGCTGACCGCCGGAGAAACGCCCCCGGAGGTGGCTGCCGCCGTGGTGGAGCGGCTGCGGCAGGTGGGGCTGTTGGACGATGCCGCCTATGCCCGCCGTGCTGCCCGCAGTCTGGCTCAGTATAAGCAGTATCCCCGCCGCCGGGTGGAGCAGGAGCTGCTGCGCCGGGGCATCGACCGCCAGACCGCCCGGGAGGCGGTGGAGGAGACCGATTCCGACGATTTTCAACAAGCACTTGCACTTGTGCGAAAAAAATATTATAATAAGCTGACTGACCGCGATTTGCGGCAGAAGACCGTGGCGGCGCTGGCGCGGCGGGGCTATTCCTTTGAGGTGGCTCGCCGGGCGGTGGAAACGGCGGCGCAGACGACGGACGATGCAGAGGAGACGGACGAAGAATGGCTATAAAAGTGGGGATGGTATCCCTGGGATGCCCGAAGAACCAGATGGACGCCGAGCTGATGCTGGCGCGGCTGGAGCAGGCCGGATATGAGATCACCGCCGAGAGCGGATTGGCGGATGTGGTGATCGTCAACACCTGCGGGTTCATCGAGGATGCCAAAAAGGAGTCTATCGAGAACATTTTGGAGTTTGCCCAGCTGAAAAAAGAGGGGCGCATCAAGAAGATTCTCGTCACCGGCTGTCTGGCGCAGCGGTATCAGCAGGAGCTGGTGCAGGAGCTGCCGGAATGCGACGGTGTGCTGGGGCTGGGCGCCAACGCCGATATTGTGGAGGCGGTGGAGCAGGTGACCCAGGATGTGGCATTTTATCGGTTCCCCTCCCGGGACAGCTGGGTGCTGGAGGGCAGCCGGCTGCTGACGACCCCGCACTTTTTCGCCTATTTGCGCATTGCGGACGGCTGCGATAACCGCTGCACCTATTGCGCCATCCCCCTCATCCGGGGCAATCTTCGCAGCCGGGAGCTGGAGGGGCTGGTCAGCGAGGCGACGGCGCTGGCGCAGACCGGGGTCAAGGAGCTGGTGCTGGTGGCGCAGGATACCACCGTTTACGGGCGGGATCTCTATGGCGAGCCCCGTCTGCCGGAGCTGCTGCGGCGGCTGTGCCGCATCGACGGGCTGCGGTGGATCCGGCTGCTGTATTGCTATCCGGAGCATATCTCCGAGGAGCTTTTGGACGTGATGGCGACGGAGGAAAAGGTGCTGCCCTATATGGACCTCCCCCTCCAGCACGTCAGCGGACATATTCTCAAGGCGATGCATCGCCCCGGCGACCGGGAGAGCCTGACGGCGCTCATCGCCCATCTGCGGGAGCGGGTGCCGGGGATCGTGCTGCGCACCACCCTGATGACCGGCTTCCCCGGAGAGACGGAGGAGGATTTTGGGGAGCTGTGCCGCTTTGTCAAAGAGGTGCAGTTCCAGCGGCTGGGCTGCTTTGCCTTCTCTCCGGAGGAGGGGACGCCGGCCGCCAAGCTGCCCGACCAGATTCCGGAGGATGTGAAACAGCGCCGCCGGGACATCGTCATGGAGGAGCAGCAGCGGGTGTCCGACCGGTATAACGAGCAGCAGATCGGCAAGACCGTGACGGTGCTGGTGGAGAGTTATGACCGGTATGCGGAATGCTGGTTCGGCCGCAGCGAGGCGGACGCCCCGGATATTGACGGCAAGGTGTTTTTCCCCGCCCCGGCGGGGACGGTGCATCCCGGCGATATGCGTCGCATAAAAATTACCGATACCATGGATTGGGATTTGATGGGAGAGATGGTCGATGAATCTGCCGAATAAACTGACGCTGGCGCGGTGTGTGATGGCGCCCCTGTTTCTGCTGGCGCTGCTGTGGGATTTTCCGTGGCACTATACGGTGGCGCTGGTGCTGTTTGCCGCCGCCTCGCTGACGGATCTGTTCGATGGGCGCATCGCCCGCAGCCGGGGGCTGGTGACTAATCTGGGGAAATTCCTCGACCCGCTGGCGGATAAGGCGCTCACCACGGCGGCGTTTCTGGGCTTTATGACCAGGCGCCCCAGCGTGGCGCTGTGCTGGGCGGTGATGCTGATTCTGTCCCGGGAATTTATGGTGACCTCCGTGCGGCTGCTGGCGGCGAAGGACGGCGTGGTGGTGGCCGCCAGCATGGCGGGGAAGATGAAGACCGTCATGCAGATGGTGGCCATCCTGTATACATTGGCGGCTATGCAGATTGCGGAGCTGGTGTCGAACGCGGCGCTGTGTCGGGTGCTGTTGGCGGTCGGCGACGGACTGATCTGGGTGGCGGCGGTGCTGACGGTGATCTCCGGCATCCAGTATGTGTGGAATCTGCGCCGCTATTTTAAGGAAAACTGAGTTTTTCTCCGAAAACGGTAGACAAACCGGGCTTTTATGCATATAATGATGTAAAGCGAATGGGAATGCCCCCTGCGGCGCATTCTCTGCGGCGGGAGAAGTACCCGGCCGGCAACGCAACAGAGAGCGGGTGCCCCGTCTGCGGACGGTGGCTGGAAGCACCCGACGGCGGTTGCCCCGGTGAAATGCACCCGACGGCTGCGGATGGGAAGACGGTTTTTGACAGAAAACCGCTGCGTATCGTCCGCCGGACGCCCTCCGTTACCGGGGCGGAAACGCTGAAACCGGCGTTTCGCCGAGTGAATGACGGAGTGGAACCGTGAGACTGGATTGCTCACCCCCGTCGCCCTATGGGGGCGATGGGGGTGTTTTCTTTTGTGTTGGAGAGAAGGAGAGTGGAGCTGTGTTCAAGCAGATGCGGGAGGATATCGCCGCCATCCGGGAGCGCGACCCGGCGGCACAGTCGAATTTTGAGGTGTGGTGGCTGTATAACGGATATAAGGCGCTGCGCTCCCACCGCCGCGCCAATTGGCTGCTGCGCCACGGGCATCCGCTGCTGGCGCGGTGGGTCAGCCAGCGGTGTGTGCGCCGCACGAATATTGAAATTCACCCGGCGGCGGTGATCGGCAAGCGGTTTTTCATCGACCACGGCACCGGCGTGGTGATCGGGGAGACCACCGAGATCGGCGACGACTGCACCCTGTATCAGGGGGTGACTCTGGGCGGCACCGGCAAGGATCAGGGCAAGCGCCACCCCACCTTGGGCAACCACGTGATGGTGGGGGCGGGCGCCAAGGTGCTGGGTCCCATTCATATCGGCAACAATGTGCGCATTGCCGCCGGGGCGGTGGTGCTGACCGATATTCCGGATAACTGTACCGCCGTGGGCATTCCCGCCCGGGTGGTGCGCCGGGATGGGGAGCGGGTGCCGGAGCTGGATCAGATTCATGTCCCCGACCCGGTGGCGGCGGAAATCCACCGCCTGGAGGAGCGCATTGAGCAATTGGAGCAGATTGCCGGGAAAGACCCGGAACGATAACAAAAACAGGAGGAGCTTGACCTATGCAGCTGTATAATACCTTGACCCGCAAGAAAGAGGAGCTGATTCCCATTGAGCCGGGGAAGATTCGCATGTATGCCTGCGGCCCCACGGTGTATAATTTTATCCATATCGGCAACGCCCGCCCCTTGTGCGTGTTCGATGTGCTGCGCCGGTATCTGGAATGGCGGGGCTACGACGTGACTTTCGTGCAGAATTTCACCGACATCGACGATAAAATTATCCGCAAAGCCAATGAGGAGGGGGTCACCTATCAGGAGATCTCCGAAAAGTATATTGAGGAGTTCTGGACGGATGCTAAGGGCTTGGGGGTGCGCCCCGCCACGGTGCATCCCCGCGCCACGGAAAATATGGACGGCATCCGGGACATCATCGAGACCCTCATCGGCAAGGGGTATGCGTATGTTGCCGAAAACGGGGATGTGTATTTCCGCACCCGGAAATTCGACGAATACGGCAAGCTGTCCCACCAGAATATTGACGATCTGGAGAGCGGCGCCCGCATCGCCGTGGGCGAGGTGAAGGAGGACCCGCTGGATTTTGCTCTGTGGAAAGCGGCAAAGCCCGGCGAGCCCAGCTGGCCCTCCCCCTGGAGCGACGGTCGCCCCGGTTGGCACATCGAATGCTCCGCCATGGCGCGGCGGTATCTGGGGGAGACCATCGACATCCACGGCGGCGGGCAGGATCTGATCTTCCCCCACCACGAGAACGAGATCGCCCAGAGTGAATGCTGCAACGGGGTGCCCTTTGCCCACTATTGGCTGCATAACGGCTACATCAACGTGGACAACAAGAAGATGTCCAAATCCCTCAATAACTTCTTCACCGTGCGGGATGTGGCTAAGGAATACGGCTATGAGCCGATCCGGTTCTTCCTCATTTCCTCCTCCTATCGCAGCCCCATCAATTACAGCACCGAGATTGTGCAGCAGGGCATCGGGGCGCTGGATCGGCTGTATAACTGCAAGAATGCCATGGCGTTCGGGCTGAAGAACGCCCCCGAGGGGGCGGAGGACGCCGCTTTTGCCGAGCGGGTGGAGGCGCGGCGGGCGCAGTTCATCGCCGCCATGGACGACGATCTGAATACCGCCGACGGGATTGCGGCGCTGTTTGAGCTGGTGAAGGATATTAACCTCATGCTGGCGGACGGCACCGCCACCGCCGCCACCATCCGCCGGGGACAGGCGCTGTTCGACGAGCTGACCGACGTGCTGGGCTTTTGCTACGCCCGGCAGGAGGCGGGGAACGACGACGCCGAGATTGAAGCGCTGATCGAAGCCCGCACCGCCGCCCGGAAAGAGAAAAACTGGGCGGAGGCGGACCGCATCCGGGATGAGCTGAAGGCGCGGAAGATCGTGCTGGAGGATACGCCCCAGGGCGTGAAATGGCACCGGGAATAAATCGCAGCGGATGGGGGAAAACACCGTGACTGTATCCAAAAAGACCGGGCTGTACTGCCTGCTGACGGCGGCGCTGACCGCTGTCAGCTGGTGGCTGCAAGCCCCCGTCACTCTGGCGGATCCGGCGCCCTTTCTCCGGGCGCTGGGGGCCGCCGCCGTGACCGGCATATTCCTGCTGGCATGGGGCATCGTCCGCCGCCGGGGCGGGGACGCCCACTTCCTGCGGGCGGTGGGGGGTGTGCTGCTCCTGTGCGGGGTGGTGCTATTCGTGCTGTATGGCGGGATGGAGGATACCACCGCCGCCGGGGCGGACACCGCCATGAATCTGGTGCTGTGCCTGTGGACGGCGCTGCCCCTTGCCTGCCTGATTCGCACGGCGGTGCTGTGCGGCGGGGCGCGCCGACCGGCGCTGTGGATTCCGGTGGCGCTGCTGGCGGTGTGGCTGGTGGTGCTGCTTGCCACCGGGCAGTTGCTGCATTTCGTCCATCTGGCGGCGGAAACCGCGTGAATGTTTACCATAGACCCCGTTGACTTGCGCAAAGGAGTGTGTGGCTGTGAGAAAGCGCATCGCCTATTGTATCCTGCCGGTAGCTGCCCTGGTTCTGGAGCTGCTGCCCCTCGGCGCCGTCTGTAACTTTGCCAACCCGAACGGTGTCCCCTGGCGCAGGACCTTTTCCTATTTCAGCCTGATTCCCTTTGGATATGCCAACGTCGGGCCGCTTCTGACGGCGGTGCTGACCGTCGGGGTTTTGGCGCTGCTGCCGGTGTTTCTGCTGACGGGGAAACGCCCGGTTTTGCTGTGGGTTAAGATTCTGCTGGGCGTCGGGGTTGTGCTGTCTCTGTGTCCGCTGCTCCTCGGCGTGCATTTCTTCTCCGTAACGGGGGCGCTGATCACGGCAGTCCTGCTGGCGGAATGGGTTTGGCTGCTGCTGGCGGAGAGAACAGCGGGATAGTCCCGGTTTTGCCACGGAATACTGGCAGAGGACTTATAATACCAATAATTATAGTCATAGTATAGGAGCATAACGGTATGAGTATTTTGGAAATCATTCTCATCGGGCTGGGATTGTCTATGGACGCGGCGGCGGTGTCCATCTGTAAGGGGCTGGCCACCGGCGGGGTCAAGCTGCGCCACTGCCTGACCGCGGGGGCGTATTTCGGCGTTTTTCAGGCGCTGATGCCCGCCATCGGCTATGCGCTGGGCAGCACCTTTGCCCATCTCATCGACCGCTACGACCACTGGATCGCCTTTGTGCTGCTGGCGCTCATCGGCGGCAATATGCTGCGGGAGTCCTTTTCCAAGGAGGAGGAGCAGGCCAGCGCCTCCTTTGGTTTTGCGGCGATGCTGCCGCTGGCGATCGCCACCAGCATCGACGCGCTGGCGGTGGGGGTGTCCTTTTCGCTGCTGGATATGACCTGGCTGGGGATGGTGCGCACGGTGCTGCTGATCGGCTGCGTCACCTTTGCGGTGTCGGCGGTGTCGGTGAAGCTGGGGGGTCTGTTCGGCGACCGGTTCCAGAAGCCCGCCGAGCGCATCGGCGGCGTGATTCTCATTCTCATCGCGCTGAAAATCCTGCTGGAAGGGCTGGGCTGGTGGTTCTGAGCCACCGGTTTTTGATGGGATGGAGATGAACACAATATACAAAGAAAAATGGTTGCGCTTGTATGAGGTGGCTCAGCTGATTGGAGCGCTGAATCCGTGGAGAGATTTTGCGGCATCCGACCGATTCGTGTACTTATCCGGTGAGAAAGCCGAGCCGGTCTATTTTTCCTTCATTTCGGCCCCGACAGGTGGGCGCGGCATCGCCTGTTATCGCGGTGAAAACGATTATCTCCGCGCCCGGCGGCGTCTGACGTGGAAGAACGAGAAGGACGAGCCGACCTTTTGCTTGCAAAATGCGTGGATCGCTCTGTGGGATGATCGGACGGCGCTGAGCCGGAACAGCTATACGCAGATCCGGGAATTGGGTTTCGGTTTTCGCGGACGGGGTGCGTGGCTGCATTTTGATCGCTACGCCGTCGGGTATGCGCCTGTCCCGATAGACGCGCGGGAGACGGATTGGTTGACCGATCAGTTCGGAAATCTGCACATGATGCTTCGCGCTGTCTATGAACAGGGATTAAACCCGGAATTCGATGCCGGGAAAGCCCTCGTCCGGTGGTATGAACCCAAGGACAAGCTGTACTATACCCATCCGCTGGCTATTCCCCTGAACGAATCAGCGATATTGCGCCCTGTGGCAACGCTACGGGAAAATGACTGGGTGCGGCAGGTACGCTGGATGTCTGTGTCCGCCTGCTCCGTTGAGATGGACTGGTGGTATCTGGACTGTATCTATGCGGATGACGATGGGCGGGAAACCTACCCCCGCCTGTTGGTGGCAGTGGATACGGCGAGCGGCTGTATGCTGGCACAGCAGCTGCTTGCCCCCTCTCACAATCAGCCGGGTGCCGCAGTGTCCATGCTGGGCGATCTCGTGGAACGGTACGGAAAGCCGGCGGAGCTGCGGGTCTGCGATCCGGACCTGCACAGCATCTTGGCCGATGCATGCCGCAAATTCGGAATGCATCTATTGGTGAAAAAACGGCTGCCTGCCATAAAGGTAGCCCGAGAAACGCTGGCGGCCGATTGGAAATGAGCGCCGCTATGGGGGAATTCCCGGCTCTTTTCGCCAAATTCCGGAAGATTTGCAAAAAACACTTGCATTTTCTGTGCGGGTGTGGTATAGTCTATCCGTTAGTCTATGGATTCCGAAAGAGGTGACAAGCAATGAAAGAGGGTATTCATCCTTCCTATGGTCAGACCACGATCACCTGTGCCTGCGGCAATGTGATCACCACCGGTTCCACCAAACAGGACATCCGGGTTGAAATTTGCTCTAAGTGCCATCCGTTCTTCACCGGTAAGCAGAAGCTGAACGATATCGGCGGCCGTGCGGATCGCTTCAACAAGCGTTTTGGTCTGAATGGCGAGAAATAAGCATCCGATGCTTAACCCGGGCAGTGCAAGGAATTTGCACTGCCCTTTCTCGTGTTAGGAGGGGATTGCCATGAGCGGCGACAGCTATCGCACGGTGGCCGGAGAGGCCGCCGACGAATTCACCGAGAAGCGCTCCCGGTTCATCGGATATATTCGCCCGGTGCAGACGGAGGAGCAGGCGCTGGAGTTCATCCGCGCCCGCGCCAAGGAGCATTGGGACGCCCGCCATAACGTGTACGCCTATGTGCTGGAGGGGGGCAATCTGTGCCGCTATTCCGACGACGGCGAGCCCCAGGGCACCGCGGGGATTCCGGTGCTGGAGGTGCTGCGCAAAACCGGGCTGACCGACTGCGCCGTGGTGGTGACCCGCTATTTCGGCGGGATTCTGCTGGGGGGCGGCGGGCTGGTGCGCGCTTATTCTCACGCCGCCCGGCTGGCGGTGGAGGCGGCGGGGATCGTGGAGATGCGCCGCTGCCGACAGCTGGAGGTGCGGTGCGATTATGCCCAGTATGGCTTTCTCCCGGCGCTGCTGGCGGCGGAAAATGCCCGGATCACCGACACCCGCTACGACGATGGGGTGACGGTGCAGTTCACACTGGAGACGGAGCGGCAGGGGGCGCTGCAGGCAGCGCTGACCGAGCGCAGCGCCGGTCGGCTGACGTTGACGGCGCAGGGGGAGACGTATGTCCCCTTCCCGGTCGGCGCCGAAGCGTGAATATACGCCGCCGTGCGGATATCGACCGACGGTGGAGCCTGCCGACCTGTTGCGCCGGGACGTACCCCGGTTTTTTGCGGCTTTTAGCTTGCTGCTGCGGCAGACGTGCGCGGTTTACGCGGGGCGGCAATGAGGTTGTCGCAGGGGGCAAAAAAATTTTTGCGATTTTTGCAGGATTTTGACGGGTGTCTGCGTATAACCCGATGTCGTTCGTTTTTTTGCGGAGATCCCCCGGCCGGATCTCGATACGGAGCGGAGGTGGAGTCTATGACCCGATGGGATGCGATCGAAAAGCAGATCTTATCCCCCTATGCGTCTCTGGCGGCGGAATCCCGGGGGCGGGAGCGCCCGGAGAATGACAGCCCCTACCGCACCGCCTATCAGCGGGACCGGGATCGGGTGCTGCACTGCAAGGCGTTCCGCCGCTTAAAGCACAAGACTCAGGTGTTTCTGGCGCCGGAGGGGGATCACTACCGCACCCGGCTGACCCACACCCTGGAGGTGTCCCAGATTGCCCGCACCATTGCCCGGGCGCTGGGGTTGAACGAGGATCTGACCGAGGCGATCTCCCTGGCCCACGATCTGGGGCACACCCCTTTCGGCCACGCCGGGGAGCGCACTCTCAATGAGCTGATGGACGGCGGCTTCCGCCACTATGAGCAGAGCGTGCGGGTGGTGGAGCAGCTGGAAAACACCGGCCGGGGGCTGAATTTGACCTTCGAGGTGCGGGACGGAATTCTGCACCACACCAAAGGGGAGCTGGCCGCCACCCGGGAGGGGCAGATCGTCCGCTGGGCGGATCGCATCGCCTACATCAACCACGACATGGACGACGCCGTGCGGGCAGGCGTGCTGCGGGAGGAGGATATCCCGCTGGAGGTACATATGGCGCTGGGGGATTGCGGCTCCGCCCGCATCGACACGCTGGTGTCGGCGATGGTCGAACATGGCGTGGAGGAGATCGGCATGGATGCGGCGGTGGAGCCGTATTTCTGGGAGCTGCACACCTTCATGTACGATCATCTGTACCTGAATCCCAAGGCGAAAAGCGAGGAAAGCAAGGTGGGCGGCCTGCTGTCGGCGCTGTTCGGCTACTATGTGGAGAATCCCGACAGGCTGCCGGAGGAATACGCCCTTATCCGGGAGCGGGATGGGGTGCGCCGGGCGGTGTGCGACTATATCGCCGGTATGACCGATAATTTTGCGCTGGAGACCCACCGGGAACTGTTCATCCCCCGGGGCTGGGCGATGATCCCGCGATGAGCGTCCCCGTGGCCGCCGGTTCCTGTGGGAACGGCGAGAGCCGGGCGCGGCCACCTGCGGCGGATCGGAAAGGAGGGGGCGGCGATGCCTTTGCCGGAAGCCTTTATACAGGAGCTTCTGCTGAAAAACGATATTGAGAGCGTCGCGTCCGGGTATATGACCCTCCGGCGCCGGGGCCGCAATCTGGTGGGGCTGTGTCCCTTCCATGGGGAAAAGACCCCCTCTTTCAACCTCTATCCGGAGAACAATTCTTTCTATTGTTTCGGCTGCGGGGCGGGGGGCGACGTGATCACCTTTGTCAAGCGGATTGAAAATCTGGACTATATGGACGCCGTGCGGTTCTTGGCCGATCGGGCGGGGATGCGGATGCCGGAGAACAGCCGGGAGAACGATGCCGCCGCCCGGATGCGGCTGCGGATCTTGGAGGCGAACCGGGAGGCTGCCCGGCTGTACCATAAGGCGCTGTACAGCCCCGAGGGGCAGGTGGCGCTGGACTATTTTCACCGCCGGGGGTATACCGACGCCACCATCCGCCATTTTGGGCTGGGCTTTGCACCGCCCGGGTGGGATTATTTGCTGAAAGGGCTGCGGGACAAGGGCTTCCACCCGGAGGAGCTGACCGCCGGATTTCTGGCGGCCAAGGGGCGCAACGGCGGGCTGTACGACGTATTCCGCAACCGGGTGATCATCCCCATCATCGACATTCGGGGCAATGTGGTGGCCTTTGGCGGACGGGTGCTGGACGATTCCAAGCCCAAGTATATCAACACCGAGAGCACTCCGGCGTACAGCAAGAGCCGCAACCTGTTCGCCCTCAACTTTGCCAAAAGCGCCGGACGGGAGCTGAACCTGTGCGAGGGCTATATGGATGCCATCGCCATGCATCAGGCAGGATTCACCAATACGGTGGCGGCGCTGGGGACGGCGTTCCCCGATGAGCAGATTCAGCTCATCGCCCGGTACGCCGACCGGATCAACCTTATTTTTGATGCCGACGGAGCGGGACAAAAAGCCACCGCCCGTGCCATCGAACGGCTGCGCAAGACCGGGCTGGATGTGCGGGTGGTCTCCATCCCCGATGGCAAGGACCCGGACGAGTTCATCAAGCGCAACGGTCCTGAGGCCTTTAAGCTGCTGCTGGAGCGCTCCGCCAATGCGGTGGAGCATCAGCTGCTGGGGATCGGTCAGCGCCACGATATCCAAACCTCCAACGGCAAGATCGCTTATCTGAAAGAGGCGGTGGCGGTGCTGGCGGCGCTGGATAGCCCGGTGGAGCGGGATGTGTATGCCGGACGGCTGTCGCAGCTGCTGTCCACCTCCAAGGATGCCATCCTGCAGGAGATCGACCGCGCCCGCCGCAGCCGCCAGCGCACCGAAACCAAGCGCCGTCTGCCGGAGCTGATGCGTAAGGAAACCCGGGAATTGGGACAGGTTAACCCCCAGGCTGCGGCACACCCCCGGGCGGCGGGGGCGGAGGAGAGTCTGCTGGGAGCGCTGCTCCAGCACCCCGATTATATCGGTCGTGCCGCTGCGCTGATTCAGCCGGAGCAGTTTGTGACGGATTTCAACCGCACGCTGTACACCCGGCTGCTGGAGCGCCATCGGCAGGGGCTGCTCATTGAGCTGGCGTTTTTGTCCGCCGATTACGATGAGCGGGATATGGCCTATATTGCCCGGATGCTGCGAGGGGCGCAGGAGCGGGCCGACACTCCGGAGGATCTGGCGGAATATGCCGCCATCATCCGGGAAGAATACGCCCTGCGGGGCATGAGCGACCCGGCGGCCGTTTCCGATGAGGAGCTGCGCCGCATGATGGAGGCTCTGCGGGAGAAGAAGCGCCGATCCTGAGACAACACGAAACCAAATGCGCCGGGGGGACTCCCCACGGGATCGCCCCGGCCGTTTTCAGAACAGACCAGAACAGAAAGGAACATACTCTATGAGCGACAAGAAGGAAAAGAACACCCCCGTTGTGGACGACGACGCGCTGGACGCGGAATTGCAGGCGGAGCGGGAGCAGCAGGCGCGGGAGGCCGCAGAGGAGCTGGAAGCCGAAGAAGAGCTGGAGGAGGCGGCGCCCGCCCCGAAAAAGGATAAAACCACCCAGCTCAACGATCTGGTGGAGCTGGGGCGCAGCAAGGGCAAGCTGACGGATCAGGAAATCATGGACGCCATGGAGAGCTTCGATTTCGATCCGGAGCAGATGGACAAGCTCTATGAGATGCTGGAGGCCAACCACATTCAGGTGGTGGACGAGTTCGCCAATCTGCCGCTGGAGGATCTGGAGCTGGGCACCGAGGGGCAGGATACCGACGATACCACCGAGGTCATTGCGGCGGAGAATATCTCCGTGGATGACCCGGTGAAAGCCTATCTCAAGGAGATCGGCCGGGTGCCGCTGCTGTCTCCGGAGGAGGAGACGGCGCTGGCCATGCGGATCATGGAGGGCGACGACAAGGCGAAAAAACGGCTGAGCGAGGCCAACCTCCGTCTGGTGGTCAGCATCGCCAAGCGGTATGTGGGACGGGGGATGCAATTCCTGGATCTGATCCAGGAGGGCAATCTGGGTCTGATCAAGGCGGTGGAAAAGTTCGACTATACCAAGGGCTTTAAGTTTTCCACCTACGCCACCTGGTGGATCCGGCAGGCCATCACCCGCGCCATCGCCGATCAAGCGCGCACCATCCGCATCCCGGTGCACATGGTGGAGACCATCAATAAGGTGAAGAAGGTGTCCAGCCAGCTGTTGCACAAAAACGGTCACGAGCCGTCGGCAGAGGAGATTTCCGAGGAGCTGAATATGCCGGTGGATAAGGTGCGGGAGATCATGCGGGTGGCCCAGGAGCCGGTATCGCTGGAAACCCCCATCGGCGAGGAGGAGGACAGCCATCTGGGCGATTTCATCCCCGATGATGAAGCCCCCGCCCCGGCGGAGGCAGCCTCCCATACCCTGCTCAAGGAGCAGCTGGACGACGTGCTGATGTCTCTGACGGAACGGGAGGCCAAGGTGCTGCGCCTGCGGTTCGGTCTGGAGGACGGCCGTCCCCGTACGCTGGAGGAGGTCGGCAAGGAATTCGACGTGACCCGGGAGCGGATCCGTCAGATCGAGGCCAAGGCGCTGCGCAAGCTCCGCCACCCCAGCCGCAGCAAAAAGCTGAAGGATTTTCTGGATTGAACTCAGATGTGCCGTCCCCGCAGGGGACGGCACGGCCGAGCGTCGGCGGAATGCCTGTCGGCCGGCGCAGCTGAGCCCGGTGTATCCCCCGGACGCGCGCTTTCGGGCGCTGCGGCCGGGGGTTTTTATGCTCTGCCGAAAAATGAAATGAAAAACGAGAATCGGAGCAAACGGTAGCAAAATCGAGAGAAAACGAGAGATTGAGGGATGTAAATGAAAAATTCCGGATTTTAGGGGTTGACAGCCGTTTTCGCCTGTGGTATGATAGCGAACGTTCCGCAGAAAAGCGGCGTTTTCCCGCACGTCTCACGGTGTCGGACGAGCCGCCCGTATGCAAGATATCCGGTACCGTCGGTTGCCCCGACGGTGCGCTCAACGCTTAATTAGGAGGAAACTACAATGACTTTTATGGCAAAAGCTGGTCAGGTCGAGCGTAAGTGGTACGTCATCGACGCTGCCGGTAAACCCCTGGGCCGTGTCGCTGTGCAGGCCGCCGTGCTGCTGCGCGGCAAGCATAAGCCCACCTTCACCCCTCATGTGGATTGCGGGGACAATGTGATCATCATCAACTGCGCCCAGGCCGTGCTGACCGGCAAGAAGCCGGAGCAGAAGCTGTGGCAGCGCCACACCGGCTGGATCGGCAACCTGAAGACCACCAAGTACGCCACGCTGATGGCGCAGCGCCCGGAGAAGGCGATGGAGCTGGCTGTGGGCGGCATGATCCCCAACAACACCATCGGCCGCGCGGCGGAGACCCGTCTGCATTGCTATGCCGGCGCGGAGCATCCCCATGCGTCCCAGAAACCCGAAGCGATCGAGCTGTAATTGAGATTGAAGGAGGCTATTACAATGGATTACAATGCAAGACCCTTTTTCTATGGCACCGGCCGCCGGAAATCCTCTGTTGCTCGGGTGCGCCTGTACCAGGGCACCGGCAAGGTGACCATCAACGGTCGTGACATCGACGACTATTTCGGCCTGGAGACCCTGAAGCTGATCGTGCGTCAGCCGCTGGCTCTGACCGGTCTGACCGAGAAATTCGACGTGGAATGCCGGGTAGCCGGCGGCGGTGTGACCGGCCAGGCCGGCGCCATCC
>DJEF01000059.1:68648-68784 GCA_002431285.1 Ruminococcaceae bacterium UBA5905 | reverse complement strand
CGCGATCCTCGTATGAAGGAGCGGAAGAAATACGGCCTCAAAGCCGCCCGTCGCGCTCCGCAGTTCAGCAAGCGCTGATCACCCGCGATTTTACAACCAAATTGCTTCAAAAGCCCCGGAAAATCAAGGTTTTCCG
>DJEF01000059.1:52798-68594 GCA_002431285.1 Ruminococcaceae bacterium UBA5905 | reverse complement strand
AGGTTTTCCGGGGTTTTCTTATATCCGCCGCGTTTGTTCTGCTTTCAAAAAATCTGATGGGATCAGACCCGGTTTGACGCGATCATTTCATGTTAATGATGGGCTAAGTGCCGTTTTTGACCCCGAAACTGTTAACGGATGGGCTAATTTTGGGGGGGTGCTCATGCGGTCATCCGGAGCAGATCGCCTCTGCATAAAAAATGAATAAAAGCTCCGAAAAACGGTTTCACCGGGTTTGAAACGGTTTGACCAAACCGAATGAACTTTATCATTTTTCGCAGGGCAAATGCCGCCGCAGGATCGATAAGTTGAGTACGGCCTGCTATGCTGACGGCAGAAGGGACGGTATTGAGAAAAGCATCTCGAACCCTATCATATAGGGTTCGAGATGCTTTCACTTTTAAACCAGCACTTTTGGGTTTAAAACTTGAACCTATCCGCGGAAATGTCAACAAATTCGATCGGATCGTCTTGTAGGAACATTACCATATAGATAGGGAGATAGGTCAGCTTTCCATTGGTCCTTATATTATCGTTTGTAAAAATGTAAGCTTCTTCTATTCCGTATTCTGTGACGGCCATCACATTGTCCAGTGCCGAGTGCTTTTCATAATCTTTTCCGCTCTTTACCTCAATAGGAAGCACCCGCCCTGCGTGCTCGACTACAAAATCAAGCTCGCCCTTTTTCTTGCTGTTGTAATAGTACAGCGGATAGCCGTGGGCATGAAGCTCTTGCGCCACCACGTTTTCATATACAGCACCTTTGTTGACATCCTTTTCCTTGCTGACGATCTTCAGCTTGCAGGCTTTTCCGTATATGGTCGTGAGCAGTCCTACATCTGACAGGAACAGCTTAAATAGTGTGCTCTTTTCATTCAGCATAAGCGGCACTGTGGGTTCCGTAGTGTTAAATACGCCCAAAGCGACACCGGCTTTCCAAAGCCATATGAAGCTGTCCTCGACCCGATCATAGCGCAGTCCTTTTTTAATGTCCGCGATCATAAACCGCTTGTTCTTCTCGTTCAGCTCCGCCGGGATAAGCTCGTAGATATGCGCGATGATCAGCTTGCGGTTTTCCGCTTCATACTGCGTAAAATCCAATTTATACTGCTCAATGATGGCTCTGTGCTCATCCATTACATCGTCGATACTGCCAGTCATCCGATACTTTTCCACCGCAGCAGGCATACCACCGATGATCAAGTAGAGATTAAACATCTCCATGATCTTACCGTGGATCACATCGTCTACAGGTGTTTTCGCGGCAAACGCTTTCCGCAGCACGTCCAATACAGGCTGGCCTACATTGAATACTTGCAGAAATTCTTCAAAGTCCAGGGGGTACATATTGAGCGTCTGCAGATAGCCGACCGGTGCGGACCTCAAGTTCACGATCTCCACGCCTAAAAGTGAGCCGGACAGAATATATCGAAACCGCTTATCCTCCACAAGGAATTTAATTTTAGTAACGATCTCCTTATATTTCTGAATTTCATCAAAGAAAAAGAAAGTCTTGCCGGGAACGATCTTCTTATCGCTGTACAGAGACAGCTTGAGAATTAGGTCGTCTATACCCGTCGCTCCGCTTAGGATATCTACAATTTCCGGTTGCCGTATCAGATTAAATTCGATGTAGTCGCAGCCTGCAGTCTTTAGGCATTCACGGATAATAAATGTCTTTCCTGCTTGGCGGACACCATATACCAGCAGAGCTCGGTCACTTCCCTCGATCCAGTGCATAATGTCCTTCTCGATTTTTCTTTTCAGCATTATTATCACCTCTACGGCTATTCTGTGCATTTTCCAAGAATACTATACCACGATTTTGACATTTTTCAAGGGGCTCAGACCTGTAAATTGACATTTTTTCTTTTATTATGGCATCAATGAGGAAAACTGTGCAGCTGGCAAAAGCAAAAGCCACACGGCTTTTTCTGTACCCGGCATTACATAGCTGTCCGCCATCGCCGCAGGCAGCTAAATTTACAGACAAGGAGGAATCCCAAAGTGGCGAATGGTAAAGTGATCGCCGTAGCCAACCAAAAGGGCGGCGTCGGCAAAAGCACCAGCGTCTATTGCATCGGCGCGGGGCTTGCCATGGACGGCAAACGAGTTTTGCTTGTGGATGTTGACCCGCAGGGCGATCTCACCAAGATGCTCGGTCAGCGCAAGCCCCATGAGCTGCCGCATACCCTGTCGGAGCAGATGAACGCCGTTGTGCAGAACAAAACCGAGCCGGAGCACCCGGAGATCCTGCACCATCATGAAGGCTTTGATTTTGTCCCTGCCAACCGCAGCCTATCGGCGGTGGAGGTGGGGTTGGTCAATGTCATGAGCCGTGAAACCGTGCTCAGACGCTATCTGGACGGCATCAAGCAGGATTACGACTATGTGCTGCTGGATTGCCGCCCGTCGCTGGGTATGTTGGTCATCAATGCCCTGTCGGCTGCGGATCATGTACTCATCCCGGTGCAGGCGGACTATCTGGCCGCTGAGGACATGACGGAGCTTGTGGGTACGGTGCAGAGCATCCGGCAGCAGATCAATCCCAAGCTGAAAATCGGCGGTGTCTTTCTGACGATGGCGAATGACACAAACTTCCGCAAAGACATTGTGGTCGGGGTAAAAGAAAACTTTGGCAAGCATCTGCCCGTACTGGATGCCGTCATTCCCGCTACGGTGCGGCTGGCGGAGATCAGCACGGCAGACAAGAGCATCTTCCGGCATGAGCCGCGCGGACGGGCTGCCGCGGCCTACGGTGCGCTGGTAAAGGAGGTGGAACGCATTGGCGAAAAGCAACGCATCCGAGATGCTGACATCACTCGATAGCCTGTTTACCACACAGGAGCAGCGGGACGAAGCCAAGCGCGACAGTGTGCAGGACATCCCGCTTGCCCAAATCAGCGATTTCCCCGAACATCCCTTCAAGGTAAAGCAGGACGAGGCCATGATGGAAATGGCGGAGAGTGTGCGGCAATACGGCGTCTTGGTGCCGGGGCTTGTGCGGCAGTTGGAGGACGGCAGTTATCAGATGGTATCGGGACACCGGCGCAAGCTGGCTAGCGTCCTGGCAGGACGGGACACGATCCCCTGCATCGTGCGCAACCTGACGGATGATGAAGCCGTTATTATCATGGTGGACAGCAATCTCCAGCGCGAGCGCGTATTGCCGTCGGAAAAGGCATTTGCCTATAAAATGAAGCTGGATGCCATGCGAAGGCAGCAAGGAGAGCGGACAGATTTAACTTCTGCCCCACTGGGGCAGAAGTTTGACGGAAAGACTTCCCGTGAGCTTCTGGCGATAGAATCACCGGATAGTCACAGCCAAATCCAGCGCTATATCCGCCTCACCAACCTCATCCCGGAAATTCTGGACATGGTGGATGAAGGTCGGATCGCCTTTCGCCCTGCGGTAGAGCTATCCTACCTTGCCGAACAGGAGCAGCGCACTCTTTATGACACCATGGGGTGTGAGGACTGCACGCCGTCGCTTGCACAGGCCATTAAGATGAAGGCGTTCAGCCGCGACGGGAAGCTGACTGATGCGGTGATCCTGTCCATCATGGAGGAGGAAAAGCCCAACCAACGGGAACAATTCCGCTTGCCGCGAGATCGTATCAATAGATTTTTTAAGCCGGGGACGCCCGCGCAGACGATCGAGGATACGATCATCCGGGCATTGGAGCTGTATCGCAAGCGGCAGCGGGATATGGAACGATAGATTTTTCCGCCAAGGGACAGGTCTGCCCTGCAAAATGCGGATGTATCGGCGCGGCGCTTCACCGCTCCCCCTCTCCACACCTCACCCCCTCAAAAACCTGCTGTACCTGCCGAAAAAAGAGATAGCGTTGCGTCGATTTCAGCCTTCGGGTACAATAACGGCGAAAGGAGGTCGTTTTCATGAAACAGATCCTGGTTTTTGTGTTTTCGGTGGGTATCCTGCTGCTTTCCGCCTGTGCCGCGCAGTCAAATGCGCCGGAAACATCCACAGCAAGCGACCGGGCAGGCATAACAGAGAGCACCTTGCCCCGACAGGAGGAGCCAATTTATTCTTCGGCCGGTAATGAAATCGCTGAAACCATCCCCACAGAAAGCACGATGCAACCGACGCAGCCCACAGAACCGCAACCGGGCGTTACCGCAGAACCGCCGCTCACAACAACACCGCCGACGCAAAAGCCCACGCAGCCGCCCCAAGCGCCGCAGGAAACGGCAGAAACAAAGCCGCCCGAAATCATCACACAGCCCTCCGAAGCGCCGACCGAGCCACCGGATACAGCATCTGATCCCGTCTACACACAGGCAGACTTTGACAGGATCATCTCGGAAGTCAGAGCTTATGCGGAAAGCTATGCGGCACAGGGCTTTCGCTTTATCTGGACGGACAGTATGGCGTTTTCCCAGGATGTCGGATACTTCGGGACGCCGTATCTCCGACAGGAAGGCGTGGACGGCACGATCAGCCGACTGCAATACCATGTGGATAAGATCGTCAAAACTTCCACCGATCCGGCCAACGGTGTGACCGTATCCGAAATGAGCTACAAGGTCGTACAGATCGAACGGAACGGAGAGATCGCTTTTGCCGTCATTTACGGCGGCTGAACAACTTCATATCAAGCAGAAGCACCGTCTTTTTTCGGACGGTGTTTTTTTGCGCCCAAAACAAGGAGGAACGAACAGAATGAACCGAAAAATCACCAAGCTCGGCAGCTTGCTGCTTGCCTTTACGCTGCTGCTGTCATCCATGCTCCCCATCACCGCCTCGGCGGCATCCGGCGTGACCATGGATCTGACTAACTGCCATGTCAGCTGGGACTACACACTGACCGACGAGGACGGCAACGCTTTCACCGCTGCATACGGCGTCAGGGCCGAGGACAATCCTTTCGGCGGAGCCGTATCACCCGCCGTGCGGAAAATGCACGACTACACCGCCAAGCGAAACGGGCTGACCGGCTCCAGAGCGGATTGGACTTACGGAGCAGACTATGTGTACTGCTTTTGCATCGAACACGGTGTACCGCTCCCGAACAATTACGAATATGCGGGGTCAAGCGATCCGAACCACGGCAACAAATATCAGATGCTTTCCAACGAGCAGAAGGATCTGTTGGCGCTGGCACTGACCTATGGCTACCCCAACCGTGTGGGCTTGCAGACCAGCAAGGACGCAAACGCCTGCTACGCCGAAACATCATTCCGTATCTCGGAGAGAAGAAGATCGCGGATGTGACTTTGGATGATATTCAGCTTGCCCTTGTGCCGGTTTCCCAAAAATCCGCTTCGGTGTATAAGTCGGTCATCGTGATCTATAAGTGCATTTTCCGTGCGGCAGAGGAAAGCCGGATCATCAGCAAAAATCCCACAGTGTATTTGTCGCCCCAGGGCGGCGGTGTCCCGCAGGGAGAGAAGCAGCCGTTGACGGATGAACAGGTGCAGCGGCTGTTGGATGCGGTTCGTGAATTGCCGCCCTATGTCTTTATCATGCTGGGGCTATACGCCGGTTTGCGGCGGGAAGAAATTCTCGGTCTGCAATGGGATTCGGTCTACCTGGACACTGAAGCGCCGTATTTGACTGTGCGCAGAGCGTGGCATGTGCCGACCCCATATATTTCTGTCCGGCGTGCATGGCGGGGAAGCCACCGGAAAGAGCCGGAGATCTCTACCGTATTAAAAACTCCGGCATCCAGAAGGGATATTCCCATTCCAAAGTGTTTGGTAGAGTGTCTGCGAGAGGCAAAGCGATCTTCCAAATCTGCCTTTGTGATTTCAAATCGTAAGGGTGGCCCCCTTTCTGAGGGAGAGTTTGTGGGAGTTTGGTACCATGTTAAAAGCCGCACCGCAGGAGAGAAAATCAGCTACAAGTATGTGAATGGGGAACACATCCGTTATACGACCTGCCCCATTCTCGGAAGCCATCGGAAAGGCTTCCCGAACCATGTGTATAGTCTGGATTTCCATGTGACCCCGCACCAGCTTCGCCACACATACATTACGAACCTCTTATATATGGGTGTAGACCCCAAGACCGTGCAATATCTCGCCGGGCATAAAAACAGTAAAACAACTATGGACATTTATGCAAAAATCAAGTATAATAAACCTCAAGAGCTTTTCCCTGTCGTAAACGCTGCGTTACGGCCTGTCGCAATGCCTTGAAAATACCCGTTTTTAACGATGCTTTCTGTTAATGTACGGGCTAAGTCCAGTTGCGACATCCTCAAAAGTGTTGGAATATCAAGGGGAATCGGGATTTTTTCAGCCCAGTACAGCCTCAAAGCCGCCCGTCGCGCTCCGCAGTTCAGCAAGCGCTGATCACTCGCGATTTTACAACCAAATTGCTTCAAAAGCCCCGGAAAATCAAGGTTTTCCGGGGCTTTTCCTTATCCACTCGGCAGATGTGGCTTGATCAGTTTTGATTTCTGCTGGGATCGGGGGGAAGAAAAAATGACCGAAATTTGCAAAAAACCTCTTGACAGGTAACCGTTCGGTTGCTATACTAATAGTAACCGAACGGTTACTGCTGACTTGGGGGTGAGATCATGGCCGGAGATACCAAGGAGCGTATTTTGGAGACGGCGCTCGCATTATTCGCCCGGAGCGGGTATTTGGGCACCTCTATGAGCGACATTGCCCGGGAACTGGGGATTACCAAGGGTGCCTTGTATAAACACTATACGAGCAAGCAGGAGATTTTGGACAGCATCGTGGAGCGGATGAACAAAATGGACTATGAGCGTGCCGAAGAATATGAAATGCCGGAAACGGAGCCGGACGGCTTTGCGGAGGCGTATCTGCACACACCGATCGAAAACATCCGCACGTACAGCATGGCGCAGTTTGACCATTGGACGAAGGAGCCGTTCTCCTCGAATTTCCGCAAAATGCTGACCTTGGAGCAATATCGCGACCCCAAGCTCGCCCGGCTGTATCACGAGTATCTGGCCACCGGCCCGACCGCGTATATGGCGGCGATCTTCCGTAAGCTGACGGATTCCGACGATGCCGCCATGCAGCTGGCGTTGGGATTTTACGGACCGATGTTCCTGCTTTACAGTGTTTACGATGGAGCAAGCGAGAAAGAACGCATAGCTCCCATGCTGCGTGCCCACATCGACCGCTTTATTGCGGAGATCGAATCCGGGTATAGAAAGTCAGGGACAGACGCATGAAAGAGACCGTAGAAGAAAAGCACTGGGTCCTGTGCCCGCTGTGCGGAGCCAAAACGCGCCTGCAGCTCTTGCCGGAAACGGAGCTGAAAGCATTTCCGCTGTTTTGCCCGAAATGCAGGCGCGAAAGCGTTATCAACGCCAAACATTTTATTGTTGAAGCCAGACAGCCAGACGCTGAGACGCAGTGCTGATCGCAAAGCCGATCATGCGCTGCGTCTTGTTTTTTGAACGGAGGAGTTTGTATGTACGCGCTCATTTACACCACCAACACCGGCAGCACCAAGCGCTATGCCGAGCTGCTGGCACAGGAAACCGGACTTCCGGTCTATTCGCTTGCCGAGGCGAAAAAGGCCGTCCCGACCGGAGCGGAGGTCATTTACCTCGGCTGGATCACAGCCGGCGCCGTGAAGGGCTACGCCGGCGCCGCCAAGCGATATCGCATACGAGCGGTCTGCGCGGTGGGCATGGGGCAGACCGGAACGCAGACCGAAAGCGTGCGGAAAAAGGCGGCTGTTCCGGCAGCCGTTCCGCTGTTCACTCTGCAAGGCAACTTTGATGTGAAAAAGCTGCGCGGCCTGTATCGAGTCATGATGGAGATCATGGTCAAGGCGGCCGGTAAAAGTCTTGCCGCGAAGAAAGAGCGCACGCCGGAGGAGGACGATATGCTGGACAGGATGCTCCACGGGGGCCAGCGGGTCAAAGCGGAGAATTTAAGCGCTGTGCTCCATTGGTATAACGCACAGCAATAAGAATGGGAGGGATTTATCGTGATGTGTCCGAAATGCGGAAAAGAAATGAAAAGAGGGTATTTATTCAGCAGTAAGGACGGCGCTTTCAGCTTCGCAAATGAAGTGCCGGGCGCTCTGGAAAATGCCAAATACGCAGAGGGCTTTGTGAGGATTACCGGGCTGAAGGTCGGGGGCCGTACCGGTGTGGCGGCCGGCTGCTGCGATGGGTGCAGAGTGGTTGCAATGTCATACTAAGGGGGTGCAGAGAGAATGAAACTCTATTTTGGCAATGCCGTTACGACGGCGACAACCCTGATGATCCTTGTGTTGCTTGGATTCATCGGGTATTCGGTTTGGGAGCGCGCAAATATTCTATACTGGGGACGCAGAAGTGCACTTCTGCTGATCTTCGGTCTGGTGATCTGCTGCTTTGCGGCGGCGCGGGATGGCCTGGACAGAACGATTCAGCACGCCATCGACGGCAGCTGTGCGCCGGGGCTGTTTCCGCTCATCAGCGTACCGACCGTCGTCGGCTGTGTCGGCGCGCTGCTGATCATGGTGGCCGCCGTTGCCACGCCCATCGCCAAAACGCAGCAGGCGCGGGAGGTCTGGTTCTATGTGATGTCCGGCGGCGCGCTGCTGAAGATCGCGACCATGGAGATCGCGCGGATCGTCCTTTGAGGCGGCATGGGGTGCAGGATCCGGTCACGAGTGTCCCGGCCGCATCGGGGCGCAGGCGGAAAGCCGCGCGGCGGCCGCCCCGGAGTTTTCCGAGAATGGGGGCTGATCCCTCTGCGGCGGCAGCCGCCGGTACAGAACGCAATAGGGTATATCAGCCCGGAGAGCGGTTGCCTATGGGCTGATCGACAAAATCATTGATACAGGAAAAGGAGAAAAACCATGTCAAAGAACAATATTCTCATCCGACTTGAAACCAAGGACGAGTACAGAGCCGTCGAAAACCTGACCCGGGAGGCATTCTGGAATGTCTACCGTCCCGGCTGCATGGAGCACTATGTGCTGCACTGCTATCGGAACGATCCGGCATTCGTGCCGGAGCTGGACTTTGTGATGGAACTGGACGGCCAGCTGATCGGGCAGGTCATCTATGTGCGGTCGGAGATCGACTGCGATGACGGACGAAAGGTACCGATCATGACCTTCGGCCCCATCGGCATTGCGCCCGCATACAAGCGGCAGGGTTACGGAAAGCGGCTGCTGGACTATTCCATGGAGAAGGCCCGGGAAATGGGTGCGGGAGCGCTGGCCATCACCGGCAACATTCTGTTCTACGGCCAATCCGGCTTTGTCCCGGCCAAAACAAAAGGGGTGCGCTATGCGGACGATCCGGAGGCGGACTATTTCCTCATCAAGGAGCTGACGCCCGGCTTTCTGGACGGTATTTCCGGCACCTACAAAGACCCGGAGGGGTATTTCGTCTGCGAGCGCGATCCGGAGGGCTTTGCGCGGTTTGAGGCTACTTTTCCGCATAAGGAGAAGCAGAAGCTGCCCGGGCAGCTGTTCTGATCGGAAGCAGGACGAAAGAATACCGTTGAAAAAGGAGACGATGACCATGATCCCAACCTGGAAGATCTATCCCCGTTCCCAGGGGCATAGCACGGTATATCTGAAAAATGTTATCACCGACCCCGCCATTACCGTGGGCGACTATACCGTCTACGACGATTTTGTCCGCGACCCGCGGGATTTTCAGCGCAACAATGTACTGTATCACTATCCCGAATGCAACCATGACAGGCTGCATATCGGTAAATTCTGTTCCATCGCCTGCGGCGCAAAGTTCCTCTTCAATGCCGCCAACCATACGCTGGGCAGTCTCTCCACCTATCCGTTCCCGATCTTCTTTGAGGAGTGGGAACTGCCTGCGGATGCGGATTCCATCGCCGATGCGTGGGATAACCACGGCGATATTCTGGTGGGCAACGACGTGTGGATCGGCTATGAAGCCGTCATTTTCGCGGGCGTGACCATCGGCGACGGGGCGATCATCGGCACGCGCGCGGTGGTGACAAAGGACGTGCCGCCCTATACCATCGTGGGCGGCGTTCCCGCCAGACCCATCCGCCAGCGCTTTGACAAGGCGACGATCGAGAGACTGGAGGCTTTGCGCTGGTGGGATTGGGACGCGGAGAAGATTCGGCGTAATATCCCGGCCATTCGGTCCGGCGACATTGCCGCGTTGGCGCGCGCGGAATGAACCGGCCGCGATCGCGTCGGACGGATGACGGATACGCGCCGTAAAACCGAAACGATTAGGAGCATCAAAATGGTTCGTTTGGCTTGTTGAGATAATGCGGGAAGATAGGGTGAAAAAGGGCCGGACACACTTCTCGCCGGGACAAAGACCATGCTCGTGTGCGTGGAGCGGGAGGTCCTGAAGCGGTCGGGCTATGCGGCACGTCTGTCTTGCCATCGTTCGATCATCGTGCAGAAGAAAATCCCCTTAATGGGGGCGCATCGGGTTATTCCTCCTGCCGGACGGGCTTTGGTGAAAGTGGCCTCTTGATTTATGAGGCGCTCTGTGCTATGATTCTCTCCGGCAGTTTTGTATGGAGGACGTATAGTAATGGAGAAAAAGGCCAATCATTTTTCCGGGCAGCTGGGGTTTGTTCTCGCCGCGGCGGGGAGCGCCGTCGGAGTCGGCAACCTGTGGCGGTTTCCGTATCTTGCCGCCAAAGACGGCGGCGGATTGTTTCTGATGATCTATCTGATTCTGGTGCTCACATTTGGCTTCACGCTGTTGACCTCCGATATCGCCATCGGCCGCCGCACCGGAAAGAGCGCCATCGGCGCCTATGCGCAGATGCACCCCAAATTCAAGTTCCTGGGCATACTGACCTTTCTTGTCCCGGTGATCATCATGACCTATTATGCCGTGATCGGCGGGTGGATCACGAAATATGCCGTGCTGTATCTGACCGGTCAGGCGCAGGAGGCGGCGACGGATAACTATTTTACCGGATTCATTTCTTCCTCCGTCTCGCCGGTGATCTTTGCGCTCGTGTTTATGGCCGTGACCGCCTTTGTGGTCTATAAAGGGGTCGAGGGCGGGATCGAACGCGTCTCGAAATTCATGATGCCGATCCTGCTGCTTCTCGTCGTGGTGATAGCCGGGTTCTCGCTGACTCTGAAAAACACCAATGCCGCCGGCGAGACCCGCACCGGTCTGGAGGGACTTCTGTATTACATAAAGCCCGACTTCAGGGGACTGACCTTGCAGCGGTTTCTGGAAATCCTGCTTGACGCGATGAGCCAGCTGTTCTTTTCGCTGAGCGTTTCCATGGGCATCATGATCACCTACGGCTCGTATGTCAAGCCCCAGGTGAATCTCGGCAAGTCGGTCAATCAGATCGAAATTTTTGATACGGGAGTGGCGCTGATCGCGGGCGCCATGATCATCCCTGCGGTATTCGTTTTTTCGGGCACGGAGGGGATGAGCGCGGGTCCCAGCCTTATGTTCATCTCGTTGCCCAAGGTGTTTTCCGCCATGGGGAAGGCCGGTGTGTTTGTGGGGGTCCTTTTCTTTGTGTCGGCGATTTTCGCCACCCTGACCTCCTGCATATCCGTGCTTGAATCCATCGTGGCGAACTGCATGGAAATATTCCATACCGGCCGCAAAAAGACCGTGCTGGTCCTGTCCGCCATATATCTGGCGGCGTCCGCCTGCATCGCCCTCGGATACAGCCTGTTCTATTTTGAGGTCAAGCTGCCGAACGGTTCGACGGGGCAGCTGCTGGATGTGATGGATTATATCAGCAACAGCGTGATGATGCCGTTCATTGCGCTGATTTCCACCATTCTGATCGGCTGGGTGGTGAAGCCGCAGTATGTCACCGACGAGGTGGAAAGAAACGGAGAAAAATTCCGCCGGAAAAAGCTCTATCGGGTCATGATCCGGTATATTGCTCCGGTCATGATGTTCATTCTGTTCCTGCAGTCCACCGGCATCCTGTCGAAAATATTGGGGCTGTTCCGCTGAGCGACAGCACGGAAAAGCCCGGAGTTTTCCATCGTCCGAAAATCGACGCGCCCCCGTTCCCGGCATATTGCCGGAAACGGGGGCGCTTTTGCGGAGCCGTTGGAGAGAGCGGCGGCTACCGCTGCTCGTAGGGGATATTCTGACGCCGAATGCACGCCTCTGCCCATGGCTTCCACCGGGCATACTCCTCGGCGGTGATGGAGACAAGGTGTCCTCCGTCCTGAGCCAGATACAGCATCTCATAGCCGCCGGAGCGGGTGCGTCCGAAAGCAAAGTTGAACAACTCCGGCGTCTGTGCATCGGGCGAGGAACGGCGGATGCGGACGATATACATTTCATTGGCGGCAAACCGGCTGGCATAGCCGTTGTCCAGCGGGGCGTCTGTGAACGGCAGCCGATCCACAAAGGTCAGGAAGTTGCGCAGCGCCGCAATATCCTCCGGGTGATCCAGATTGGTGATCCAACCGGCATCGCTGCGTTCGGGGAAAAGAGAATAGGAAACATTGCCGGACAGAATATGCGCGGAGGTGTACAGCGACTCGGTGAGTCCTTTCGCATCCACCGTCCCGTCCTTGAGATACGGGAAATCCCGCGTGGCCGTCACCTTGGGCATATGGCAGTCCGCCGCCAGAGCCGCCGTTTTTTGCGAGGCGTCGGCGGACAGGCGGTTTGCGCAGAGCACCTGCTGCTGCGTACCGGACTCGTCCATAAGATAGAACCACCCGGCGCTGTAATCCTCGATGGCATAGGTGCGGAAAGAGGGATATCCGCTTCCGCTCCGCCAGAAATCGGCGACCTCCAGATAGGCGTAGCCCGCCCCCTCATACAGCGCCAGAGAGCCGTTCGGGTAATACTTCTCCACCAGCGGGCGCAGCGAGGCAATCGAAACCACCGCGTCGCCGGTCAGCATTTCGTACCACATGGAGGAGGGGTATTTGGCCTCCTCCGCCATCTGTTCCTCCGGGGTCACTCGGTCCAGGTGGGTCACATAATAGGTCAGTGTCACACTGCCGTCGGTGTTGGTGCAGAAATAGAGATGGATTTCTTTGGCGGCGTTTTCCTGCAGCAGCGTCAGGAATTCTTCGGAGAGCGGCAGGGTATACCATTCCCCGGCAAGAAAATCGTAGGCGTCGATGGCGGTTTTATTGCGATCGAACACATACGCCGTGGTGCCGTCCCGGCTGAGGGCGCTGGCCGACGGATGCCCGCTGATGGGGGTCTCTGCGCCGGTCAGCCGATCCAGCAGCGCATAATCGGCATAAAAGCTGTTCTGATAGGTCTTGAGCTGCCGCAAGCCATACCGATACTGGAGCGGGCAGCCGCTGTCGGCAAAGGGCGTCTCCCGCCCGGCCGCAGTATCGTATACGCTCAGCCCGCCGTCGGCCATCGCCACAAAATACCGGTCGTCCGGGGTGCTGTCCAGCAGCTCGCCGGTGAAGGTATGCACCGCGCGGGTGGCAAGGTGGATGAGCACGTTGGTGCGGGCGGTGGTGTTCGCCTTGTCGTTGTCGAGGATATAGGCGGCGAACTGCCCGCCCTTGCTGATTTTTGCCGACGTATCCAGCGCCAAACGGGTGCTGCCGTCGGCGCCCGCCCTTTCCAGATTCTCCACGGTGCGCGCCCGCATCGAAACGAGGTAATACGTGCTGCGGTCGCCGCTGCCGTTGCCCTCCAGAATGCAATATTCCTTTTCAAAATCGGCGGCGTCCCCCGCCATCACCGTAGCGGTGCTGCTCAGGTCCGTCGGCACCGCATTTAGCTCGGCGGTGTTCAGGTCGTAGAAATAGGCGCGGCTCCCCGCGGTGAACAGCACCCGCCCCAGGGGGATGCTGAGATGCTTCACCCGGATCTCGCCCTGAATTTTCCCGGCGAGCAGCTCCTGCAGCGCGTGGGTGGGACAAAACACCGTGCCGTCGGCGGCGCTGTAAACCACGCAGGAGCAGCCCTCGTGGTCGGCGGCGGTGCCGCCCTTGCCGGCGTTGAATGTCAGCACCCCGGCATAGACCGCCAGCGGCGTCGGGGTGTCCTGACCGGCCAACGCCGCCAGCCGCACCTCGGTGTGGAGCTTTTCCTCCGCAATTCCGCCGGTTTTATGGGGCGGCGTGTCGCTGCCCGGAGTGACCGGCGCGGTGCGGGAGAGCCAAACGCCGCCGCCCGCCAGCACCACCGCGGCCACCGCTGCCGCCGCCGTCAGCGCCGCGATCCGGCGGCGGGGGCAACGGACGGGCAATTTTTCCGGTCTATCCTCCGGCGGACAAAGCGGCTCCGCCGGCGTCGCCCGTCTTCGCATCGTCCGGGCGGTTTGAATGAAATGCAGATACTTCATCCGAGATCCTCCTTTTCTTACAGCAGTGCCTTCAGCCGTCTGCGGGCGGAACGCACGCGGGTTTGGACGGTTCCGATGGGGAGCGACAATCCGGCCGCCACTTCCCGATAGGAGTATCCGTCCAGACAATGCAGGCAGAAGACGAGAGACTCATCGCCCGGCAGCTTCTCCAGCAATTCTTTGACAAGCAGCTCATCGTCATCCAGCGCGGGAATATCCCACGGGGCCTCCCCGTCTGCCGTGAGCTCCTCCCGTTGCCGGTCCCGCAAATAGTTCGCGCAGCGATTGCGGGTCGCCGTCAGCAGCCATGCCCGCAGATGGCGGACCTGTGTGCCTTTTTCCCAGGTGCCGTACAGAGACAGAAACACCTCCTGGCAGATATCCTCTGCGGCATCCCGGCATTGGACAAAGCTGAGCGCCGTGTGATAAACGGCGACCCGGTGCTCAGAATAAACCTTTTCCAATGCCCGCCAGCGGGTCTGCGCCGACCGTTCCATCGTTCCCACTCCTTCCCGTTCAATTAAGAGACACATGAAGAACCCCGTTTGTTTTCCGAGTGCGGAAAAAATTTCCGCCGCCGAAACGCCACTCTTATCCTCAGAGTAGCAGGTTCGGCGGCGGAATGCAAGATATTTCGGTGCTGTCTCCTTTTTTCGTTATGCCATAGTCGCCGCCGTGGGCAGCGTGACGCCGCAGCGCTGCAACGCCTCCTCCCGTTCCTTGCCCTCCAGAAATACGCTGGCATAGAGGATCTCCCACACCCGGTCGTTGTTGCTGATCTCCACACATCCCATTGTAAATGCCCTCCTTATGCGGTGCTTTGTGTATAGTATACCGCTGCGACTGTACAATAAAACGGACAGTGCAGACGCCGCATAGGGTCTGCATACGGGGATTCCGCATACAGCCCCTATGAAAAATGTCGGGAAAAGGCGAAAAATCTTCACAAATTATTTACAAATGGCGGTTGGTGTGTTATACTGCTTTTAATAAGGTCAAGGTGGCACCGTGTAAAGTCGGCAGATGCGTTTGATGCGGTATTGCCTTAAATCTACCGGAGACAGGAGCAGAGTGCATGAAACGAGCCGACGGCACCTATTTGCGTCATACCGATCCCATGTATCGCATCGCCGCCCATGTGATGGCGAAACGCAGCGATTCCATGAACGCCATCACGCTGGATATCCCGCTGGCGCCCATAGATTCCTACATACGGCAGAAGCGCCGCGAGGGCGTGTCCATCAGCCATATGGCGGTGATCATGGCGGCCTATGTGCGTATGGTATGCGAGTATCCGGCGGTTAACCGCTTTATCGTCAATAAGCGCGCCTATGCCCGCAATGAGCTGGCCATCGGCATGGTGGTGCTGTCCGGCAGCCACGCCGACACCGCCAACGGCGGCACCATGTCCAAGATCTATTTCGATCTGACCGACACCATCTTTACGGTGGAAGAAAAAATCCAGAAGTATGTGGCCGAAAACCGGGAGGACAAATCCAACAACAAGACCGAGGGCCTGATCCGTAAGCTGGTGGCCATTCCGGGGCTGCTGCGGTTCGCCGTCAAC